>CBIFVU010000113.1:0-11678 GCA_966185905.1 uncultured Lysobacter sp.
TCGCTCTTCCGCGGCCTCCCGCCGCCCTCTCGCATGTCCGACGTTTCCGCCGAAGCCGCCCGCCGCCGCACCTTCGCGATCATTTCGCATCCCGACGCGGGCAAGACCACGCTGACCGAAAAGCTGCTGCTGTTCGGCGGCGCCATCCAGATGGCCGGCTCGGTCAAGGGCCGCAAGGCCGCCCGCCACGCGACCTCCGACTGGATGGCGCTGGAGAAGGAACGCGGCATCTCGGTGACCTCCTCGGTGATGCAGTTCCCCTACGAGGGCCGCATCGTCAACCTGCTCGACACCCCCGGCCACGCCGACTTCGGCGAGGACACCTACCGCGTGCTCACCGCGGTGGACTCGGCGCTGATGGTGATCGACGTGGCCAAGGGCGTGGAGGAGCGCACCATCAAGCTGATGGAGGTCTGCCGCCTGCGCGACACGCCGATCATGACCTTCATCAACAAGCTCGACCGCGAGGGCAAGAACCCGATCGAGCTGCTGGACGAAGTCGAGAGCGTGCTCGGCATCCAGTGCGCGCCGATCACCTGGCCGATCGGCATGGGCCAGCGCCTGAAGGGCGTGGTCCACCTGGTCAGCGGCGAGGTCCACCTGTACGAGCCGGGCCGCAATTTCACCCGCCAGGACTCGACCATCTTCGCTTCCATCGACGATCCGGCGCTGGAAGCGCGGATCGGCGCGCAGATGCTGGCCGAGCTGCGCGAGGAGCTGGAACTGGTGGAAGGCGCCTCGCATCCCTTCGACAAGGCCAAGTACCTGGCCGGCGAGCAGACCCCGGTGTTCTTCGGCTCGGCGGTGAACAACTTCGGCGTGCAGTTGCTGCTGGACTTCTTCGTCGAGCATGCGCCCGCGCCCAAGCCGCGCGAGACCACCGGCCGCCAGGTCCAGCCCACCGAGGAAAAGCTCACCGGCTTCGTGTTCAAGATCCAGGCCAACATGGACCCGCAGCACCGCGACCGGGTGGCGTTCATGCGCATCTGCTCGGGCCGCTTCAGCGCCGGCATGAAGGCTTTCCATCCGCGCAGCGGCAAGGAGCTCAAGCTGGCCAACGCGCTGACCTTCATGGCCTCCGACCGCGAGATCGCCGAGAGCGCCTATCCCGGCGACGTGATCGGCATCCACAACCACGGCACCATCTCCATCGGCGACAGCTTCAGCGAAGGCGAGGCGCTGTCCTTCACCGGCATCCCCAACTTCGCCCCGGAACTGTTCCGCCGCGCGCGCCTGCGCGATCCGCTCAAGCTCAAGCAATTGCAGAAGGGCCTGGCGCAGTTGTCGGAGGAAGGCGCCACCCAGTTCTTCCGCCCGTTGATGAGCAACGACCTGATCCTCGGCGCAGTCGGCGTGCTGCAGTTCGACGTGGTCGCCTACCGACTGAAGGACGAATACGGCGTGGACGCCAGCTTCGAGCAGGTCAGCGTCGCCACCGCGCGCTGGATCCGCTGCGCCGACGCCAGGAAGCTGGAGGAGTTCCGCGACAAGAACGCGCTCAACCTGGCGGTGGACGCGGCCGGCGAACTGGTCTATCTCGCCCCGACCCGGGTCAACCTGCAACTGGCGCAGGAGCGCGCGCCCGGGGTGCAGTTCCTGGCCACCCGCGAGCACGCCCACGCGGTGGCGGTGGACTGAGCCGATGTCGCTGCTGCGCCAGGGATGGCAAGGCCTGCGGCAATGGCTGGCGTACCTGTCGAGCAAGCGCAGCGAAGTGGCCGCGCTGGAGTACAAGGACGCCTACATGGCCAAGGTGGTGCTGGACATCCACCGCCTGCGCAGCGGCAAGGCCCAGGCGCTGGTGCCGCTGCGCGCGCTGCGGCCGATCCACGGCATCGATCGCGAATCGGCGCGGCAGGCCACCGACGAGCGCGCGCGGGCGTTGGCGGCGCGGCGCGAGGAGATCCTCGCCCGCGGCCGCCTCGACCGGGCCGAGCTGGAGCGGATCATCCCCTCGGTCTCGCAAATCAAGGTGGTCGCCGACGGCGAGCGCTGGCTGGCCTTCGAGGGCAACGGCCGCCTCTATGCCATGCGCGAGGCCTTCGGCGCGGACAGCGGCCTGCTGGTGGAGGTGGAGGAATACCGCTTCGACCGGCCGCGCAAGATCCAGCGCCGGCTGCACCGCATCCAACGCCTGAACGGGCTGTCCTGAACGCCCGGGACCGGCCCCGGGCCTGGCCCCGGCTGGGCGGCCCGAGGGGCCCCGCCGGCCGGCCCGGCCGGCCAGCCGGCACCGTGACGCGGATCGCGGAACCGGCCGCCGCGGGCTTGCCGCACGCGCCGATTCGTGCCGATGCGTGCACGGCAGGCAAACCCGGCCCGATCCCGGGTTAGGATGCCCGGACCATGAACCTCGCCCATGCCCCCCACCATGGCGAACACTCGATCCGCGAGGAGATCGCCAACGCGCTGACCCACGGCCTGGGCGCCACTGCGGCGCTGGCCGGCGGGTCGGTCATGATCACCCTGGCCGCGCTGTACGGCGATGCCTGGCAGCTCGGCAGCGCGATCGTGTTCGGCATCAGCCTGCTGCTGCTCTACCTCGCCTCGACCCTGTACCACGCCATCCAACACCCGGTGGCCAAGGGCCGGCTGAAGGTGTTCGACCACTGCGCGATCTACCTGCTGATCGCCGGCACCTACACGCCCTTCACCCTGATCGGCCTGCGCGGGCCCTGGGGCTGGGGCCTGTTCGCGGCGATCTGGGCGCTGGCCTTCGCCGGGATCGTGTTCAAGCTGTTCTACACCGGCCGCTTCAAGCTGCTGTCCACCGGCATCTACATCGCCATGGGCTGGCTGGTGCTGGTCGCGGCCAAGCCGCTGCTGGCGGCGCTGGACGCCTGGACCCTGGGCTGGCTGCTGGCCGGCGGCCTGTGCTACACGCTGGGCACAGTGTTCTACCACCGGCCCTCGCTGCGGTACTCGCATGCGATCTGGCATTTGTTCGTCGTCGCTGGCAGCGTCTGCCACTACATCTCGGTGATGGCGCAGGTGGTGCCGGCCACCGCCTGAACCGCCCGCGGTGGCGTCCACGCCGCATTCACCGATGTTTTACCGGGCGCTGGCCATGGTTGGGGCCATCCCCAGCGAACAGGCCTGCGCAGAGGCCGGCGCCGCCGGTCCGCGCGCCCGCGATGACCCAGCCCTCCGCCTCCACCGCTCCACCCCGTCCCGCCTGGCACGCGCCGCTGCGGCGCCATCCCTGGCGCAGCGGCCTGGGACTGCTCGGCCTGGGCCTGCTGGCGCTGGTCCTGGCCTGGGACTGGAACTGGTTCAAGGGCCCGATCGAACGCCAGGTCGAGGCGCGCACCGGCCGCCGCCTGCAGATCCTGGGCGATCTGGACGTGGACCTGGGCCGGATCACGGTGGTCCGCGCCCAGGGCCTGCGCCTGGGCAACGCCGGCTGGGCGCGGCGGCCGCTGATGGCCAGCAGCGAAGGCCTGGAACTGGCGATCGAGACCTGGCCGCTGCTGCGCGGTCAGTGGCGCATCCCCGATATCCGCCTGCGCCAGCCGCGCCTGCACCTGCAGCGCGACCCCGCCCACGGCGGCAACTGGGACTTCGGCGGCGGCGGCGGAGAGCTGCCGGTGTTCCGGCGGATCTGGATCCAGGACGGCCGGCTGGAGTTCCTCGACCCGGCCGCCAAGACCGAGCTGGACTTGGCCGTCTCCAGCCGCGCGCCGGGCCGCCAGGACGCCGCCGCGCCGGTGGAAGTGGCCGGCGCCGGGCGCTGGAAGGGCGAGCGCTTCAGCGTCCAGGGCCGGGCCGAGTCGCCGCTGGCGCTGCGCCAGACCGCGCGCCCCTACCGCCTGGACCTGCGCGCCCGCGCCGGCGCCACCCGCGCCCACGCCCGCGGCGAACTGGTCGATCCCTTCCATCTGCGCGATTTCGACCTGCGCCTGGCCCTGTCCGGCCAGGACCTGGCCGAGCTGTACCCGCTGATCGGCGTAGCCCTGCCGCCGACCCCGCCCTACGCCCTGGACGGTCGCCTGGGCCGCGACGGCCCGCGCTGGAGCTACCGCGACTTCAGCGGCCAGGTCGGCGACAGCGACCTGGCCGGCCAGGCCAGCGTCGATACCGGCGGCGCCCGCCCCTATCTGCGCGCCGACTTGGTCTCGCGCCGCCTGGACTTCGACGACTTGGCCGGCTTCGTCGGCGCGCCGCCGCAGACCGGCGGCGGCGAAAGCGCCAATCCCCGCCAGGCCGCCCAGCACGCCCGCCTCGACGCTGCCCCGCGTCTGCTGCCCTCCACGCCCTACCGGCTGGACAAGCTGCGCGCCATGGACGCCGACGTGAAGCTCAAGGCCGCGCGCATCCAGGCGCCGGGCTGGCCGCTGGAGGACATGCAGGCCCACCTGCTGCTGGAGAACGGCCTGCTGCGGCTGGCGCCGCTGGACTTCGGCGTGGCCGGCGGGCAGATCCGTTCCAGCGTGCGCATGGACGCGCGCGCCTCGCCCATCCGCACCCAGGCCGACATCCACGCGCGCCGGCTGGAGCTGTCCAAGCTGGCGCCGCAACTGGCCCTGGCCCGAGACGCGGTCGGCCGGGTCGGCGGCCGCATCCGCCTGAGCGGCAGCGGCAACTCGATCGCCGCCATGCTCGGCAGCAGCGACGGCAGCGTCGCCCTGGGCATGGGCCAGGGCCGCATCAGCAATCTATTGATGGAGTACGCCGGCCTGGACCTGGCCGAGATCTTCAAGTTCAAGCTCGCCGGCGACCGCCAGATCCCGGTGCGCTGCGCCTTCGGCGATTTCGCCGTGGCCGGCGGCACCATGCGCGCGCGCGCCCTGGCCTTCGACACCAGCGACACGGTGCTGGTGGGCAGCGGCAGCATCGATCTGCGCCAGGAGCGCCTGGACCTGACCATCCGTCCGCGCCCCAAGGACCGCAGCCTGCTGGCGCTGCGCACGCCGCTGCGCCTGACCGGCAGCTTCAAGCAACCGCAGGCGCGCCCGGACTACAAACGCCTGGGCCTGCGCGGCGCGGCGGCCTTGGCGCTGGGCGCGGTGGCGCCGCCGGCGGCGCTGCTGGCCACGCTGGAGCTGGGGCCCGGCGAGGACGCCGGCTGCGCCAGCCATTCGGTGGACTGAGCGCCGAACCGGCGGCGCGCCCCGGGCGCAGGCCGTTGCGGCGCGCTCAGATCGCAACGCCCTCGCCCGGACGCAGCAGGTTGTACTCCAGGCCGCCGGTTGCTGCCGCCGCCTTCGTGGCTGCGTCGAGTCCAGCGCCGGCCTGCACTCGCCTCAGAGCGTAGTGCCTTCGCTCGGATGGCGCAGGTTGTAGTTCAGATACTGCTTGCTGGTGTCGCCGTCGGCGTCGGTCTGCTCCAGCGTGTACTCGACCCGCCCGTCCGGCGAGCGCTGCTCGCTCAGCGGCCGCAGCCGCTTCAGGCAGGAGGCGTAGGCGTGAGTGCTGGTGATGCGGTTGTCGTTGTCGCGCATCGCGATGTCGTGCAGCACCACTTCGCGGCCGTCGCGGCAGCGGCCTTGGTCGGCCTTGGGATCGCTCGGACCCTGGATGCGCAACACCACGTCGTAGCGGTCGCCCTGGTCTTCGCGGGCCAGGAACTCGACCCGGTCGGCGCGCAGCGCCCGGCCGCCCAGCACATCGCTGGCCTGGATCTCCATCTCGCCGACCGGCAGGACCACCCGGATCGAGCGGCCGTCCTCGGACACCGTGGCGGTGGCCGGCCGCGGCGGCGGTGCCGGCCGGGCCGCGGGTTCGGGCGATGCGGCGGGCGGCGGCGCCTGTCCGCCGCCGCAGGCGCACAGCGCCAGCGATAACGCAGCGCTGGCCCAGCGCAGGCAGGAGGGGACGGAGAAAAGCGACATGGCGTTCCTTGCGGTCGGTGCTCGCGGCCGCCGATGCGGCGGAGCGATGACAGAGCGATGGCGGCGCATCGCGCGCGGCGCGTGCGCATCGTTCGGCCGAAGCGGACACGCACCGGCCGGGGCCATGATGCCAGAGCCGAGCGTGCGCGGCACCGCGTCGGTCGCCTCGCTGCAAGCGCACTCGCCACGCCGCGGCGGCCGCCGCTTCCGACGCCCCGGCGCGCTCAGTGCCCGCGGCCTGCGCGGCCGCCAGGCAGATGCGCGCGCACCGCGCCGGGCGCGACGCGCGCGCCCTGCGCAGCCACGCAGCGCGCTGCGTTCAACGCGCATCGATGCAGCCCCAGGCCGAAGACGAGCGCCCGACGCGAAGACCGCCGCTGCGCGACGGGCGCGACGCCGCGCGCCGGCGCCCACGCGGCCGCAGCGCACCGCGCCCGGCCCGCGCTGCCCTCCGCGGCGCGCTTCAGCTGGCGATGTAGCGCTGCAACTGGTCCAGCTCCAGTTGCTGGTCCTCGATCACCGCCTTGACCAGGTCGCCGATCGACACCACCCCGACCACCTCCCCCGCGTCGAGCACGGGCAGGTGGCGGATGCGCCGCTCGGTCACGATCTGCATGCAGCGCTCGGCGCTGTCCTCCAGGCCGACGCTGACCACCTGGGCGGTCATGATCTCGCGCACCGGGGTATCGGCCGAGGAACGTCCCTGCAGCACGATCTTGCGGGCATAGTCGCGCTCGGACAGGATCCCGGCCAGGCGCGGGCCGTCCATCACCAGCACCGCGCCGATGCGCTTGTCGGCCATCAGGCGGATGGCTTCGATCACCGGGGCGTCCGGGCCGATCGCGAAGACCTCAGGCGTTTTCGCCTCCAACAGTTGCCTTACTGTGCGCACGGCCGTCTCCTTCCGCGAGCGTGGGGAACTGGGTCGGTTCCGAGGATACTCCGGTCGCCGGCCGCCAAGTGTCGATCAGGTACAAGGGCCGCTGCTTGGACTCCTCGTACAGCCGGCCCAGGTACTCGCCGATCATGCCCAGCGCGATCAGCTGCACCCCGCCCAGGAACAGGATCACCGCCATCATCGTCGGCCAACCCTGGACCGGGTCGCCGAACAGCAGCGCCTTGGCCACCACTTTGAGCGCGAACCCGAACGCCAACAGCGCGGTCGCCAGGCCCAGGTAGGTCGCCAGCCGCAGCGGCGCGGTGGAGAAGCTGGTGATGCCTTCCAGCGCCAGGTTCCACAGCCGCCACAGGTTGAACTTGCTGCGCCCGGCCACCCGCGGCTCGCGGTGGTAGGGCACGGCCACCCGGTTGTAGCCGACCCAGCCGAACAGCCCCTTCATGAACCGATGGCGCTCGCGCAACTGCCCCAGCGCCTGCAGCGCGCGCGGCGAGAGCAGGCGGAAATCGCCGGTGTCGGCCGGGATCGGGGTCCGCGACAGGCGCCCGATCACCCGGTAGAAGGCGTGCGCGGTGGCGCGCTTGGCCAGGCCCTCGCCTTCGCGCTCCAGGCGGGTGCCGTAGACGTTGTCGTAGCCTTCGCGCCACTTGGCCACGAACTGCGGGATCAGCTCCGGCGGGTCCTGGCCGTCGGCGTCCAGGATCAGCGCGGCGCCGGCCTCGACCCGGTCCAGGCCGGCGGTCAGCGCCGCCTCCTTGCCGAAATTGCGCGACAGCCGCAGCAGGCCCACGCGCGGGTCGGCCGCGGCGAAACCCTGCAGGATCTCCCAGGTGCCGTCGCGGCTGCCGTCGTCCACGTACAGCACCCGCCCATCCACGTCCTGCGCCTGCAGCGCGTCCAGCGCCGCGGCGATGCGCGGGTGCAGCAGGGGCAGGCTCTGGGCTTCGTCCAGCGCGGCCAGGACGACGGTGAGGCGGTCGCGGTTCATGCGCACATGGTAGCCGCGGGCGCGCTCGGCGCGCGCCGGTGGGGCGCGGCCTTACTCCAGCCGCTCCAGGTAGCCGGTGCCGCCGATGTAGCGCATCTGCCGCTGGATCGCCGCGGCCCGGCGCTGCACGTACGGCCCGGGCTTGGCCACGCTGTAGCGCTTGGGATTGGGCAGCACCGCGGCCAAGCGCGCGGCCTCGGCCGGGCCCAGGCGCGCGGCGTCCTTGCCGAAATAGGTCCGAGCCGCGGCCTGGGCGCCGTACACCCCGTCGCCGAACTCGGCGATGTTGGCGTAGACCTCGATGATCCGCCGCTTCGGCCACAAGGTCTCGATCAGCAGCGTGTACCAGGCCTCCACGCCCTTGCGCAGCCAACTGCGGCCGCTCCACAGGAACAGGTTCTTGGCCGTCTGCTGGCTGATGGTGCTGCCGCCGCGCACCCGCCGCCCGCGCTCGTTGTTCTTGCGCGCCTTCTCGATGGCCTTGAGATCGAAGCCGAAATGCTCGGCGAAGGTCTGGTCCTCCGAGGCCACCAGGGCCACCGGCAGTTGCGGCGAGATCTGCTCCAGGCTGCGCCAGTCCTGGGCCAGGCGGAAGCCGAAATCGCCTTCCCTCCAGGCCTGGAACTGGCGGATCATCATGAACGAGGACAGCGGCGGATCGACGAAGCGCAGCGCCGCCACTTGCAGGAACGAAGCCAGCGCGAACAGCAGCGGCGACCACGCCAGCCAGCGCAGCCAGCGGCGCAGGCGCGAGCGCCGCGGCGGTGGCGCAGCGGCCCCGGCCGGCGCGGCCGCCGTGGACGGGGAGGCGGCCCAACCTTGTGCCTTCAAGGGCGCGCCCCCACTGTCGTGACCATGCGCCGGGCCGGCGCGGGTGGAACCCGTCGCGCTCGCAGCCGCATGCCTTGCCTCCCTTATCATTGGACGCGCGCATTATCCGCGATGCCGCGTCCATCCGACGCCGCCGCGCCGCAGGACCCCAACCGCCCATGACCGACACCCGCCCCCAGGCCGTCCCGACCGACGACCGCGACCGCCTGACCCGCTTCCTGATCCAGACCGCCGGGGTGCGCGGCGTGCGCGTGCACCTGCACGAGACCTGGCGCCAGATCCGCGAGCGCGCCGACTACCCCGCCGCGGCCGCCGAACTGCTGGGCGAGGCCGCCGCCGCCGCCGCGCTGTTCACCGGCCACGCCAAGGTCGATGGCCGCCTGTCGGTGCAGTTGCGCGGCTCCGGCGCGCTGCGCACCCTGTTCGCCGAGTGCACCGCCGCCGGCACCCTGCGCGGCATCGCCCAACTGGCCGAGGACGCCGGCCCGGTCGGCCGCGACCTGCACAGCCTCGGCGCCGACGCCATGCTCGCCATCACTATCGAGAATCCGGGCCTGAGCGGCCGCGACCCGGTGCGCTACCAAGGCTTGGTGGCGATGGAATCCGACTCGCTGGCCGGCGCCTTCGAGGGCTATTTCCGCCAATCCGAGCAGTTGCCGACGCGCCTGCTGCTGGCCGCCGACGGCGAGCAGGCCGCCGGCCTGATGCTGCAGAAGCTGCCCGGCGACGAGGGCGACCAGGACGGCTGGGCCCGGGTCGGCGCCCTGTTCGACACCCTGACCCCGGCCGAACTGCTGGAACTGCCCACCGCGACCCTGCTGACCCGCCTGTTCCACGAGGACGGGGTGGAACTGCTCGGCGGCAAGCCGCTGTCCTTCGCCTGCTCGTGCTCGCGCGAGCGGGTCGAGGCCATGCTGGTCTCGCTCGGCCGGGACGAGGCCGACGCCGCCGCCGAGGCCGCCGGCGGCCAGGCCCAGGTGCGCTGCGAGTTCTGCGGCCAGTCCTATCGTTTCGACCGCGAGCAGATCGCCGGCCTGTTCGCCGCCCCGGAGCCGGGCCTGGACGCCCCGGCCCGGCTGCAATAGGCGACCGACGGTCAAAATGAGACCGGTTCCGGATTGTTAAATAAACATAAACCCTCTATAGTCGAGGCGTGATTCTGGGGAACTTGGCCGGTTTCATTCGGTCTTAACGTCGTCCGTCGCTCATCGGTCCCGATGCTCAAGCACTTGCGCCCATTGCCGCTGCTCCTGCTGCTCGCCTTCGGCGCGGCGACGGGCGCGCACGCGCAGGCCAAGCGCAGCGACACCACCTACCTGCCGGTGTGGAACCAGAACAGCGGCAAGCTGGAATACCTGCTCCAGCTCGAGCCGGCCAACCGCGCCGCCGGCGCGCAGTGGAAGAGCGGCGCCAACCGCTTCGACCTCAACCTCGGCCTGGATGCCGGCGACGGCCTGGGCCTGGTCTGCGACCGCAAGACCGGCCTGGCCGGCGCCATCGGCAACCTCGCCAACCATTGCCTGCTGGCCGCGCTGGACAACGACGGCGACGCCAACCGCGAGGTCTCCGCCGGCGCCAGCCTCAGCCGTCCCGGCGGCCGCGTCGGGGTCTCGGTCGGCACCGGCCGCGACACTCTGCCGGCCTGGCTCAGCCCCAACAGCCGCACCAGCCGGGTCGATCAGAACACCCTGACCGTCTACGGCCAGAAGAAGATCGGCAACGAGGCCATGGTCTCCATCGGCGGCACTTGGGCCCGCGCCAAGCTGATCCCGGCCGGCGACATGCCGATGCTGGCCGACCGCTGGAGCAGCAAGAGCATCACCCTCGGCGCCGGCTACGGCAATTTCGGCGCCAACATCATCGGCCGCGTGGTCGATGTGCCCGGCCAGCCCCAATGGGAAGGCTTGGGCGTCGGCTTGACCTGGCGCACTCCGTGGAGCGGCCAGCTCACCGTGGGCGCCGAGAACGTGGTCACCCGCGGCAAGAACCCCTTCGCCCCGGGCAACGGCGAGAAGGACGAGGGCACCGTGCCCTACGTCCGCTACGAACAGGATCTCTGAGCCGCCCCAGGGCCGGGCCCCGGGCCCGCTGTCCGCCGCCCAGGCCTCTCCGGTTCCGGCGCACTCCTTACTGTCTCTTTTCGCCCTGCGCCCTCCGTCCGCGCCGCAGCATTGGCGCCTGTATCGCAAACGCCGCCGGCATCGCAGACAGCGAACGCGACCGCCTGATCGGCGCGGTCCGCTCGTGGTGGTGGGTTGTGGCGCGCGCTCATGGCGGCCCGATCGCGGCCGCTCCCCGGCTGCCCGGTCTGGCGCTCCCCGGGCCTGGCGCTGTGCCGGGCCCGCCGGCCGCTGCAACACGTCCGGCCCTGCGCTGCCCTCGGGCCGCCCGGCTAGTCGTTCCGCCCTGGGGTTTCAGCCCGGCCACCCTGCCCCGCGCCTGCAGGCCGTTGGGCCAGCCGCCTGGTTCGCGCCAGGCCCGATCACCGCAGCCTCTGCCACGTCAGGCCTGCCCCCTTTTCCCTTCCCGCCCCGTCCGTCGGATTGCCGGCGCCCGGCCGCCCCAGGCCGAGGCCGGGCCCGGCCGCGACACCGCCCTGTTCAGTTTTCGGCGGTCGGAGCACCCCGCCTTGGCGCGCCTGGAACCGTGCCCGCTGCACGCTTTTCCATACGCCTGCGTCAAGGATTGCCTGCAAGCGCGCACCCTGCGGGTTCGGCCGGTTTCGCCCCCCGACCGGCGCTTAACAACACTTTAATTTTCTCCGTTGTGCGGTTACGATCCGGTCAACTTGCTGGATTTGGCGTTTTTTTTGACTCCGCCAGTGAGGCCCCTGGGTACATCAGACAAGACTCGGAGAGAGAGCAATGACCTTCAAGACCACCCAGCTCCGCGACGCGATCACCTTCGCGCTCGCAGTGGGTAGCACCGCCCTGGTCGGCACTGCGTTCGCGCAGGAAACCGAGAGCAAGGACGCCACCACGCTCGACCGCGTGGAAGTGACCGGCTCGCGCATCCGCCAGGTCGACGTGGAAACCGCCGCGCCGGTGCTGCAGATCAGCCGCGCCCAGATCGAACAGCAGGGCTTCAAGTCGGTCGCCGACATCCTGCAGAACATCACCGCCGCCGGCTC
>CBIFVU010000114.1:0-11602 GCA_966185905.1 uncultured Lysobacter sp.
CGCGTCGATCGCGTTGTCGGCCAGGGTGCGGATTTCCAGCTCGACCTGCTCGGCGCTGGAGTCGGGCGACATTTCGCCGAAGACGATGTAGACGTCGCGCTCGTTGATCGTGGTCAGGCCGAGGTTGGACAGCGGGTTGATCGGGTTCAGGCGCAGGCAGGCCTCGTTGAACCCGGCCGCGTCGCGGACCTGGGCGGCTTCCACCAGCGGGGTGGAGACGAAGATCTCGCGGTCGGTCAGGGCGATGGTGATGCCCAGGTCGCCGGCCTCGGGCAGGGTGACCTGGATGGCCGCGTCGGCGGTCGGCACTTCCTCGACGTTGTCGGCACCGAAAGCGTCCGACAAGCGGGTCAACAGTTCTTGCGTGGTCCAGCGGGACATAGGGCGGTCCTTGAGGGTGAAGGCGGCAGGCGCGGGGGCGTCCGGATCGCAGCGGGCGTGGGCGGCGGGGCCCGTCCTGGCCTGGCGATCATCGTCCGTGACCGAGCTCATGGATCGGGCAAGTTATAGGGGCAGGCCGTGACCGGCGCAAGGCGCATCGGTACTGGCGCCAGCACTGGCGCACGCTGCCGGCCCGGTGCGGCGGGCTCTGCATCGCTCTTGGCGGCGGCCACCCGCGCGGCCCGGGTTGAGCTAAACTGGCCGGCGGAACTACCCGACCGGCATTCCCGGCCCGCGATCCCTGCCCTGCGCAGCGGTCGGTGGGCTCGTCGACTCGGCGGGTCCGTGCAGCGGCCGCGCCGAACCCCGGTGGCGGCCACGTCGATGGCTCTGGTGCCCCCGGGCGGGGCGCACGCAATAGGTGGACCGTGCGCAATTACGACCTCGAATTCCTGAAGAAATTCTCGATGGTGATCGGCTTCCTGATGCTGGTCACCCTTGGGCTGATGATCGCGGCCTACTTCGTCCACAAGCAGTTGCCGCAGGAAATCGACCCGCGCGCGGCGCAGCGCACCGAGAACCGCATCGCGCCGGTCGGCGCGGTCTACGCCGGCGCCACTGGCGCGGCGGCGCAGCAGGCGGCGGTCGCCGCAGCCGCGGCCAAGGCCGCTTCGCAGCAGGCCTATGGCGGCACCCTGGACGGCCAGGTGATCTTCGACAGCCTGTGCGCGGGCTGCCACAAGTCCGGCGTCGGCGGCGCCCCGACCATGGACGCCTCGCACTGGGCCGCGCGCATCCCCAAGGGCAAGGACACCCTGCACAAGCACGCCATCGAAGGCTTCACCGGCGCGGCCGGCGTGATGCCGCCCAAGGGCGGCAACCCCTCGCTGACCAACGAGCAGGTGGTGGCGACGGTGGATTGGATGCTGGAGAACATCAAGTAAGCCGGACCGGTCCGGCTGTCGACGCGAACGCCGCCTCCGGGCGGCGTTCGCGTTTGTGGCTCCGCGGCCGGCCCGGACCGCCACGCGGCGCCCTGGCCGGGCCGGCCGGCAGGCCGACTCTCCCCACAGGCCTGCCGTTGCCTTTTGAGAGGAGACTGGGCGGATTCCAGCCAGCTCGCGCCAGACGCCTGCCCTCGACCCGCCGCGCCCCGGCACGCGACGCTGCCATCGCCCGCGCAGATAATGCGCGCTTCTTCGCCGCCGAGCCGTCCATGAACCTCCTGCGCCCCGCCCTCGCCTTCGCGCCCTGCCTGCTGCTGGCCGCCTGCGCCAGCCTGCCGACCGAGGGCCAGCGCGCGCACACCGACGGCGTGGTGGCCATCGGCAGCCTGCGCGGCGGGCAAACCCTGGCCGACAGCCGCCCCGGCCGCATCGAGGGCGTGGTCACCGCGCCGCTGGACGGCCCGGGCGGCGCCGCCGGCTGGCTGGTCCAGGACGGCGGCGACGGCGATGCCGCCACCACCGACGCCCTGTGGGTCACCGGCCCGGCCGCGGCCGGACTGGCGCCGGGCCAGACGGTGCGGCTGAGCGGGCGCTTGTTCCGCGCCGATTTCGGTGGCCAGGCCCTGGCCGCGCTGGAGGCCGAGCGCGCCGAGCCGGTGGCCTCGCGCGGGCAGCGCAAGCGCCTGGCCGCGATCGCGCCAGTCGGCTACGACGGCGGTGAGGGTTGGCCGGCGCTGATCGGCATGCGCGTGCGCTTGTCGCCGCAAGTGCTGGCCGAAAGCGACGGCAAACGCGGGCAGTTGCTGGTCGCCCCCGAGCGCCTGTGGCAGCCGGCCGAACGCCATGCCCCGGGCAGCGACGCCGCCCGCAGCGCGCGCCAGGCCGCTGCGCGCCAGCTCCAGGTCTCCGCGGCGCCGGGCCTGCTCGCGCCGGCGCTGTTCGCCGCGCGCAGTGGCAGCCGCCTGGAGGACCTGCAAGGCGTGATGATCCCCGCCGGCAAACGCCCGGGCCTGCTGCTGGAGCGCGCGCCCACCCTGGTCGCGGCCGAGCGCCCGGCGCCGCCGCAGGTCGCCGGCGACCTGCGCATCGCCGCCTTCAACCTGGAGAATCTGTTCAACGGCGACGGCCGCGGCGGCGGCTTCCCGACCCCGCGCGGCGCGCGCAGCCTGGAGGAATACCAGCGCCAGCGCGACAAGCTGGTCCAGACCATTCACACCCTGGCCCCGGACGTGGCCGCCTTGATGGAACTGGAGAACGACGGCTACGGCGCCGAATCGACCCTGGCCGACTTGGTCGCGGCGCTCGACCGCGCCGATGCCGCCGTCGGCGGCGCGCAGGACTGGCGCTTCGCCGCGCCCTGCCGCCAGCCGTGCGCGGCCTCGGTGCGCGGCCCGGGCGAGGACGAGATCCGGGTCGGCCTGGTCTACCGCGGCTCGCGCGTGGCCGCCGTGGGCCTGGCCGCAACCTTGCAGGGGGGCCCGTTCGGTCCGCGCGCGCGGGTGCCCATGGCGCAGGCCTTCCGCGCCCTGGACAGCACGCGACGGCCGGGCCCGGCGTTCGTCGTGGTCGCCAACCACTTCAAGTCCAAGGGCTGCCGCGACGCCACCGGCGCCGACGCCGACCAGGGCGACGGCGCGGCCTGCTGGAACGCTTCGCGCACCGAGTCGGCGCAGCGCCTGGACGCCTGGCTGAAGACCGACCCGACCGGCAGCGGATCGGCAATGACGATGATCGTCGGCGATCTCAATGCCTACGCCCAGGAACAGCCGCTGCGCACCCTGTACGCGGCCGGCTGGCGCGATGCCTTCGCCGAAGCCGGCGCAGCCTCGCCCTACAGCTACGTCTACGACGGCCAGCTCGGCCGACTCGACCACGCCCTGCTCAGCCCGGCCCTGGCCGAACGCCTGCGCGGCGCCAGCGAGTGGCACACCAATGCCGACGAGCCCGACAGCGCCGGCTACCGCGCCGGCGGCGCCGGGCCGTGGCGCAGCTCCGACCATGACCCGATGCTGCTGGGCTTCGACCTGATGCCGCGCTGAGGCGGCGGGGCGTTGCGGCGTTGCGGCGCGGGGCGGTCAGCCCTGGGCGCTGGCCTCGGGCAGTTCGATGATGAAGCGCGAGCCGCCATGCTTGCGTTCTTCGTACCAGAGCTGGCCGCCGGCGTTGACTACGATCTGCTTGGCCAGCGACAGGCCCAGGCCGCTGGACAGGCCGTCGTCGAGCTCGGCGTCGTGCAGGCGCACGAAGGGCTTGAACAGCTCGCGCTGGCGCGCGACCGGGATGCCCGGGCCGCGGTCGGCGACGATCAGTTGCCAAAAGCCCGGCGCGCTGTTGCGCGCGGCCAGCAGCAGATCGCTGTTGGGCGCGTACTTCATCGCGTTGGTGACCAGGTTTTCGCTGACCTGGCGCAGTACCCGCGCGTCCATGGCGACCTGGGCCGCGCCGTTGGCCGGCGGCATCACCTCCACCCGGATGCCGCGCGCGTCCAGTTGCATCTCGTAGCGGCGCACCAGCCAGTCCAGGGTCTCGGCCAGGTCGGCCCGGGCGTGCGCGCCGGCGTGTTCGCGCGTGCCGGCCCGGCTTTCCAGGTAATGGCGGATATAGCCCAGCGCATCGTCGGCGCTCTCGTGGATCATCTGCAGGTAGCGCGGCACGCGCTCGGGCTTGCAGCCGTCGTTGAGCAGCAGGTCGCTGGCGAACAGGACGCTGGTCAGCGGGTTCTTGAGGTCGTGGGCGACCAGGTTGACCAACTCCTCGCGCTCGCGCGCGACCCGCTCCAGGCGGTCGCGGGTGAGCTTGAGGCCGACATGGGCATTGACCCGCGCCAGCAGCTCTTCCGGCAGGAAGGGCTTGGTCACGTAATCGACCACGCCGGCATCGAAGGCGCGCAGCAGCAGGTCGCGGTCGTGCGCGGCGGTGACGAAGACCACCGGCACCCGCAGCGGCGAGCCGGCGCGCAGCGCGGCCATGACCTCGAAACCGTCCATGCCGGGCATCATCACGTCCAGCAGGATCAGGTCCGGCGGCAGTTCGGCGTACAGGCGCAGGGCTTCGTCGCCGGTGGAGGCCGACACCACTTCGTAGCCCTGCCGCGAGAGCAGCGCCGTGACCACGCGCAGGTTGGCCGCCTGGTCGTCGACCACGAGGATGCGGCCGGTGGAAGTCGCGGGTGTGCTCATACGCCCTGTGGAGACCCTCGGAAGGGATTTTCACGCCGATTTCGCATAAATGAACCGCGTGGAAATCGATGGAAAGTTAACAGAATCCTCTACCCAAAGGCGGAACTCGCGCAGGGAAATCTGAATCGTTCACCGCCGGCTGCGGCCATCGGACGCACTGCGCAAATCCGATGCACGCCGGCGGGAGAGGCGGGCGGTTTTGCGGCGGCGCATCATGACCACCCCACCATTAAGGATTCCGCAATGCACCTGCGTCCCTTGGGCCGGTCCCCGCTGCGCGTCGCCCCGCTCGCCTTCGGCGGCAATGTCTTCGGCTGGAGCGCGGATGCCGCCACCAGTTTCGCCTTGCTCGACGCGTTCGTGGACGCGGGGTTTTCGCTGGTGGACACCGCCGACGTGTACTCGGCCTGGGCGCCGGGCAATGCCGGCGGGGAATCGGAAAACCTGATCGGCCGCTGGCTGGCGCAGGGCGGCGGGCGCCGCGAGCGGGTGGTGGTCGCGACCAAGGTCGGCAAGTGGCCGCCGCAGCGCGGCTTGTCGCCGGCCAACATCCAGGCCGCCGCCGAGGCCTCGCTGCGCCGGCTCGGGGTGGAGACCATCGATCTCTACCAGGCGCACGAAGACGACCCATCGGTGCCGCTGGAGGACACCCTGGGCGCGTTCGCGCGGCTGATCGAGCAAGGCAAGGTGCGGGCGATCGGCGCGTCCAACTACAGCGCCGAGCGCCTGGCCCAGGCGCTGGACGTGGCCGAGCGCCACGGCCTGCCGCGCTATGAGACCTTGCAGCCGGAGTACAACCTCTACGACCGCGCCGGCTATGAAGCGGCGCTGGAGCCGCTGGCGCGCGAGCGCGGCCTGGGGGTGATCAATTACTACGCGCTGGCCAGCGGTTTCCTCAGCGGCAAGTACCGCGGGCGCAACGACCTGGGCAAGAGCGCGGCGCGGGCGCGGGCGGTGGAGCGCTACCTGGACGCGCGCGGGATGCGCATCCTGGCGGCCCTGGACGAGGTGGCCGCAGCGCACGCGGGCGCGACCCCGGCGCAGGTGGCCCTGGCCTGGCTGATGGCGCGGCCCTCGATCAGCGCCCCGATCGCCAGCGCGACCAGCCTGGCGCAGTTGCGCGAATTGGTGGCGGCGGCGCGGCTGGCGCTGGCCGCCGAAGAGATCGCCGCGCTGGATGCGGCCAGCGCCTGAGCGCGGGCGGTCTCATCGCCTCCGCCCCCTCGTCCGCGCAGGAGCGGCGCAAGCCGCGATCCCACCCGCCAAGGCGCGGTACGAGCCGCCGCGCGCGCAGGGGCGTTCGCTCGCCCTGCGTTCTCCCGGGACTCTCCACGGCGGCCATCCGCAGGGATCGCGGCCTGCGCCGCGCCTGCGGGGAAGCGAGACCTCGGGGCGATCCGCGGGGTCGCGGCTTGCGCCGCTCCTACGGGGAAGCGAGACCTCGGGGCGATCCGCGGGGGCCGCGGCTTGCGCCGCGCCTGCGGGCGGGTGGAGAGGCGGCGCGGTGCGCGACAATGGCGCACTCGCTTCGCCGCAGCCTTCGCCCTTCTTCCGCCATCGCCCTCCCCGCCCCGTGACCGCCTCCGCCTCCACTCGCCGCGCCGGCATCGCCCTGGCGTCCGCCGGCGCGATCCTGTTCTCGGCCAAGGCCATCCTGGCCAAGCTGCAATACCGCTACGGCATCGATTCGCTGGATGTGCTGACCCTGCGCATGGCCCTGTCGCTGCCGCTGTTCGCCGCCCTGGCGCTGCGCGAGACCCGGCGCGCGCGCCGCCTGCACCGCCTGCCATCGCGGCGCGACCTGGGCCTGATCGTGGTCCTGGGCGTGCTCGGCTACTACCTCTCCAGCCTGCTCGATTTCTGGGGCCTGGAGTACGTGCCGGTCTCGCTGGAACGCCTGATCCTGTTCCTCAATCCGACCATCGTGCTGTTGATCGGCTTGTTCGCGTTCAAGCGCCGGGTGGCCGCGCGCGAGTGGACGGCGCTGGCGGTCAGCTATGCCGGCGTGGTGCTGGTGATGGTGGAGAACCTGCGCGTGCAGGGCGAGCACGTGCTGCTGGGCAGCGCGCTGGTGCTCGGCGCGGCGGTCAGCTACGCCTTGTACCTGGCGATGTCGGGCGAGCTGATCAAGCGATTGGGCACGCTGCAATTGGTCGCCTACGCGATGCTGGTCTCGACCGCGGCGGTGCTGGCGCACTACCTGCTGGCGCGCGATCCGGCGGCGCTGTCCGGCCATCCCTGGCAGGTCTATGCGCTGGCCGCCGCCAACGCGGTGTTCTGCACCTTCCTGCCGGTGACCTTCACCATGGCCGCGGTGGCGCGGTTGGGCGCGGGCACGGCCGCGCAGTTCTCGGTGATCGGGCCGGTCTCGCTGGTCTTCCTCGGTGCCTGGGTGCTGGGCGAGGCGATCACGGCGATCCAGTTGATCGGTACGGCGGTGGTGCTGGGCGGCGTGCTGCTGGTCAGCCGGCCGGGCGCGAACTCCGTGCCGGTGGCGCCGCCGGCGGCGGCTGCGCCCGAAAAGTGACTGCGCCGCCGCCCGCCTCGCGGCAGGAGCGGCTGTAGGAGCGAAGCAAGCCGCGATCATCGCCCAGGCGCAGCGGTGCGGACAGAAACGGCCCCGGCCGCCTGTAGGCCTGCGCTCGGCGGTGGAGTGGGTCCGGAAGAACGCGATCGCGGCTTGCGCCGCCCCTACGGACAGGCCGGCGACGGACGCAGCGGCGTCCATCGCCGGCAGGCGCGCGGCTCAGTGCGAGGCCGCCGCGGCTATCGGGAAGAAATGCAGGTCGGCCAGCAGGCCGCCGCTCAGGCAGGCGCTGTTGACCAGGGTCGACAGGCTGGCCTGGCGGAAAGCCAGGTCGCCGTACTGGCGCGGGCTGGCGGCGCCGGCGACCGCATCGTTCAAAGTATAGGTCTGCGGATTGGCCAGGCTGCCGCCGGCCGGAGCGCCGGTGAGGAAGTCCGACAGCGCCGACTCGGCCCCGGCCGCGCGCCCGGCCACGTGCTGGAAGTCGGTCAGGGTTTCATCGCCATGGCAGGCGCCGCAGGTGTTGAGCGAGAACTTGTGGCGGGCGTCGTTGTTGGCGATGGAAGCATGGCTCCAGATCGGGCTGGTCACGGTGTCGCCACCCAGGAAGGGCGAGCCGAGGTAGCTGGCCGGCACGTCGTACACGCCGGCCAGGATCGCCGCGGCGTTGGCGTTGACGTATTGGTACAGATGCGCGCTGGCCGAGCCGGTGCCGTTGAAGGACATGTCCGGGGTCTGCTTGACCGGCACCGGCAGCAACCGGCCGGTGGTCCGGTCCAGCCGGTCTTCGCGCAGGCGCCAGGCCCAGAACGGATGCAGCGGAGCCTCGTTGGTGCGGACCTGGTTGATCGCGCTGCGGTTGGGCTTGCCCGGCGCGGCGTTGGCCGCGGCGAAACGGTTGGTGACATTCTGCAGCGCGGCGTTGTAGCCGGCCGAGCCCAGGCTCAGGCTGCCCAGCCCGGCCCATTGCTGGGCGTAGCTGCGCACCGCCGGGCAGCCGCGCAGGGGGATGCCGTACTCCAGGATCACGTTGATGCGGTAGTCGGCGCAGCCGCCGCCGGCCTGCGGCTGGACCACGCCGAACACGAACCGGCCTTCGCCGGCATTGCCGCCGCCGTAGCTGGCGTTGTCGCGCAGGTCCATGCGGTTGACGATGGCCAGCAACCGCATCGGCGAACGCGCCAGGTTGAGCTTGCCGTTGGCCAGCCGCGGCCAATTGGCCAGCACTTGGCCCCAGGTGCCCGGCGAACCGGCCACGGCGAAGCCGTTGACCGTGCTGGCGCCGGCATGGCGCTGCATCCAGCCTTCGACGAAGTCGGCCGGGTCCAGGCCGGTCACCGCCGGGTTGGCGATGTCGGTCATGAGCTTGTTGAACGTCCATGCGCCGCTGGGATTGCCGGCGTTGGTGCATACGTCGTAGGTGCGAGTGGGGTCTTCGACCACGCGCCGGTCCACCACCATCAGCGTGTTGGGCGCCTTGATATCGGCCGGGGTGTCCAGCAACACGTCGCGCGGGATGCGGATGGCGATGCCGCGCTGGACGGCGTCGCGCAGCTTGGCCGGGTCGAGGAAGGTCCACGGCGCGTTGCCGATGTGTTGGCGGCCGTCGAAGCGCGGCGTCCAGGGTCGGCTCGACGCCAGTTGCTGGCGCCGGCCCTGCTCGGCGATGAAGGCGTCGAAATCGAAATCGATCACCGCGCTGTAGCGCAACGGGTCGGCATCGTCGCGGCGCAGCGCGACCTGGCGCTGGCCCACCAGCAGCGGAATGCTGGCCGGCAGCGCTTGGTCGGCGGCATAGCGCACCGCAAGCAGGGCGTTGCCCTCGGCGCTGGCCGGACGCGCGGTCAGGCTCAGGTCGGCGACGCTGGGCGGGAACAGCGCAAAGCCAGGGGCGGCGGTCGCCGCGACCTGCGCCGAGGCGCTGTCGGCCGGCGCGGGATACAACAGGTAGGCGACCCCGGCGCTGGCGGCGATGGCCAGGCCGAAGGTGAGCGAACGCAGGCAGGACATGGCGGGCCTCCCCCGCAGAGCGGGTGTGAGCGTGGCTGGGTCGAAGCGGCGGACGGCGGGCGCGCGCAGGAGGCGGGGCCGCATCAGGCACGCTAGGCCGCCGCCCGGGGCGCCGCCAGCGCAGACCCGGGACCGAACGGGGTCGATTTCTCAGGCGATGCGGCGAATGCGCAGGAGCTTGCGATAGCCGTCGCAGAACGCGAGCGATGCGCGGCGGCGATGCGTGGCTGCAACCACCGCCGCCGACCCGGCGGACGCACGAGCCACGCGCTCCGCCGCTGCGCAGCAAACGTCCAGGGAGGGCCGCGGAGACGCTGCGCGCGGCCTGGGTGTCTGGCCGGCATCCGCCGGCGACGCTGCGCCGGGCGCTGGCTCGCATATCAGGGCCGTCCTGGCCGACCATCGCGCCCGTCAGTAGCCGCCGCCCTCTCGAGCCCTGCCATGTCCCTGCAACGCATCGTGTTGACGATCGCCCTGGCCGTCGCGGCTTTCTTCGCCTGGAAGCACTGGTCCACCCCGGCCTCCGACGGCCCGACCCGCATCGCCGGCATCGACCGCACGCCCATCCCCAAGGCGGAGTTCTACGGAATCTGGCGCGAGGTCGCGCTGGGCGGCTGCGCCGATGCCCTGGAGCGCCACAACCTCGACCCGGACGCTTGCCAGAGCTATATCCGCGACAAGCACGACTACTGCGTCGCTGCCACCGGCGCCAGCGCGCCGGAGCGGATCGCCAGCAAGGCCGAGTCGCGCCGGCTGGCGCGTCCTTACCTGGACTGCGTCACGCCCGGGGTGTACTGCCGCGGCGTGGAAGTGCGCGACATGGCCGAAGCCAGCCAGCATTGCCGCGAGTGACCCCGGCCGCACGCGGGCGCGGCGGCCACGGCCGCCGGCGCGCGCTCGCTCGCCGGCCTACAGCCGCTGCCACTGCCCCGGCGCCAGCGCGCCCAGCCGATGCGGGCCGATGGCCACGCGCACCAGCCGCAGGGTCGGCAGGCCGACCGCGGCGGTCATGCGCCGCACTTGGCGGTTGCGGCCTTCGCCCACGGTGATGGCCAGCCAGGCATCTGGCACGGTCTTGCGGAAACGCACGGGCGGGTCGCGCGGCCACAGCGGCGGCGGCGCCAGGCGCTGCACCTGGGCCGGCCGGGTCGGGCCGTCGTTGAGCTCGACCCCCTGGCGCAAGCGTTGCAGTCGCTCCTCCTCCGGCTCGCCTTCCACCTGCACCCAATAGGTCTTGGGCTGCTTGTGGCGCGGATCGGTGAGGCGATGAGCCAGGCCGCCATCGTCGGTCAGCAGCAGCAAGCCTTCACTGTCGTGGTCCAGACGGCCGGCGGCGTAGACCCCGGGCGGCAGCCCGAAGCCGGCCAGAGTCGGCCGCTGCGGCTGGCTGCGGTCGGTGAACTGGCAGAGCACGCCATAGGGTTTGTTGAAGGCGATCAGCACGGGCACGGGGACCAGGCCAGGAGACGGCCGGCAGAGGATTCCCGCGGTGCGGCGCCGATGCAAGCCCGCCGGCGGCGCGCCGGCGGGTGCCTGGCCTTGCGCCCGGCCGGCCTGGAGGCGGTCGCGGGCCTTGCGCCCGGCCGCCGCGGAGGCGGCCGGGGCAGCGCTCAGCGCGGCTTGCGGAAGCGCAGGGTCATGCGGTCGCTTTCGCCGATGGCCTGGTACTTGCCATCGTCGGCGGCGTCATGGCGGTTGACCGGCGGCAGGGTCCAGACCCCGTTGGGATGGTCTTTGCTGTCGCGCGGGTTGGCGTTGACCTCGCTCTTGGCGTCCAGGCGGAAGCCGGCGGCCTCGGCCAGGGCGATCACCTGGGCCTGGCCGACGTAACCGCTCTTGTCGTCCGCAGCCACGTCGCCCTTGGCGCGGTGCTCGACCACGCCGAGCGTGCCGCCGGGCTTGAGCACCTCGAAGAAGGCCTTGAACATGCCCTCGGCCTGGTTGGCCGAACGCCAGTTGTGGACGTTGCGGAAGGTCAGCACCACGTCGGCCGAGTTGGGCTGGCCGAAGGCCGGCTTGTAGGGGTCGTAGCCGGCGAAGCTGGCCGCGCCGTACAGCAGCGGCGAGGCGGCGAACTTCTGTTCCAGCGAGGTCTTGGCCTTGAGGAAATAACGGCGGCTGTCGGCGCTGGACTGAGTGTCCGGATCGACGATGGCGGCGATGTAGCGGCCGCGCTGGCGCAGGAACGGAGCCAGGATCTCCGAGTACCAGCCGCCGCCCGGGGTGATCTCCACGACCGTCTGCTCGGGCTTGAGGCCGAAGAACTGCAAGGTCTCCAGCGGATGGCGATAGCCGTCGCGGGCGACGTTCTTGGGATCGCGCCAGCTGCCGGCGATGGCGCCGCGCAGGGTGCTGGGGTCGTCGCTGGCGGCCGGCTTCGGCGCGACTGGGGCGGCGTCGGCCTTGGGCGCCGCCGGCTGAGCGCTGGCGACCGGAGCGGGAGCGGCCGGCTTCGGCGCCTCGGCCTGGGCGGTCGCGGCCGGGGCGGCTTCAGGCTTCGGCGCCTCGGCCTGCGCGGTCGCGGCCGGGGCGGCTTCGGGCTTCGGCGCCTCGGCCTG
>CBIFVU010000115.1:0-11596 GCA_966185905.1 uncultured Lysobacter sp.
GCACGACCTTGCCAAGGTCGGGGTCGCGAGTTCGAGTCTCGTTTCCCGCTCCAGTCCCTGATCCGCACGCTGCGGAGCCTCCACGACGGCCGGCCGCCCAAGTCGGGCGCAGTTCGTCCACGATGTTCGCCTTCCGCAGTGCCGGGCGTCGTGGCGAGGATCGGGCAACGCGCTCCGTCCGCACCGGGGCGCGGCTTGCAGATGCTTGCGCCGCGCGCAGGCTGTCCAGCGAACTCCCAGAACCCGCTCAATCCCCGGCAGCAACGGGCAGGCGTCCCCAGACTGGGGCCTGGGCCGACTCAGGCGCAGGTCCGGTGTAGGCGGGCGGAACTTCGATCGGCCCACGGTCGCTTTCGCATTCTCTGACGGTCCACTGGCTGGGACGGAAGCGCGCAGCGGGGCCATCGGGCCCGGGCCGGCTGAATTCGGCCGCGATGTCGTAGTCGATCGAGGGCGCTTCGAACAAGGCGACCTCGCCCCGGCGGCAGGCCAGCGTCGGGCGACTGGCGTCGGTCACCCAGGCGCCGTAGCCGTCTTCGGCCTCGCGGTCGAAGCGCAGCACCGGGCCGATGCGCTGGTCGTGCGCCAGCTCCAGCCGGGCGGGGTAGGCTTCCATGGCGATGGCCCAGACGCCGGCCACCTGCACCGGGTGGGGAAAGCGCACGGCCCTCAGGCCGCGCAGGCCCAGCGGGCGCTGGGGTTCGCCATTGTCGAAAGCGTCGTGGCGGTCGATCAGGCTGCCCTTGGGAATGAGCAGTTCGCCGTAGCGGAAGTCCTGCGCAAGCACGAAGCGGCTGCGGCTTTCCCGGTAGTGGGTTTTCAGCGCGATCTCGCGGTCCAGGCGCGCGGAGAGGTAGTACAGATAGCCCGTCCACAGATTGCAGGCGACGGCCAGCGCCGTGAGCGCCAGGGTGGAACGAGTGAAAAACTCCGCGATGCCGCCGCGCCGCGCCAGTCGCCAGTACAACGCTCGGCCCAGCAACCCCAGGGTCAGCGCACCGCCCAGCAGCGGCACCAGCAACAGCAGGAGCAGTTGCGGCAGCGACAGGAGGGGGACGGGAATCATGGCGCGGCCGGGCGGGACTGCCAGGCCGGCGGCAGCGGCCATTGCACGAGGCCATCGCCGCACAGCCCCCACAGGCTCTGTCCGTCGGGAGCGAAGCGCAGCAGGCGCAGGTCCCAGCAGCTTTGCCGGTCGGCGTGCAGGAGCATGGGAGTGGCTTGTTCCAGGTTCCAGAGTGCGGCCGACACGCCGCCTTTGTTGCCGCCCAGGGCCAGCAGACGCCCATCGGGCGAACCGGCGGCGGTGTTGAGCGAGTCCAGGCCGGGCAAGCCCAAGGAACGGCGCACTCGGCCGCTGGCCGCATCCACCACATGCAGGCCGGGGGTGCGCTGTTGTCCGTCCATCAGTACGAAGCCCACGGCGATCCAGCCGCCGCGCACCGAACCGAACGGCATCGGGACCCACTGCGCCATGCCCGCGCTGTCCTGCGCGTCGGCGGGCCCGAAACGCCGCGGCAAAGGCAGCGCGCGCAGTATCCGGCCGCTGCGTCCGTCCAGTTCGGCCAGGCCTCCGGCATCTTCGGCCCACACCTGGGCCAACGGGCCATCCCATTGCACGGGCTTGAGTTGGGTGTTGCCGGGAAAGCCGCGCTCCATCGCGCCCTGCCGCGGCGCGGAAAAACGCCGCGCATAGTGCCAGACCGCGCCGTCGGCGAGATCGGGCGCGCGGGCGGCCCACAGGCTCAGGCTGGCGCGCGGGCCGGTGTAGTCGTGCCGATAGGCTTGCGGCAGGCCGGTGCCGTCGCTGAAGTAATGCAGGCGCGAATCGCGCACTGCCTCGGGCGGGTCGGAGCTCAGGGGATGCACGGAAACGTGCGCTGCGCCCGCCTGGTAGCGCACGATCAGGCCGTCGCTGGCGAGGTAGGCGCGGGTGCCCTGTGCATCGCCCGAAAGCAGCCCGGGGCTGGCATGCGGGTCGTCTGCCTTCCACAGGACCTGCGGCGCAGCGCCGTCGGCCGGCGACCAGCGCAGCAGCGTGAACGGATAGTGCTGCAAGAGCAGCACGCTGCCATCGGCCAACGGCAAGAAATTGTTCGCCTCGAAGGCCTGCGCCGAGACTCCCGGGTCGAAGGCCAGCATCCGCCTGGCCGGGAGGCCCGGCCCAGGCGGGGGGGCTTCGGGGCGGGGTTCGGTGCGTACGCTCGCCGGTGGGGGCGCCGGCATCCAGATCCTGGCGTCGGGGCCCAGTTGCACGGCGGCGCCGGGCAGGGCGTGCAGGGCGCCGAACACCGGGGCGAACACCGCCTCGGGCACGCGGCTGAGACGGAGCTCCGCTGCCGGCCCGGGACTGAGGAAGTTTTCTTTCAAGGCGCGCAACTGGCCGATGATCCCTCCGTCGGGGTTGGGCCAGGTATCGACCCGGCGCAGCCTGACCACGGTGGCGGGAGGCTGCATGACTTCGTCCAACTCGATCACCTCGGCCTCGATGCGGCTGCTGACGCGACCGGACCAGCCGTGACGCTGCGGCACGCGGCCTGTCCAGGTCTGGAACGGCGCCTGCAAGGCGGGCAGTCGGTCGCTTTGCGCACCCAACGAGGGATCTTGCCGCAGCCGTTCCAGGCGGGCCGGGATTTCGGTCGCCAGCAAAGCGCCTTCGGCCACGTCGCGTTGCAGTTCGGGCAGGACGAAGCGTTGCAGGAACTCAGTCTTCAGCTCGGGCCGGCGCGCCATCAGCACCTGGCCCCAGGCATTGCCCATGGAACCGGTGCCCAGATAGGCGATGCGGCTTTGCGTGCGCTGCCACTCGGCCTGCCCCAAGGGCGCCAGCGCGGCCTGCACTACAGGCAACACCTCGGCGATGGGCCGGGCCACCAGCAGTTCCACTTGCGCCACGGGCTTCTGCCGCAGGGCCAGCACCGGCGTCCGCAAGGCCTGGGGCAGATCGTCTTGTGCCTCTTGCTGCGCCACGGGCTGCACCTGCCAGTGGGGCGGCAAGGGCTGGGCGATCGCCAGCAACGGCAACATCGACCCGACCAGCGCCAAGGCTCGCTGCAAGGGTTTCCCGAAGCTGTATTGGAAGCGCTTGTTCGTGCTCATGCTGCTGTAGAAAACATGCTGCTGTAGAAAACGGAGGGAGCGGCGCCGGGGACGGCCGCGGCCTGGCTTGTGCGAGGCGATGGGCCGGGACGTTCCTGTCCGAGTCGGCCCATCGTTCATTATGCCGAAGGCCGGTCTCCCGCCGGCCGGGTGTTTCGGTGCTTGCTCGGCGCGCGCCGGGGTCCATCGCCAGGGTCGATAGGTCCAGCGAAGACTCGACCGGCTGGCTGCATGGCTTGGGGCGGGCGTCGCGCTGATGAGCGCAGGCCGTGCGGGAATTCCTGGATGCTATCGTTGCTCCATTTTCAGCGGGTGGTTTTCGTGCAACGCCGATTCCGCAGGCTTTTGGCCGTGCCTGTCTTGTTGTTTTCATCGGCCTGCTTCGCCCAGACGCTGAGCCTGACATTCGACGATGGGCTCAACCCCGATACGCAACCCGAGGCCCGGGACTGGAATGCCGGGATGCTGGGCCACCTGGAGCAGGCCGGCATCACGGCCATGGTGTTTCCCTCGCTGGCGCGCACGGGCACGGGCGAGGGCCTGGACCTGATCGCCGACTGGGCCCGCGCGGGGCACGCGGTCGGCAACCACACCTCTGCCCACCGCAGCCTGGCCGCGATCGCACTGGCGGACTTCATCGGCGATGTGGAGCAGGCCGACCAGGCGCTGCGCCGCCTTCCGACCTGGACGCCCATGCTGCGCTTTCCTTATCTGAAAGAGGGCGACACCCGGGCCAAGCGCGACGGTATCCGGGAATGGATGCAGGCGCGCGGCTACCGCGCGGCGCCGGTGTCCATCGACGCCAGCGACTGGTACTACAACCAGGTCCACGCGGAGTTCCTGCGCCGGGGCGAGCCCGGCAAGGCCGCCCGGGTGAGGGCCGCCTACGTGGCGCATCTGCTCGATCGGGCGGCCTACTACGACGGCCTGGCCCGGCAGGCGCTGGGGCGCAGCCCCGCCCACGTGATGCTGCTGCACACCAACCAGCTCAACGCGGTGGCGCTGCCGGAGGCGATCGCGGCGTTCCGCGCGCGTGGCTGGACTTTCGTGTCGCCGCAGGCCGCGTTCGACGACCCGCTCTACGCGGCGCAGCCGGACACCTTGCCGGCCGGCGAAAGCGTGGTCTGGGCCCTGGCCAGGCAGCAAGGCGCTCAGGCGCTGCGCTACCCGGCGGAAGATTCCGTCTACGAGACGCCCAAGCTGCGCTCGCAGGGGTTGTTGCCGGGCCAGGACGATTAGCCTGCTCGGCAGTGCGGTCGAACGCTCCGCCTTCGCGGGCAGCGTTGTCGCGAGACGCGGTCGGTGCCGGCATGGGCCGGTGCCGCTCAGAACGGCGCGGGTTGATGTGCGAAGGCGTCCAGGACCCGGAGCACACGCCGCATCGGCACGTCTTCCTCCAGCAACTGCTGGCGCAGCGCTGGCGGCATCCGCTGGTCCAGCAGGACGAACTGCCAACTGACCCAGTCGGGATCGTCGAAGCGCGCCTCGGCCAGCCCCCGCGGGCCGTCGCGGGCCTCGATCAGCGTGCGCAGCAAGCCGAGCGCGCTGTCGATCTCCTCCTCGTGCCGCGAATCGCGCCAGCGGACCAGGGCGCGCGGCGCCACCGCCAGGGTCTGCCCGGGGCGCAGTTCCAGGATCTGGAAGCGGCGCCCGCCGCGCAGTCTCAAGCGCACGCCGCCGGGGCCGTGCGGCTCGAAGTCTTCGACCTGCGCTTGGGTGCCGACCGGGGCCGCAGTGGGGGCCTCGCCGGTGGCGGCGGTATTCAAACAAACGCCGAACTCCAGATCGTGCTGCGCGCGTTCGCGCAACAGGCCGAGCCAGTGGCCGGGCAGATCGAGTTCGAGCGCCCGGCCGGGGATCAGCACGAGGGGCAGCAACAGCACCGTCAATTCGGCAGTCATGGCCTTCCTGTAAGCAGTTTCGTAAGCGACCGGCCGGCGCGGTGCGCAGGGGCCCGGCCAGGGCCGGGCCTCTGCGCCTGCCTGTCGGCGAACGCAGCGTCGTGCGTGCGCCGCGGCCTCAGCGGACCTCGACTTCGAAATCGAACGTGTTGTTGTCTTCGCGCGACTCGGCCACGGCGTTGCTGTCGTCGATGACCAGCCGCAGCGCATAGCGTCCCGGTGCGGAGGGATTCCAGTTCTCGCTGTAGGTCGCTACCGACATGCTCATGCCCGGCGGAAGCTGTGCATTGGTCTGTCCTCCCCAGACGCATTGGGGCGTCAGGCAGGCCCCATCGCGCAGCGACAGCAGGCCGACCCAGGGCGCGTCCAGCGGCATCGAGCCGACGTTCTCGACCGTGGCGATGAAGCGGACCGAGTCGCCGACCCGCGGCTGCGCCGGCTCGACGCTCACCGCCCTGATGCGCAGGTCGGGCAGCGCGCCGACCTGGATGGTGCGGGCACTGCGGTTGTTGCTTTCGTCGAGTTCGGCGATCAGTTGCTGGTCATCGGCGATCGCTTCGATCGTGTGCGGGCCCGGAGTCGCCGGCCAGTTGGAATCGTTGGGGTTCACCCAGATCGATTCGCCCGGCGCCAACGCGCCTTGTTGTCCGCCCCAGGCGCATCCGGTCGCCGGACATGCGCCGTCCACGGTATAGAGGACGCCGAGCCATTGGGGGCCGGTCGAGACCGACCCGCGATTGCTTAGGATGGTGCTGAAACTCACATTGGTGCCGGGTTGGAAGCTCGATGGCCACGTCAGTACGTGCCCAGCCACCAAGTCGGGCTTGTCCCCCACCAGGATCTCGCGGGTGGACTGGTTGTTGTCTTCGCGCCCCTCCTGAATGACGAACTGGTCGTCGACGATGGCGGTCAATGCGTGAAGCCCTGCGCTGGCGGTCCATTGCGCATTCTGGCTGATGTCGACCACCGCTTCCTGGCCGGGTTGCAAGCTGCCGTAGAAACCGCCCCAACTGCATCCCGAGTCGAAGCAGCGGCCGTTGTTTTGGATCAACACGCCATGCCAGTCGCGCGCTGTGGCGATTGCGCCAGCGTTGCGGATCGTCACCGCGAACCTCACCGCATCGCCCGGACGGAATTCGAGCGGTTGGGTCTGGATGCGGACGACTTCCAGGTCGGGACGTACGCGCAGGTGGTCGACGACCGAGTCGAGGATCGGCGTGCAGTTATCGGCGCCATAAGCGAAGTCGGGCTTGGCGCCGGGCCAGTAAGCGAAGTATCCCTCGCCGTAGGTTTGCGGCTTGTCGTCGCCGAAGACGCGCTGCAATGCGCGTTGCAGCATCGGCTGGAAGTCCGTTCGCAATTTCGGGTCCAGGCACCGGTCGCGGTCGAATGCGGGCAAGATGTAGACCACCGGATCGGCCAGCAGTCCGTTGCGTTTCCATCTTTGGAAAAGATCGACCTGGGTGTTTTCGTCGGTCGGGTATTGATCGATCATGACCACGTCTTGAGCGTCGTTGCTCATCGAATACTGGATCTGCGCATCGGTCAGGCCTTGGGGCGTGTTGGCCATCATGACCGGTCGCGCGGATGCGTCGGGGTCGGCCTGGCGCAGGCGCTGGTAGATCAGCTCTTGATAACGCTTGCACACCCCGTAGAGCGCTGGCTCGTCGAAGGTGTAGTAGCCGACGACGAGGTCCGGGTTGTCCTTGCCGATCTGCGCGATCGAATCCAGGATGGGCCCCAGCCAGGTCTGGAGGCGTTCTTGCCCGGGAGTGCATGCGGTCGCCTGGTCCGCGAACCAGGCGTCATGGGCGATGCCATTGAGCGCCAGTACGACTTTGAATCTCGATAGCAGCGGGTCGCTGCGCAAGCGGGCGATTTCGTCGGCCATGGCCTGTGGCGTGTCGCCCCTGAGCGGAATGGCATTGATGCCGGCCTGCTGTAATTGCGCCATTTGCGTGCGTATGGCCGGATCGGTGCTGCCGATCACGTTGAACGCATACAGGAACCGCATGTTGCGGCCGTCGTATTGCTGTGCGGACGCGGAGCCAGAGGGTGCGAGCGCCGCGGCGGCGGCAACCAACCATCCGAAGGTCTTGAGGGCGAGGTGTTTCATCCGGTGAGCCTCGAGTCAGGTGTGGGCGGGGACATTGTGTCAGCGGAACGGTTGCGGTGGATGGCGGACGCGGCGGTCCCGTTCTGGGGGCCGGGCGAGGACGGCCCTCAACGGGCGATGGGGCCCGTTTGGGCGGACGCCGGGCGGACCGGCGCAGTGGCTTTGGAGCCGGGCGGGCTCCGTCTTGGTCTGTGCAGATTGCCCAGTCTGCGTCTACCCGGCTGAGAATCCGCCGAACCGCAAGGCCGTCATGCTGGCCAGGCCGAAGGCCCACGCATGCGGCAAGGAGAAGCGACCTTGCTGCCTTCGCGGAGGCGATTCAATGGGCAGACGTTGGTGATGCAGTGCGATCGATTGAACGCGACGGTGGCTGATCGAGGCGCTCGGTCTGCCGATGGCCGTTCGGCGCAGGGGGGGGCTTGGTTGCTTCCGCCGATAAATCGAGGCGAGCACTTGGACGGGAGAGCCTCGTTCGGCGGGCCCTGTCGGCCTGGCCGGACGCGATGGTCGATACCTCTGTGGTGCCCGGAGCCGGACTCGAACCGGCATACCCTCGCGGGTGGCGGATTTTAAGTCAAGGCACACCGCAAATCATCCACGCCGGACGCATCCCAGTGCAATTACTTCAATGACTTAGCGTGATTTGGCGCGCGTGGCCCTTCGGTGAGCTGCGTTCGGTTGCGGTGCGGGTTACGCATAACTTGCACACGCATCTATACTTAGCCAGCGTTAGCCCGGATGGCGAAATCGGTAGACGCAAGGGACTTGATCAATTTGAGCCTTCGGGGGGAAACACCCGGAGTGAAGCCCGTCAAAGTCGGTGAAAGCCCTGGTTGCCGCCTCAGCATCCGAGCCGACGCCGAGCCAAGCCTGGACTATGGTCCGGGAAGGTGTAGAGAGCAGACGGCGGGCACCTACGGCCACATGGCTATGGTGAAGGCGTGCTCCAGACCACGAACCCTCTGCGAAGGCAGAGGGGCGGCGAAAGCCGAAGTGGGAAGAAAATCCCTCGCCGCAAGGCGTGCCGGTTCGAGTCCGGCTCCGGGCACCATTTTTCTCACCGCTCGCCTTACGATCACTCAAGCAAACGTCGACGCTTGGGGCTATCTATGATTACGAGCAATGTCTTCCAACGAGTGTTCTTTGTTCGCGGTGACGCTTATGGCACCGCGTTCACTGTGGAAGTGGACCAGCGGCAGTATCTGATTTCCGCCAGCCATTTGTTTCCGGCTGACTTGGCCGAAATCCAGATTTACCTCGAAGGGGGGTGGCAAGCAATCGCTGCAACGGTCATTGGCCGCAGCAGGAATTCCGGGGACATCATCGTCTTTGCTCTTGAGAGGCTGCTGAACGTTCCCGAGCCAATCGCCATTACTTCCTCGGACATGATTGTGTCACAGGAAGTGTACCTGCTTGGCTTCCCTCACAAAGGCGGTCTCAGTGCCGGGGAGCTCTTCCCAGGGCGGCCGCTTCCCTTTGTCAAAAGAGGGCTGCTGTCTGGCTGGGAGTTAGATGCAGATAATAAAATTGTCACTGCCTGCATCGATACATATAGCAATGTCGGGCTTTCTGGGGGTCCTGTGGTGTTCGTAACTCAAGCTGGAGAAAGGCGTATCGGTGGAGTTATTAGCAAATATAAGCTGGAGGAAGAGCCAGTCTTGGATGATCAGGGAAGGCCGAATGGAATGACGGTCATGCAGAACAGCGGCATCGCTCTTGCGTCCAATATCCGACTGGCGATTGAGCTAATCGCTCGAAATCCGCTTGGAATGATCGTGACCACATGAATGCAATCGAGTTGTGGGGGGCTGCTCGCAAATGTAGATGGGAAATAGAGACGGCTAGCCCGCCGCCACCACATTCTTGACGGTCAGAGCGCAAACATCGAACGCCCAAGCGACAGAGCTGACTGACCAGCCTTCGGCGGCCATTTTGCGGATCGCACGGTCACGATGCGCACGGGCTAGCCTGGTGCAGCTTGGGAAATTCAGGATCATCCCTGGGAACGCCTCGACCATGCGTTGCGCATCGTCTTCACCAAGGATTTCGATCAGGCGATGATTGGCCCCTGGCCGCAGCTTGAGCGGGATGTAGACGCTACCTGCGCGCCCGCTGTCGGTTTTCCGACGACCTGGCGAAGCGGGCGGACATACCGCACCTGCAAGGCGCAAGGCCTGCCGGCGGCCGATCACCTCGGCGACATCGCGGACCACCTGCGGGAGCAACCACCAGGTCGGGTCTTTCTGGATGACCGAGGTCATCGGCCAGTGATCCTGGAATCGGCGGGGACACGGAACCCATTACGCTGTGCTGCGCGCTTCAGCGCCCGTCGAGTGGCGCGGCGCGACCGTACAGGCGGTGCGGGCTTGGGCCGGCGCGAGAACATCGCCCTCAGCCGCAGCAGCAGAACTAACAGAGTTCCGCGCGGGGCGCGGCTCGGTGCGGGCGCAGCCCGCGTGGCGCGTCGGTGTCGGGTCATCGCCAGCCGTTAATCCAGTTCTCTCGTTGGGTCTGCCGCTGCGGCTTGAGTGCCGTGCGAACTCGGGATTCGATTAGCGCAACGATGCGTCGCGCCTGCGCCTTGTCCAGGCTCGGGAAGTTATTTCCGACACGGCGCGAGGCTTCTTCGCGGCAGTAGTAGAAAGCGCCGCCCAGGGCCTGGGAAATAACCGCCACACGCGGGCCTTCGTCGTCGGCCTCGCGCACCAACACTTGAGCAGCCATGACTGCGGACGTTGCGGCTTCCACGACGGCATCGGGCGTGGCGTTGTTGGATCGGTGCGGCGGGCGCCGGGGAAAGCCTGACACCCGCCGCACTTCTCCATGGGCGAGGCTACCAAACCCACCCAAACCACCACCAAAAAAATCGATTAGCCGACGCATTACGCCACAGTCCAGAAAGCATTGGAGTCCGGCACCAGCGGTATGAACTGCGCCCAAACCGTCGCCATCAGATCGCCCCGGGTGTTGCGGCGTTCGAAATGCAACTGCACTTCTTCATGCACGGCGACCGCGCTGCGGGCGAAGCTCCCGATCAGAGTTTCGGCCATGTCTGGGGTCAGTTCAGCGGCCACACCAGCTGTGCGCAGCTCGCCGTCCTGGCCGACGGTAGCGCCGGCTCCGGCAGTGCCCGCCAGGGCGCGTAGCTCATCGAACTTCAGGCCGCGCGCGGCAGCGGCGCCGAGGCTGAAGGGGGCCGGGGCGGTCGCGTTGATCGCCGACAGCAGCACGGCATCAGCAGCGCGGGCGAGGCCGAGCACGGCCGCAAAGATGATCTGGCCTGCCAGGAATTCTTCGCCGATTTCCTTCTGTGCAGCGCGCGTGATTTCGAATCGCCAGCCCTTCGCGATGGACTGCGCCCAATCCAGCACTGCGCCTTTCACGGGCAGGGGCGAGGCGGACAGGTCCGCATAGTCGTCCGGTGCGACCGGATCGGGCTGGGCCGTTTCGAACGGCGCCGCGTCGATCACGTCGAAGCGGTCGATCACCCGCTGTAACGCGACGATTCCGGTCGATCCGGTGGCAAACGCCTTGTCCTGCTCGGGGCGCACGATCAAATGCGCGCCGGCCTGCGCGACTCGCGAACTGGCCGCGATGGCGGCAGCGAGGGGCATGGAGGCAGAGCCCGGAGCCGCAAGCGGCGCGTGCGCGGTGAAGCTGAAGCTGTCGCTGTTCTTGATCAGCTCCGGCAAATGCTGGGCGTTGAGGCCGAGCACCGCGTGCAGGGCGGCGGGCTTGCTGATGTAAGCCGTCGGCTCGACGAACCCCGGCGGGGTGTGCGCGGCGAAGGCAATTTGATTCTGCGCCTCGGTGATGATCGCGCGGATGCTTCGGGATTCGTTGGGCATTTTCTGGGGGCGGCTCGCGGTGTTGTTGGCGCTAACGATAGGCTGTCAAGCTGCGCCTTTTCCTCTTGCGGGAATTTCGTCGCCTTGGGTGGAATCGGCCGGCCCAAGTAGTAATTTCTTTGGGGTCCATGCGCGTCGAGTGCTGGCGCACTGTTGGAGCCCGCCAGCGATGCGCGTGATGAACCGACCGTAATCAGCGGCTACGCCAGCGCGCAGGGTAGCGGCGAGCGATGCAGCAGCCTGCTTTCAGGTGGGCGGCGTGCGGGCAGCGCGACCTGGGCCACAGCGCGCGGTGTCGCGGTTGATCGACAGCGGAGAGTTCGGCGACGGCGCACTCCACGTCGCGGGAGGGGCGCCAGCGTTGGCAGATCAAGCACATGCACCAGATGGGCGGGGCTCGGCAGTAGAAAGTACCAGCCCGGCACGCTGCTTTTACACGCCGGGGCCATTACGCGGGCGGCCGATCAGGCTAGAGCGCGGCGAGGCCAAGCCGGTTCCGACCAACGCAGGCGCAATTACTGTACTCGACAGTCTAACTAGAAAGCCAATTTCGAATATCCACCCAGAACTGATTCCCCGCGGTGTCGCGGACCCCGCCTATGCCGCCCCTTGGGAAGGACCCAGAGAATTTC
>CBIFVU010000116.1:0-11573 GCA_966185905.1 uncultured Lysobacter sp.
CCATTCCCCATTCCCCATTCCCGATTCCCGGCCCCACCCGTATCCTTGCCCCATGCCCAGCCGCAAGGACGGTCCCGCCGTCGATCTCCACGCCCAGCCGTTGCCGCGCCTGCCCGGGGTGGGGCCGCGCGTGGCCGAGAAGCTGGCGGCGCGGGGGCTGGTGAGCCTGCAGGATTTCTGGCTGCAATTGCCGCGCCAGTACGAAGACCGCACGCGCTTGACCGCGATCCGGGCGCTGTTGCCGGGAGTGGCGGCGCAGGTCGAGGGGCGGGTGGAAGCGGTCGAGCGCGGGTTCCGCTATCGGCCCATGCTGCGGGTGGCGGTGGCCGACGAGTCGCGGGCCACGGTGGTGCTGCGGTTCTTCCATTTCCGCGCCGCCCAGGTCGCGCAGTTCCGGCCCGGCGCACGGGTGCGCCTGTACGGCACGCCCAAGCCCGGCCAGCACGGGCTGGAGATCGTCCACCCCAGCTACCGCATCCTCGGCGAAGACGACCAGGCCGCGCTCGGCGAGCGCCTGGACCCGGTGTATCCGGCGCTGGAGGGCATCGGCCCGGCGCTGTTGCGCAAGTTGATCGGGCACGCCCTGGACCGACTGCCGGGCGATGAGGCGCTGGAGCTGTTGCCGCGCTCGCTGCGCGAAAGCCTGGGCCTGCCGACGCTGCGCGAAGCGCTGTTGACCGTGCACCGCCCGCCGCTGGACGCCGACGTGGCCGCGCTGATGGACGGCCGCCATCCGGCGCAGCGGCGCCTGGCGCTGGAGGAGCTGCTGGCCCACCACCTCAGCCTGCGCCGCCAGCGCATCAGCCAGCAGGCGCACAAAGCCCGGCCGCTCAAGCAGGCCACACTGGCCGGCAAGCTGCGCAAGTCGCTGCCGTTCCAGCTCACCGGCGCGCAGGTGCGGGTGTTCGACGAGATCCGCGCCGACCTGGCCAAGCCCTCGCCGATGCTGCGGCTGGTGCAGGGCGACGTGGGCAGCGGCAAGACCGTGGTGGCCGCGCTGGCGGCGATGCTGGCGGTGCAGCACGGTCGCCAGGCCGCGCTGATGGCGCCCACCGAACTGCTGGCCGAACAACACTTGGCCAACCTGCGGCGTTGGCTCGAGCCATTGGGGGTGCAGGTGGCCTGGCTGGCCGGCAAGGTCACCGGACGCGCGCGCCGGCAGGTGCTGGAACAGGTCGCCGACGGCAGCGCCCAGGTGGTGGTGGGCACGCACGCATTGATGCAGGAAGGCGTGGCCTTCGCCGACCTCGCCCTGGCCATCGTCGATGAGCAGCACCGCTTCGGCGTGCACCAGCGCCTGGCCTTGCGCGACAAGGGTGTGGGCGGCGCGGTCGGGCCGGACGCGATCGTGCCGCACCAGTTGGTCATGACCGCCACGCCGATCCCGCGCACCCTGGCGATGACCGCCTATGCCGACCTGGACGTTTCGGCCATCGACGAACTGCCGCCCGGGCGCACCCCGGTGCAGACCGTCGCGCTCAGTGAAGAACGCCGGCCCGAACTGGTCGAGCGCATCCGCGCAGCCTGCGCCGAAGGTCGTCAGGCGTACTGGGTCTGCACCTTGATCGACGAGTCCGACGAGGTCGCCGCGCAGGCGGCGCAGAGCACCTTCGAGGAGCTCTCGCGACAACTGGCGCCGCTGCGCGTGGGCCTGGTGCACGGGCGGTTGAAGGCCAAGGACAAGCAGGAAACCATGCGTGCGTTCAAGGACGGCGAGCTCGACCTGCTGGTGGCGACCACCGTGATCGAGGTCGGCGTGGACGTGCCCAATGCCTCGCTGATGATCATCGAGAACGCCGAGCGCCTGGGCCTGGCGCAGTTGCACCAGCTGCGCGGCCGGGTCGGCCGCGGCAGCGCTGCGTCCAGTTGCGTGCTGCTGTACCGCGCGCCCCTGTCGGGGTTGGCGCGGCAGCGCCTGGAGACCATGCGCCAGACCCACGATGGCTTCGTCATCGCCGAGAAAGACCTGGAGCTGCGCGGCCCGGGCGAATTGCTCGGCACTCGCCAGACCGGCCTGGCCGGCTTCCGCGTCGCCGATCTGGCCCGCGACGCCGACCTGTTGCCGCGCGTGCAGGAACTGGGCGAGACGCTGTTGGCGCAATCCCCGGCGCTGGCCGAGCGCATCGTCTCGCGCTGGGTCGGCAGCGCGGTGCGCTTCGCCTCGGCTTGACCGCCGGTCGTCGCAAGCTTGGCCGCGGCATGTGCTGCATGCTGTGATGGGCTCAGGTGCCGCGCGCGGGCCTCGCCGCGGCCAGGGCGGATTGGACAGGGACGGATTGGACGGGGACGGATTGGACAGGGACGGATTGGACGGGGACGGATTGGACAGGGACGGATCCGGCAGGGGCGGGCCCCGATAGGGGCGAATGCGCCATGAAGGGATGCGCCTGGAAGGGATGCAGCGAGAATGGAGGCGACAGGGATGGATGCACGACAGGAGCGGCGCATGCAGCGCCGATGGACGCAGACGGCGATCGTTGCGGCCGTCAGGTTATTGACCGGCTGGGCGCTGTGCGGGTTCGCGCCGATGGCCGCGGCCGACGCGCGGGCCGTCTTGCTGCCGCAGGACGCCGACCCTTATCCCGGCCACGAATACCGCGACGCCGTCGACCAGGCATCGCGCTACCACGCTCAAGGCCGGCCCGAGGCGGCCTGGAACGTGTTGCAGCCGGCGATCGTGCACTGCGACGACAAGCGCAGCGATGCGCGCATCGTCTACTACAGCGTGGCCGAAGCCTCCGAAGAAGCCGCGCTGCGCGCCGCCGCACCGCCCGGCGCGCGCGTAGAGTTCATCGACCGCGCCTGCCCGATGGCCTACAAGATGGCCGCCTTCCTGGCCGTGGATACGCGCGAGAACGAGCGCGCGCTGGCCTTGCTCGACCGCGCCCAGGCCCTGGCGCCGCACTGGCCCGAGCCCATGGCCGAGCGCGCCTACCTGCTCGGGCAGAGCGGAAAGCCGGCTGCGGCGCTGGCCCTGTACCGCCAAGCGCTGGAACTGGTGGCCCGGCATCCGCGTTCGGCCTATCTCAAGGGCTTGGTATTGCGCGGCATCGGTTATCAGTTGATCGAGTTGGGCGACCTGGACGGCGCCGAGCGCGCCTATCGCGATTCGCTCCAGGCCGATCCCGACAGCGATCTGGCCCGGCGCGAGCTGGAGTTCATCCGCGTCGAGCGCGCGCGAGCGGGCGGCGGTTGAACCCGCGACAGCCGCGCGCGCCGATCGCGCCCGTTCCGACCGCCGGTCGCCGCGAAGGCGTGGACGGCCGCTCGTGCCGCAGGGGCTTGCCCCACGGTGCCCGGACAATGGCATAGTGTCCCGCCCGCTGGAGATCGCGCCCCGGATGCCGGGCCTCCTTTACAACGCGGCGACGCACAGGCCAGGGCCGCCTCGCGGCCGGCCGCGCTCCGCGCTGCGGGCGCTGCGACGCGCCTATCCCGCCTCCGGCCGAGGCTGCCGCGCGCATCCAGCGTACCCCCATCGGCGCCTGGCGACCGCCCGCGGGCGAAGCCGCGCGGGGCAGGGCGCCGGGTCGCGCCCGCCCACGTTTTCCCTTAGCGATTTTTCCCTTGGCGATCGGCCGCGCTGCGTCAGCGCGCTGCACGCCGTTCCGGCCGTCACGGCCCCATCGGCCGAACCGGCCGGCGCGGCGCAGGCCGCCGCGCATGTTTCGCAGAACGAGTGAACCCATGACCGAACGCATTCCCTTGCTCATCGATACCGATCCTGGCGTGGACGACGCGCTGGCCCTGCTGATGGCCTTCAACGATCCGCGCCACGAACTGGTGGGCCTGACCATCGCCGCGGGCAACGTCGGCCTCAAGCACACCGTCGCCAACGCACTGAAGCTGTGCGAAGTGGCCGGCGTGGACGCGCCGGTGTTCGCCGGCGCCGACGCGCCGCTGCTGCATCCCTCGCCGGACGCGGGCTATGTGCATGGCCAGGACGGTTTCGGCGATGTCGGCTACCCACCGGCCCAGCGCCAGGCCGAAGCCGAACACGCAGCGTTGGCGATCATCCGCCTGTCCCACCAGCACGCCGGCAAGCTGCTGCTGGTCGCGCTGGGCCCGCTGACCAACCTCGCGCTCGCGCTCAAGCTCGACCCGACCCTGCCGCAGCGCATCGCCCGGCTGGTGGTGATGGGGGGCGCGGTGACCTGCCAGGGCAACATCACCCCGGCGGCCGAGTTCAACATCTACTTCGATCCGGAAGCGGCGCACATCGTGTTCGAGGCCTTCGAGCGCATCGACCTGGCCGACTGGGAAGCGGTGATCGCCCACGGCCTGCATCACGAGCGCGTGGTCGGCTGGCTGCAGGCCGGGTCCGAGCGCGGGCGTTTCTACGAGCGCATTTCCGAGAAGACCCGGCTGTGGTCGATCGACCGCCGCGGCGACCATTGGCATGCCGCCGATGCGCTGGCGATGGCCTTCGCGCTGGAGCCCGACGGCGCCCTGGATGTGCAGGACCGGCCGGTATCGATCGAACTGGAGGGCACCCACAGCCGCGGCGCCACCATCGTCGACTGGCGTCGCCAGGAAGGGCGGGCGGACAAGGTGGCGATCTTGATGAAGTACGATCAACAGCGCTTCGAATCCCTGATCCAAGCCGCCCTGGCCGCGTCCCCCGCGTAGAACCCCGCCCGCTCGCGCAAGGCCCCGAAGCCGCCCTCGGCCCGAGGCCGCTGCCTGCGCGCCCAGCGCGGTCGGTGAGCGGCCGCGCAACGCGCCCGAAGCCGCCCTCGGCCCGAGGCCGCTGCCTGCGCGCCCAGCGCAGCCAGTGAGCGGCCCGCGCGAGCGCCGGCTTGGCTGCGCCGAATCCTGCCTGCGCCCGGGCGCAGGCAGCGGCCGGCCCGCGCGTTGCGCCGCTGCACCGCGCCCTCTGCGCCGGGCGCAAGGCGCCGCCCCAGGGAACCGCTCCGGGCGGTCCCGCTCGCCCTCTGGTGCCGGCGCGTCGGCCCTCCCTTCTCAGCAAGCCCTGCGACCCAAATCGCGCACCCGCCAACACTTGCACACCCCGCCCACAGGTGGCTATACTGCGCGACTTTCCCGCACACCCCAAGGTTGAGTGCCATGAAGGCAGGCATCCATCCGGAATACCGCGAAGTCGTCTTCCAGGACGTCACCACCGATTTCCAGATCGTCACCCGTTCGACCCTGTCGAGCAAGGAAACGATCAAGGTCGATGGCGCCGAGTATCCGCTGATCAAGGTCGATATCTCCTCGGCCTCGCACCCGTTCTACACGGGCAAGCACAAGATCGTGGACACCAGCGGCCGCGTGGACAAGTTCCGCAAGCGCTACGCGCAGAAGTAATCCTGCGTCGCCGGGGCGACCCGGCCCGCTACGATCCAGCGCACGACGGCTGCCCGAAAGGGCGGCCGTTTGCGTTTGCGTGCGTTCCGCCCGCGCTGGCCGCGCGTGCCCGCTCGGCGTCTCCCGTCGGCCGTGGTGCGCGTTGGCGTCCCCGTGTCGTCATGCCCGGCCGCGTCCCGCCGTGCCCCGACGCCGGCTGCCCTGCGGCTGGGCCGGGCGGTAGTCGCGCCTGCCCGCCCCGCTGCGCCGGCTGCGGCCGCACCGCCGACACGTCGCGGTCATGCCCCGGTCGCGCCGCTGTCATCGGCCCGCCGGCGCAACGCTGTGTGGCCGCCAACGCCCCGGGACCGACCAAAGTCCGAGCTTGGGCTCAAGGGCCGTTGTGCGATAATTCACTATCGCAACGTGTTGCGACCCACCGTTCCCCTCCCGCCGCGGCCCTCCCTGCGGCGGGCAGACCGAGGAGTGTTTCGTGTCCGAAGATTCCACCCAACGCATCGACCAGGTGAGCCTGGCCGCCGGCGACAAGAACGTCACCCTGCCGGTGCAGCACCCGGTCCTCGGCGCCTCCTGCGTCGACATCGCCAAGCTGCCGAAAGAAACCGGGATGTTCACCTACGACCCCGGTTTCACCGCCACCGCCAGCTGCAAGTCCGCCATCACCTACATCGACGGCGACCAGGGCGTGCTGCTGTACCGCGGTTACCCGATCGAGCAGTTGGCCGAGAAGTCGAACTTCCTGGAAGTGGCCTACCTGCTGATGAACGGCGAACTGCCGAACAAGGACGAGTTCTCCAAGTTCGAGCACGAAGTCACGCATCACACGATGATGCACGAGGCCTTCCGCACCTTCCTCTACGGCTTCCGCCACGACGCCCACCCGATGGCGATGCTGGTCGGCATGCTGGGCTCGATGGCCAGCTTCTATCACAACGAGCTGGACCTGGAAGACCCGGAGCAGCGCCGCCTGGCCGCGATCCGCCTGATCGCCAAGGTCCCGACCATCGCCGCGGCCTGCCACCGCTATTCCATCGGCTGGCCGATCCGCTATCCCAAGAACAGCCTGGACTACACCACGCGCTTCCTGCACATGCTGTTCGAGGTGCCGAGCGAGCCGCTGGAGCTCAACCCGGTCGCGGCCAAGGCCATGGACCTGTTGTTCATCCTGCACGCCGACCACGAGCAGAACGCCTCGACCTCGACCGTGCGCCTGGTCGGCTCCACCGGCGCCAACCCCTACGTGAGCGTCGCCTCCGGCGTCGCCGCGCTGTGGGGGCCGGCGCACGGCGGCGCCAACGAGGCCGTGCTCAAGATGCTCAACGAGATCGGCCGCCCGGAGAACGTCAAGGCCGCCGTCGACAAGGCCAAGGACAAGGAATCGGGCTTCCGCCTGATGGGCTTCGGCCACCGCGTCTACAAGAACTACGACCCGCGCGCGGCGCTGGTGCGCAAGATGACCCACGACGTGCTCGGCGCGCTGGGCGTGAACGATCCGCTGCTGGAAGTGGCGATGAAGCTGGAAGAGGCGGCGCTGCAGGACGAGTACTTCGTCCAGCGCAAGCTCTACCCGAACGTCGATTTCTACTCGGGCATCATCTACAAGGCGCTCGGCATCCCGGTGGAGATGTTCACCGTGATGTTCGCCATCGCCCGCACCGCCGGCTGGGTCTCGCACTGGCTGGAGCAGCAGAACGACCCGGAGAACAAGATCGGCCGTCCGCGCCAGATCTACACCGGCCACGGCGTGCGCGACTACGTCGCTGCCGACAAGCGCTGAGCCGGCAGGCTGCACAGGCCCGGCCCTGCCGGGTTTGCGCGGCCCGGATGCGAGAACGCCCCGCTTCGGCGGGGCGTTCGCGTTTGTGCGCCGGCGCGACTGCTGCACAGGCAGCGCGCCCGCGGCCCGCAGCGGCTTACTCGACCGAGCAGGACTCCAGGCTCAGGTAGTCGCTGCCCGAGGTGAAGCCGACGGTGCAGGTGGCGACGAACTTCGCGCCCGGCTCCAGCGAGGCCAGCTTGCCCGCCTGCGCTTCGTCGTCGGCGGTCAGGCGCGCCAGTTCGGCGCCGTCGCCGCCGTCGGTGGCGCTGGTCAGGGCGTCGCCGCCGAGGGATTCGTTCTGCTCCAGCACGGTCGCGCTGATGCGCACGCGCTGGTCGTATTCCGGCATGGACAAGGTGCTGAACTCGGCCTTTTCGTAGCTGGCGTAGAGCTGGGCCAGGGGCGTGGGCGCGGGGCCGGCGGCGAGGGCGGGCGTGGTGGCCAGCAGGCCGGCGAACAGCAATCCGTGGAGCTTCATGGGGGATTCCTTCAAGGGCAAAGTGATGCGGTCCCGGCGCGGCGCGCCGAGGGTGAGCCTTCCCCCGGCGGCGGCGGGCGCGTTCGCCACGGCGAGCGCGCGGCCGCAGGAAGCCGGGGCGGAGGACGCGCGGGCGGTCCTGGGCGGGACCTGCGTCGCGGTCGGCATTGTCCCCGTCCGGGCCGGATTTGTCTCTCCTGCTTGCCTCGCCCGGGCGCGTGAAGGCTTGGCCGCCCACGCAACGCCACCGCCGGCCCGGACCGCGCCGGCCCCCAATCGCTTCCGGGCCCCGCCCGGCACGACAGAGCGCGCGGGCTAGCCGCGCTCGAACGCGGCGATGTCCTCGTCGGCCAGCAACTGCCGCAATTGCGCGGCCGAAGCGCGCCGCATCGGCTTCTCGTCCACGCTGGACAAGGGCGCCTGGCGCAGCCCGTCCAGCGGCAGCACGGTCAGGTCGAAGCTCAGTTCCTCGGCGCTGAACAGCCAGACCGGGAAGTCCTGGCTGCGTTCGCGGTCCAGGCGCAGCCGGCGCTCGCGCGCCTCGGCCGGGATCCGGTGCTGTTCCAGGAAGCGCGGCACCGCTTCGGGGTCGTCGCTGAACAACTGCAAGCCGACCGGGCTGCGCGCGTCGGCGGTGCCGTCCAGCACCGGGCCGACCAGGCGCGGCTGGAAGCCGGCGAAGAACTCCATCGCCCGCAGCGCGGCTTCGCGGCGATGGCGCAGGCTGTCGTCGTGGCCGGGCTGGAACAGGCGCTGGTACTCGCGCAGCGCTTCCTCGATCTCGCGGTTGCGCGGCAGCGAGGCGTCGTCGTGGATGCCCAGGCGCTCGGCGGCCTTGAGCTTGGCCTGGTGGTAATCGCGGATGCCGCTCTCGGCGATCAGGCGGGCGGCTTCGTGGGCGAGCCGGTGGCGGCGCTCGCGGGTGCGGGTCTGCGCATGCTGGTGTGCGTGCTGTCGGGCCTGGTGCATCTCGACCTCCGGGCGGGCACGTCACGGCGAGGGCGCTCGCCGCGGCCGGGCTGGACCGGCCGGCCAAAGCTAGCACGTCCACCGGGCAGGGCAATGTCAGCGCGCAGCCGCCGCGGCCGGCGGACAGCTGCGATCAAGCCGCGGGCAGGCCACGGACAGGCCACGGACCGGCCGTGTGCGCGGCGCTGGCGCGGGGCTGCGTGCGGCGCAAACGAAAAGGCCGCACGCGCCAGCGTGCGGCCTTCGCAGGGTAGGGCGGGCGGCCGGTCGCCGCGCGCCCGCCAGCTAGCGGGGATGCGGGATCAGAAGATGTCGAAGGACTCTTCCGAAGGCGCCGCGTTCTCGTCGCCGTAGTCGGTGTAGGTCTGCATCCGTTCCAGGTCCTCGGCCTTGACCCATTCGACGATGCCGCCGGCGCCGTCGGGGATCAGCGCGCCGTTGGCGGCCACCGAGACCTGCACCATGCCCTGCGGCGGTTCGTTGGGCTGGATCGGCTGGTCCTTCAGCGCCACGCGCATGTAGTCGATCCAGATCGGCAGCGCGGCCTTGCCGCCGTACTCGCGGTAGCCCAGCGACTTGTAGTTGTCGCGGCCGACCCAGACGATGGTGACGTAGGGCCCGCCGAAGCCGGAGAACCAGGCGTCGCGGTGGTCGTTGGTCGAGCCGGTCTTGCCGCCCACGTCCTCGCGGCCGAGCACCTTGGCCGCGGTGCCGGTGCCGCGCTTGACCACGTCGCGCAGCATCGAAACGATCTGGTAGGCGATGCGGTCGTCGATCGCGCGCGGGGCCAGGTTCATCGCCGCTTTTTCCTCGGCGGTCAGCGGCTTCTTCTCCGGCGCCGGCGGCTGCTTGTCCTTGTCCTTGCCCTTGGGCTTGGCTTCGGGCTTGGCCGCGGTCGCGCCGGGCGCAGGGCCCAGGTCGAAACCGTCGACGATGTTGCTGGCCGGCAGCGCCGCCGAGGAGGTGCCGCCGCGGCCGCCGCATTCGGGACAGGCGGTGGCCGGCTTTTCCTTGAACACCACTGCGCCGGCGCGGTCCTTGACCTCGTCGATGAACCACGGCTCCACCCGGAACCCGCCGTTGGCGAAGGCCGCGTAGCCGCGCGCCACCGACAGCGGGGTCAGCGAAGCGGTGCCCAGCGACATCGACAGGTTCGGCGGCAACTGGTCGATCGGGAAGCCGAAGTGGGCGATGTACTTGCGCGCGAAATCCACGCCGATGGCGTCCAGCAAGCGCACCGAGACCAGGTTGCGCGATTGCACCATGGCCTCGCGCACGCGCATCGGGCCGGAGAAGCGGCCGCCGTCGTTCTGCGGCCGCCACAAGTGGCCGCGGCGGTCCTTGAACACCACCGGGGCGTCGAGCACGATCGAGGCCGGGTTGTAGCCACGCTCGAACGCAGCGGCGTAGACGAAGGGCTTGAAGCTCGAACCCGGCTGGCGCCGCGCCTGGGTGGCGCGGTTGAACTTGGCGCCGGCGAAGCTGTAACCGCCCGACAGCGCGCGCAGGGCGCCGTTGACCGGCTCCAACGAGACCAGCGCGGCCTGGGCCTGGGGCAACTGGTCCAGGCGATAGCTGATGGTGGGCGGTGCGGTCGGGGCGGGTGCGGCGTCGCCGGCCTGGGCCTGCGCGCCCTTGGGCGCCGGCGCCGGGGTTTCCAGGCGCGCGACCCGGACCATGTCGCCGCGCTTGAGCAGGCTGCCCGGGCTGCGCCCGCCGAAGCCCTGCTTCTCGGTCAGGGTCAGCTCGGTGCCGTCGGCCAACACCACCGACGCCTGGCCGCCGGCGGTGGACAGGACCACGGCCGGGAACAGGTTGGCCTGCGAGGGGATGCCGCGCAGGCGCACGCGCGCGGCCGCGGCGTCTTCGCCGGCGGCCAGCTCGAAACGCTGCTCGACCCCGTGCCAGCCATGGCGGCGGTCGTACACCGACAGGCCCGAGCGCACTGCGCGGTCGGCGGCTTCCTGCAGCACCGGGTCGATGGTGGTGGTGACGTGGTAGCCCTTGGTCAGCGCCTCGGCGCCGTAGCGGGCGACCATTTCCTGGCGCACCATCTCGGCCACGTAAGGCGCATAGACCTCCACCGGCCGCTCGTGCGGGCTGGCGTGCATGGGCACCGCCTTGGCCGCGGCGGCCTCGGCCGGGGTCACGTATTCCAGCTCGGCCATGCGGTCGAGGATGTAGTCGCGGCGGATCTTGGCGCGCTCGGGATTGCTCAGCGGATTGCCGCTGGAAGGGAACTTGGGGATGCCGGCGAGCGAGGCCATCTCGTCCAGGCTCAGCTCGCTCATCTTCTTGCCGTAGTAGAACTCCGCGGCCGCGCCCACGCCGTAGGCGCGGTTGCCGAAGAAGCTCTTGTTCAGGTACAGCTCGAAGATCTCGTCCTTGCTCAACTCGCGTTCCATGCGCATGGCCAGCAGCATCTCGCCGAGCTTGCGCTTGTAGCTGTATTCGGAGCTGAGGAAGTACTGGCGCGCGACCTGCTGGGTGATGGTCGAGCCGCCGGGCACGCGCTTGTCGTCGGTGGTCAGCAGCAGCCACACCGCGCGGGCCACGCCTTTGTAGTCCACGCCGTGGTGCTGGTAGAAGCGCGAATCCTCGATGGCGATGAAGGCCTTCTTCAGCCGCTCGGGCACGTCCTCGATGTCCACCGGGTAGCGCCGGGTCTCGCCGAACATGGCCATCAGGCGGCCGTCGCGGGCGTAGACGTACATCGGTTCCTGCAACTCGATGGTGCGCAGGGTCTCCACGTCGGGGAGCTTGGGCACGATCAGGTAGTACAGCGTGCCGAGCGCGATGGCGCCCAGCAGGCCCGCGCCGATGAACGCGTAGAGCGCCCAGCGCAGCCAACGGCGGATACGGGACATCGAATCGGGTTCCGGGATCGGGTGGTCGTGGCGGGCAAGTATAGAGGAGCGCGGATCGTGCTCCCGGTCGCGGTCGCAGCGCGACGGAGCACGATCCGCGCTCCTCTATACTTGCCCGCCACTACCACCC
>CBIFVU010000117.1:0-11568 GCA_966185905.1 uncultured Lysobacter sp.
ACGCGTGCAGTTGCGAGCGCAGTTCGGCCAGCTCGCCGGCCATCGCCGCGACGTCGGCCTGGGAAATCGCCTGCGCTTCCGGCGCCGGCGGCATACCGCCGTATCCGGCGGACAGTCCATTCATCGCACCTCCCATCGCGCTGCCCAGCGCCGCGCCCGAGTTCGGCGCGGCGGCCGGATCGCGGTGGGGCACGGTATCGAACACATCGCCCAGCGGGTTGGCCTCGCGGCGCTCCTCCAGCGCCCGCGCGACGCCGGGAGCCGGCGCGGGCGGCGCGCCGAAGCCCACCCCATAACCGGCGGTCGCCAGCAGGTTGTTGACCCGCGCGTAGAGATCGCCGAGCAACCGCGCCAGCTCCTGCTCGTACTGGCGGAACAGGCGCAGGCGCAGGTTCTCGCCGACCTGGCAGTCGGCGTAGACCGAGATGAAGGCCTTGACCAGGCGCAGCGGGCCCAGCGGATTGGGCGAGACCGGCGCGCCCAGGGCCTGCGCCAGCATGCCCAGGCGGCCTTGCAGCATTTCCAGCGGCCGCTGGTAGCGGTGCTCGACCAGTTCGATCAGGCGGTCGCCGTCCAGGTCGAAGGCCAATTGCTGCTCGCCGACCAGTTGCAACGGCGTCCCGCCCACGCCGCCGACCGCCGCGCCCGGGGCGCGGAAGGCGTCGAAGCCCTGGCCCACCTGTTGGCGGAACGCCATGACATGACTGGCCTGCTGCTGCCGCAGGATCCACAATGCGGCCTGGTCCTCGAAGTGGTGGTTGCGGCCGTCGCCCTTGAGCGAGTCGGCCTTGAGCGCTTCTTCGATAGGTCCGTACAGGGTGCCGGGCAGACCCCCGAGTTGCTCGAGCGTCTGTCGCTTGATCTCTTCCAGCACGCGCAGCGGATCGTTGCGCATAGGCTGGGCGGCGCCGTGCAAGTGGCCGGACACTTACGAGAATCCCCCTGATGATGCGAGCCGCGTCGATATGCGACTGCCAGGGGCAGGATAGTGCTTACATGCGACCATTTATGTGTCGTCGTTCATTTTTGTGACCAGGGTTTCAGTTCTCCTCATGCCGCTCATCGACCCCGACTTGCTCGCCGCCCTCGATCGCCGCCGTTCGGTCCCCGCCAAGCAGTTGCAGGCCCCCGGACCGGACGAATCCACCCTGAAGCGTATGTTGGAAGCCGCCGTGCGCGTGCCCGACCACGGCAAGCGCGTGCCCTTCCGTTTCCTGACCGTGCAGGGCGACGCCCGCCACGCGCTGGGCGAGCGGGTGGCCGCGCGCGGTCTGCAGCGCTTCCCCGACGCCGGCCCGGCCGCGGTGGAGAAAGACCGCGGCCGGTTCTCGCACGCGCCGCTGATCGTCACCGTCATCGCCCGCCTCGGCCCGGACGAGAAGATCCCCGAGTTCGAGCGCAGCCTGACCGCCGGCTGCGTCTGCTTCGCTCTGTTGCAGGCCGCGCAGGCCTATGGCTTCGGTGCGGTCTGGCTGACCGGCTGGCCGGCCTACGACGCGCAGGTCGCCGCCTGGCTGGGCCTGACCGCCGATGAGTGCGTGGCCGGCTTCATCCACATCGGCACGCCGCGGCTGCAGGCGCCCGAGCGCGAGCGCCCCGACGTGGACGCGCTGACCCGCGCCTGGACGCCCGGCGCGGCGGCGGCGGGCTGAGCCCGATGAGCGCCGCCCACACGCCGCTGTACCTGGTCGATGCCAGCTTGTACGTATTCCGCGCCTGGCATTCGATCCCCGACGAGTTCCAGGATGCCGAGGGCTGGCCGACCAATGCCGTGCACGGCTTCGCCCGCTTCCTGCTGGAGCTGATCGAGCGCGAGCGCCCCGCTCATATCGCCGTGGCCTTCGACGAAGCCCTGGACTCGTGCTTCCGCAACGCCCTGTACCCGCCCTACAAGGCCAACCGCGAGCCCGCGCCGGATGCGCTCAAGCGCCAGTTCGGCCACTGCAAGGACCTGTGCGCCACGCTCGGGCTGAGCGTGCTGTCGGATGCGCAGTACGAAGCCGACGACCTGATCGGCAGCGCCCTGGCGCAGTTGCGCGGGCACGGCTATCGCGGCGTGATCGTCTCGGCCGACAAGGACCTCTCGCAGTTGCTCGATGGCGCCGACGAGCAATGGGACTTCGCCCGCGGCCTGCGCTGGAACGCCGACGGGGTGCCGGCGCGGCAAGGCGTGCTGGCGCGCCAGGTGGCCGACTACCTGGCCCTGACCGGCGATGCGGTCGACAACATTCCCGGCGTGCCCGGCATCGGCGCCAAGACCGCGGCCGCGCTGCTGGCCCATTTCGACACCCTCGACGCCTTGCTGGCGCGGGTGGAGGAAGTGCCGTTCCTGCGCCTGCGCGGCGCGGCCAGCACCGCCGCGCGCCTGCGCGAGCATCGCGAGCAGGCCTTGCTGTGCCGGCGCCTGACCACGATCGCGCTGGATGCGCCGCTGGGCGACAGCAGCGGCCATTTCCGCCGCGGCCAGGCCGACGCCGCCGGCTTGCTGGCGCTGTGCGACCGCCTGCGCTTCGGCCCGATGACCCGGCGCCGTCTGCACGAGGCGGCGGGCCTGGACTTCGCCACGTCACAGGTTCCGTCGTAGCATCGGCTGTCCCGCACTACCCGCCGGACCGCGCAGGCCGCGGTCCGCGCCCGCCGCACCGGCCTAGGCGGCGGCCCACCGATCCCGCCGGGCGCGCCTGCGCCGGCCAACCCGAGGAACACGATGAGCGCAGACCACGCCGCCCGACACGAACCGGTGGAAACCGTCTACAGCGGCCAGTGGCTGCGGATGATGCGCCGCGGCCATTGGGAATACGCCGAGCGCACCCACGGCAAGGGCATGGCGGTGATCATCGTGGCGGTCACGCCCGAGGACAACGTGCTGTTCGTCGAACAATTCCGGGTGCCGCTGGACGCGCGCACCATCGAGATGCCCGCCGGCCTGGTCGGCGACGACCACGCCCACGACACCCTGGAGTCGGCGGCCTCGCGCGAACTGATCGAAGAGACCGGCTGGGAACCGGCGCAGGTGGAGGTGCTGCTGACCGGGCCGACCTCGGCCGGCATGAGCAGCGAGCGCATCGCCTTCGTCCGCGCCAGCGGGCTGCGCAAGGTCGGCGCTGGCGGCGGCGTGGCCGGCGAGGACATCCTGGTGCACGAAGTGCCGCGCGCGCAGGCCCCGGCCTGGCTGATGCAGAAGCAGGCCGAGGGCTACGAGCTCGACCTCAAGCTCTGGGCCGGGCTGTGGATGATCGAACGCAACCCGGATGGGTCGGCGGCGGGAGGCGGGAGGCGAGCGGAGGGTGTGGAGGAGTGAGGGGGTGAGACAAAGCAGGTCACTTCTGCTCGCTCCTCTCCGCTGGCCCCTCGCTCCTCTCCACGCCCCCGCCCTTCCTCAGGCGAATCCGTCCGTCGCCCGCACCAGTGCGTCGATGTTCTCCGCCTCGAACGCCGAATGCCCCGAGGCCGGGGTGATGCTCAGTTCGGCCTTGGGCCAGGTCTTCTTCAGTTCCCAGGCGTTCTGCACCGGGCAGACCACGTCGTAGCGGCCGTGCACGATCACGCCGGGGATGTCGGCGATCTTGTGCGCGTCGCGCAGCAGTTGGTCCTCGCTGTCGAAGAATCCGCCGTTGACGAAGTAGTGATTCTCGATCCGGGCGAAGGCCAGGGCGAAGCGGGCGTCTTCGTGGCCGCTGACGAAATCCTGGTCCACGTGCAGGAAGCTGGTGGCGCCCTCCCACACGCTCCAGGCGCGCGCAGCGTCCAGGCGGGTGGCCTCGTCCGGGCTGGTCAAGCGGCGGTGGAAGGCGCTGATCAGGTCGTGGCGCTCCACCGGCGGGATCGCGGCGATGTAATGCTCCCAGGCATCGGGGAACAGGCGCGAGGCGCCCTCCTGGTAGAACCACTCCAGCTCCCAGCGGCGCAGCATGAAGATGCCGCGCAGGACCAGCTCGGTCACCCGCGCCGGGTGGCTCTGGGCGTAGGCCAGCGCCAGGGTCGAGCCCCAGGAGCCGCCGAACACCTGCCAGCGTTCGATGCCGAGCCGGACGCGCAGCTTCTCGATGTCGGCCACCAGGTCCCAAGTGGTGTTGTCCACCAGGTCGGCGTGCGGGGTGGAGCGGCCGGCGCCGCGCTGGTCGAACAGCACGATGCGGTACTTGGCCGGGTCGTGGAAGCGGCGCATCTTGGCGCTGCTGCCGCCGCCGGGACCGCCGTGCAGCAGCACCACCGGCTTGCCCTCCGGGTTGCCGCACTGCTCGTAGTACAGGCTGTGGCGCTCGTCGACCTTCAGCGTGCCGGTGTCGTAGGGTTCGATCTCGGGATAGAGCGTGCGCATCGCAGGCCTCGCAGTGGGGAGGTGGCCAGTTTAGCGGCTGGACGCGGCGGCCGAGCCGAGGCCGGCGTGGGCGGGCCGGCTTGGCTGCGCCGGATCGGCGGCCATGGTTTGCGCGGTGTGCCCGCAGGCGGGGCGGGTGAGTCTGGCTGGCGTGTGTGCGGTCGATCGCCGCGCAGCGGCGGCGCGCGCGGCCCGAGCGCGCAACGAGCGATCGCCGGCGGGCTGCGCTGGCTGCGCCGGTTGCGCTGATCGGGGATCGGGGATCGGGGGCTTGCCGCCCCCGCCGGCGCGCCTGAGCGCCCGTGCTCGCGGCGGCCCGGGGCGCCGGCCGGCCTCAGTCCGCGCGGCGCGCCAGGCTGACCCGGTCGCGCGCTTCCAGATCGCGTTCGGTCGCTGCATCGCGCAGGCCCGCGGCGGTCAGCAGCGCGCGCACCGCCTCGCCCTGGTCCCACCCGTGCTCGATCAACAACCAGCCGCCCGGACGCAGGTGCGCGCCGGCGCCGCTGGCGAGCGTGCGGATCGCGTCCAGGCCGTCGGCGCCGGAGGCCAGCGCGCTGGCCGGCTCGTAGCGCAAGTCGCCCTGGGCCAGGTGGGCGTCGCCTTCGGCGATATAGGGCGGATTGCTGGCGATCAGGTCGAAACGCTCGCCGGCCAGCGGCGCGAACCAGTCGCCGTGGCGGAACTGGATATTGCCCAGGCCCAGTTCGCGGGCGTTCTGCGCCGCCACCGCCAGCGCCGCGGCGCTGGCATCGGTGGCCAGCACCTGCGCGGCCGGCCGCTCGTGCGCCAGGGCCAGGGCGATGGCGCCGCTGCCGGTGCCGAGGTCGGCGATGCGCAGCGCGCCGCTGGCCGGCAGCCGGGCCAGGGCCAGTTCCACCAGCAACTCGGTCTCCGGGCGCGGGATCAGGGTGGCGGCGTCCACTCGCAGGTCGAAGCGCCAGAAGCCGCGGCGCCCGGTCAGATAGGCCACCGGCTCGCCGCACTCGCGGCGCTCGACCAAGCGCTCGAAGCGCGCCGCCGCGGCCGCGTCGACCGCATCCTCGGCATGGGCGAACAACCAACTGCGCGGGCGGCCCAGCACATGGCAGAGCAGCCAGTCGGCCTCGCCCGGCTCGATCCGCGCGCGTGCCTGGCGCAACAGGAGGTCTACACGGCTCATGCGCGCCGATCATCGGAAGGGACGCCATGGTAACGCGGGGCGCGCCGGCCTACGCCACCGGCCGGCCATGCCGCCGGGCCCGGCCCGGCGGCGACCGGGCTATTGCTGCCGCAAGGCTTCGATCGGATCCAACTGCGAGGCCTTGCGCGCCGGGTAATAGCCGAAGAACAAGCCGGTCGCGATCGAGAACCCTGCCGCCAGCCCGATCACTTGGCCATTGAGGGCGATCGGCAAGGTCCAGAACTTGCCGATCACCAGCGTCCCCACCACGCCGATGGCGATGCCCAGGGCGCCGCCGATCAGCGAGATCAGCATCGCCTCGGCCAGGAACTGGCGCTGGATATCGCCCGGCCCGGCGCCCACCGCCATGCGCAGGCCGATCTCGCGGATGCGCTCGGTCACCGACACCAGCATGATGTTCATGATGCCGATGCCGCCGACGATCAGCGAGATCGTCGCCACCGCGCCCAGCAACAGCGACATCAAGCGCGTGGTCTGGGTGCGGGTGGCCACCACCTCGGCGATGTTGCGCACGCTGAAGTCGTCGTCCGCGCCGGGCTGGATGCGGTGGCGCTGGCGCAGCAGCCCGGAGATTTCCTCCTGCGCATAGGACACGTCCTGCGCCCGGCCCACGCCGACGGCGATCTGCATCACCGCGCCGTTGGGCAGGCCCATTGCGCCCAGCAAGCGACGACGGCCGGTTTCCAGCGGCACCAGCACGATGTCGTCCTGGTCCTGGCCGAAACCGCCCTGGCCTTTGGGCTTGAGGGTGCCGACCACGGTGAAGGGCACCCGCCCCAGGCGGATGGTCTGGCCGATCGCGTCCTCGTCGCCGAACAACTCGCGCCGCACCGTCTCGCCCAGGATCGCCGACTTGGCGCCGCTGCCGTAGTCGCGCGCCTCGAAGCCGCTGCCGCTGGCGATGGCCCAGCCGTTGATGTCGAAGAAATCGGCCTGCACGCCCTGCCACTGGCTGGACCAGTTGTTCTCCGCGTACACCGCCTGGGTGCCGCCGCGCAGCGAGGCGGCCACGTACTGCACTTCCGGGATCTCGCTGCGGATGGCCTCGGCGTCGCCCTCGGTCAGGGTGAAGAAGCTCGATGCGCTCAGGCGCACGCCGCCGCCGCCGCGGCCGCCGCCGCCGGAACTGATGTCCAGGCGGTTGGAGCCGAGCCCGGAGACCAGCTTGTCGATTTCCGACTGGGTGCCCTGGCCGATGGAGACCATCACGATCACCGCGGCGATGCCGATGATCACGCCCAGCGAGGTCAGCGCGCTGCGCAGCCAATTGCCGCGCAGGGCGAACACCGCGGTGTGCAGCACTTCCATGAAGTTCATGCCGCCGCCTCCTGCGGGTGCAGTTCGCCGTCGCGCATGACGAAGGTGCGGTCGGCGTGGGCGGCCACGTCCGGGTCGTGGGTGATCAGCACCACGGTGTGGTGCTGCGCCTGCAGGCGCTTGAACAGAGCCAGGATCTCCTCGCCGGTGCGCGTGTCCAGTGCGCCGGTGGGCTCGTCGGCCAGCAGGATCGGCGGGCGGTTGATCAGCGCGCGGGCGATGGCCACGCGCTGCTGCTGGCCGCCGGACAGCTCGCTCGGCCGGTGCCCGGCGCGTCCGCCCAGGCCCACCGCCTCCAGCGCCGCGCGGGCGCGCTCGGCGCGCTCCTCGCGGCCGACGTTGGCATAGCCCATCGGCATGGCCACGTTCTCCAGCGCGCTCATCCGCGGCAGCAGGTTGAAGCCCTGGAACACGAAGCCGATCTTGTCGCGGCGCAGGATCGCGCGCTCTTCCTTGTCCAGGCTGGCCACGTCGATGCCGTCGCACAGGTAGACCCCGCTGCTGGGCGTGTCCAGGCAGCCGATCAGGTTCATCAGGGTGGACTTGCCCGAACCGGAGGGCCCCATGATCGCGACGAACTCGCCGCGCGCGATCGCCAGGTCCACGCCGTGCAGAGCCACCACTTCGGCCTCGCTGCCGGGCGAGTACACCTTGCCCAGCGCGCGGGTCTCGATCACCAGCCCGGCCGGAGCGCCGCTCGCCTCGCTCATGGCGCGGCGCGACCGCTGCCGACGATGACTTCGTCGCCTTCGCGCAGGTCGCCGGAGACTTCGGTCCAACTGCCGTCGCTGGCGCCCACCCGCACCGTCACCGCCTGCGGCTTGCCGCCCACCAGCTTGTATAGCGGCACCCGGCGCGCGTTGACGAGGGTGGCGATCTCCTCGTCCCAGCGCTTGCGCTGGTTTTCGTCCAGGCGTTCGCGGAAGGCGGCGAACTGCTGGTTGAAGCGTTCTTGCATGCGCGCCCGGGCCGCGCCGGACGGCGCGCCGCCGCTGCGGTTGCGGTTGCCGCCGCCCGGTCCGCGGCCGCCCATGATCAGGGTCGGGCCGCCGCCGGCCGGGCCGCCCGCGCCGCCCGGCGCGGCCGGCGCGGTGCGCGCGGCCATGCGTTGGCGCATCTGCTCCAGTGCGGCGTCGAAGGCGGCGCGCTGGGCGGGGTCGAGCTTGAGCTGATCGGCCACCCGCGGCAGGTCGGCGCCCAGGCCGCCGCGCGCGGCGCCCGCCGCGGCCGGCCCGGCCTCCTCCTCGCTGGGCTTGTAGCGCAGCGCGGCATTGCCCACCCGCAGCACGTCGTCGCGATGGCTGACCTCGATCTCGGCGTTGGCGGTCATGCCCGGCAGCAGCACGCCGTCGACGTTGTCGACCGAGACCACCACCGGGTAGGTGATGACATTGCTGGTGTTGGTCGCCGACAAGCGCACTTGCTGCACACTGCCGCGGAACTTGCGGTCGGGGAAGGAATCGACGGTGAAGTCCACTGCCTGGCCCGGCTTGACCTGGCCGATGTCGGCCTCGTCGATGGCCAGCACGATCTCCATCTTCGACAAGTCCTCGGCGATCTGGAACAGCACCGGCGCCTGCAGGCTGGCGGCCACGGTCTGGCCGGGCTCGACCGTGCGGGTCAGCACCACTCCGTCCACCGGCGCGCGGATCACGGTGCGCTGCAGGTTCAGGCGCGAGGTCTGGGTGGAGGCGATCTGCTGGTTGATCTGCGCCTGCGCGCCGGCCAGCTGCGCACGGGCCTGGTCGCGGGCGGCGCGGGCCAGGTCGGCATCGCTGCGCGCGACCAGTTGGTTCTTGGCCAGCTCGGACTTGCGCTGGTAATCCAGTTCGGCGTTGCGCAGGGTGGCCTGGGCGGTGGCCAGCGCGGCGCGGGCGTTGGCGACCTGGGCCGAGCCCTGGGCGATCTGCGCCTCGTAGGTGCTCGGGTCGATGCGGGCGATCACCTGGCCCTTGCTCACCCGGTCGTTGAAGTCGGCCAGCACTTCCAGCACCTGGCCGGAAATCTGGCTGCCCACGTCCACGGTGGAGATCGCCGAGAGCGCGCCGGTGGCGGAGATCGCCACCCGGATGTCGCCGCGCTCGACCTTGGCCGTGCGGTAGGCGCCGGCGGCCTCGGCGGCGCTGCGCTGGCTGTAGTAGCGCCAGCCGCCGAAGGCCAGCGCCAGCACCGCGGCGAGGATCAGCAGGCGCTTGGGCCAGGGCGACTTGCGCGGGCGCAGGGTCTGGGCGGGGCGGGACGAAGGGCTCGGCTTGGCTGCGCTCATGGGGCTGGACTTCGGGGCTCTGCACGCGCCAACGCACGCGACCGGAGCGGGTTGACAGGACTCAGGACCGGATCGCGCGCCGCGGCCGAGGACGGTTCAGTTTGGCCGCTGCCGCGCGGGCGCGGCAAGCTGCCTGACGGTGGATGCCGGTGGGCGCGGATCGGTCGCAGTGGGCCGGTTGTAAGTCGCCGCGTGCAGTGGGCCGCTCATAGTTGGTTGCCTGCCGCTCGCCTCCTGCCGCTCAGGGCGTGTGGCCCAGGCTGGCGCTCGGCCCTTGGAAGACCTTGGCCGCGAAGCGCCGTGCCGGCGCCCCGGGCTCAGGCCTCCGGTACCCGCGGCGCCGGCGGCAGCGGTGCCGGCGGCGGCGGAACGGGCACGATCGCGCCGGGCTGGAAACGGATCACCGCGGTGGTGCCCTGCCCCGGCGCACTGGTCAGAGTCACCGGCCAGCCGAAGCGCTCGCCCAGCCGGCGCACGATCGACAGGCCCATGCCCTTGCCGTCGCCGGTGGAAAAATCGGCGCGGTAGAACGGAGTGAAGGCCTTGGTCAGGGTCTCCACCGACATGCCGATGCCGGTGTCGCGGATCTGGATGCTGTCGCGGCCCAGGCGCACGTCGATGCGGCCGCTGTCGGTGAAGCGCACGGCGTTGCTGAGCAGGTTGCCGATCATCACTCCCAGCGCGTGCGGCGGCGCCAGCAAGCGCGGGCCGCCCTCGTCGTAGAGGTGCAGCTCCACCGGCTTGCCGTTGAGCAGCGGCAGGATGCGCTCCATCTCGCTGTCGACGATGTCGCGGACCAGGAACTCCTCCGACTGCGGCTCCACGTCGGACTCGCGCGCCAGGATCAGGAAGGCGTCGATCACCGCCTCCATGTCGCGGCCGGCGCGCTGGACCCGCAGCAGCGAGCGCTGCGCCCGCACCGGCGTGTCCGGGTCGGCCAGCATCAGGTCGGTGGCCACGCGGATCACGGTCAGCGGCGTGCGCAGCTCGTGGCTGGCGTCGCGGGTGAAATCGCGCTCGCGCTGGACGAAGTCGCTGACTCGCTCGGCCAGCCCGCTGAGCGCACTGGACAGCCTGCGCACCTCGCTGCCGGGGTCGTAGGGGAACTTGATCGGCTCGATCAGGCTGGTGTCGGGATCGCGCGGGTCCCATTGCGAGACCACGTTGGCCAGCCAGCTCACCGGCGAGACCAGGCGCTTGGACGTGCGGTAGGTGTGCCAGGAAATCAGGTAGGTGGTCAGCAACGAGAACAGCAACGAGGCCAATCCGGTGTAGAGGATGGCCTCGTCGATCAGCTCGGTGGAATAGATCAGGTAGAAACTGCCGGGCTCGCGCCGGTCCACCAACACCACCTTGCCGCTCTCGGGCAGGTTGTGCAGGCCCGACTCGACCCCGCGCATGGCCGGCGGCAGCACCGAATCGCTGGCCCCGGCGGCGACGAAATGCCCGCGAGTGGTCGAGGTGCGCGGCAGCGGATAGGAGGGGTCGCGCAAGCGTCCTTCCCAGTAGTCGTCGGCCTCGCGCTGCATGCGCTGTTCGAGCACCATGTGGCGCACCGCCAGTCCCGCCAGGAGGATGCCCAGCGTGATGGCGATGCTGCCGATCAAGGCTTGCAGGATGAAGGCAAGCTTGATCTTGCGCGGTAGCCCTTGCGGCATGGTGGCGATGGCGGGTCAGTCCGGTGGCTGGGAGATGTCCGCCACGCGGTAGCCCGCGCTCTGCACCGTATGCAGCAATTGCTTGTCGAAGGGCTTGTCGATGGTCTTGCGCAGGTTGTAGAGGTGGCTGCGCAGGGTGTCCGAGTCGGGCAGGCCGTTGCCCCAGATCTCGCGCTCGATCTCCTGGCGGCTGACCACGCGCGGGGACTCGCGCATCAAGATGGTCAGCAGGCGCAGGCCGATGGGCGAGAGCTGCAGTTCGCTGCCGCCGCGGGTGACGCGCAGGCTGGCCGGGTCCAGCACCAGGTCGGCGACCTTGAGCACTTCGCCGCCCACCTGGCGGCGCTCGCGCCGGATCAGGGCGCGCAGGCGCGCTTCCAGTTCCTGGATGGCGAAGGGCTTGGTCAGGTAGTCGTCGGCCCCGGCGCTCAGGCCGGTGAGCTTCTCGTCCAGGGTGTCGCGCGCGGTCAGCATCAACACCGGGGTGGATTTGCGCGCTTCTTCTCGTAGCTTCTTGCAAACCTCGATGCCGTCCATGCGCGGCAGCATCAGGTCCAGCACGATCACGTCGTAACTGTTCTCGGTCGCCAGGCGGTAGCCGTCCAGGCCGTCGGCGGCGTAGTCCACTTCGAAACCGCGGCTTTCCAGGTATTCGCCGACCATCTCGGAGATATTGCGGTTGTCTTCGACGATGAGGACCAAGCCTCCATCTCTCGTACCCTGCATGCAGCCTCTCCACGGATCTTCAGTTTTGTGAAGATTGCCGAGCATTAAGTGGACGGATCGTGAAGGCCGTCGCTACGCTGGCGCTCCCCTACCCCCGTCC
>CBIFVU010000118.1:0-11563 GCA_966185905.1 uncultured Lysobacter sp.
CTGTTGAGCGGCGCTCCCGCTATCGGCCAGGCTACAGCGTGCGTGCGCACACCCAGGCATCCACCCGCGCGGCGCCGGCGTCGCGCAGGGCTTGCGCGGCGGCGCGCAGGGTGGCGCCGGTGGTCATGACGTCGTCGATGAGGACGATGTGCCGGGGCGCCTGCCGCTGATGCGTCCACGCGAAGGCATCGCGCAGGTTGCGCTGGCGCTGCGCTGCATCCAATCGCGACTGCGGCGGGGTGTCGCGGATGCGCGCCAGCCCGCCGGCGAGCAAGGGCAGTCCCAGCCGCTGCGCCAAGGGGCGGGCCAGTTCCAGGGCTTGGTCATAGCCGCGCTGGCGCAGGCGGCTGGCATGCAGCGGCAGTGGCAACAGCACCGGGCCGAGCGCGCATCCGGGCTCGTCCGCCAGCAGAGGCAGCGCCGGCGGACACGCAGGCCTGGGCGAACCGCCCGGGACAGCCTGCACGGTCCGGGATGCGCGATGAAGCCAGGTGCCGTGCCACCTTGAGCCCGGCTGAGTGTCCGGATGCGCGCGCGGCCGCCCGCCTGACCGCTGGACGGGGCCGGCGCTGCGATCGACGCCGGCCATTCCGCGATCCACGCCGGGCTCCGCGGCCTGCGCCAGCGCCCGCGAGCGGTCCAGGAATGCCCGCGCCATCATCGCCGCCAAGAGCCGCCCTGCGGCCAGGTCGCGATGGAACTTGAACCGCGGCAGCAGCGCATCCACCGGAGCGCGATAAGCGCAGGCGGCGCGGACTTCATGCAGAGGGGAGCCGCGTCCGGCGCAAGCGCCGCACAGACGCTGCGGCTCGCCGCCGGGCCGGGCGGAGCCAACGAGCGTACAGGCGGCCCACTGCGAAGAGAGGGCTCCGGTTTCGGCCGTCCGCGTGCCGGCGGCGGTAGCCTCGCTGGCGCGCCCCGTCTCGCCCTCGCGCCCGGGCCTGCCCTGCGCTCCAGGCCCGGACCCGCCGGCGCCGCTCGGGTCGCTGGCGGTCACGGCCCCGTGCGCGGCCGGATCGGCATCCGCCTGTCCGCCGGCCCCGGACTCCCCGACCAGCGGCATGGCGCATTGCAGGCAGGCCGGCCGCAGCCATGGCCAGTCCTGGCAACAGGCCGGGCACAGGTCGAAACCGGCCATGCCCGACTCGCCGCAGACCAGGCATCGCGGCGGCCAGAGCGCCCAGCCCAGCCGCGCCCAGGCGCCGCCGTAGCGCCGGGGCTTGTCAACTCCAGCCAGGTCCGTGTGGTTGACAGTCATGTCCATGCTTCCCAGACTGCCGCTTCCGACGCGCCCGATCCTTCGGCCGCTTCCCCTGCCCGCCGTCAGTGAAATCCCCGCTGTGGAGCCAGCCCCGGTGCCTATGCCTTCTTCCAGCCCAACCCCCGGCTCGTCCCTTCTTCGCCACGACTGGTCCCGCGCCGAAGTGCGCGCCCTGTTCGACCTGCCGTTCCCGGAGCTGCTGCACCGCGCCGCCAGCGTCCATCGCGAGAACTTCGATCCGGCCGAGGTCCAGGTCAGCACCCTGCTGTCGGTCAAGACCGGCGGTTGTCCCGAGGACTGCGCCTACTGTCCGCAGGCCCAGCGCTACCACACCGGCGTGGACGCGACCAAGCTGATGAGCACCGAGGCAGTGCTGGAAAAGGCCCGCCAGGCCAAGGCCGCCGGCGCCTCGCGCTTCTGCATGGGCGCGGCCTGGCGCTCGCCCAAGGACCGAGACATCCCGAAGGTGGCGGCCATGATCCGCGAAGTGAAGGCGCTGGGGCTGGAGACCTGCGCCACCCTGGGCATGCTCAGCGGAGGCCAGGCCCGCGCCCTGCGCGAGGCCGGCCTGGACTACTACAACCACAACCTGGACACCGCGCCGGAGTTCTACAACGAGATCATCCGCACCCGCGAGTTCCAGGACCGCCTGGATACCCTGGAGCACGTCCGCGACGCCGGCATGAAGACCTGCTGCGGCGGCATCGTCGGCATGGGCGAGTCGCGCGAGCAGCGCGCCGGCCTGCTGCAGACCCTGGCCAACCTGCCGGCGCATCCGGATTCGGTGCCGATCAACCGGCTGGTCCAGGTCGAGGGCACGCCCCTGGCCGGCACGACCGAGCTGGACCCCTTTGAATTTGTGCGCACCATCGCAGTCGCGCGCCTGCTGATGCCGCGTTCCATGGTCCGCCTGTCGGCCGGTCGCGAGGCCATGAGCGACGAACTGCAGGCGCTGTGCTTCCTGGCCGGGGCCAATTCGATCTTCTATGGCGAAAAACTGCTGACTACCGGCAACCCCGACACCGAGCGCGACCTGGCCCTGTTCGCCCGCCTGGGCCTGCGCCCGATGCAGATCGTGGAGACCGCTGGCACGGTCCATGCGACCATTGAGGAGACCGAAGTCCCCGCCCACACCTGCGCCGCCTGAGGCGGCCGAGCCATCGTCATGAGCAGCCAGCGAACCCTTTGGCGCGATCGCATCCAGGCCGCCCACGCCGAGCGCGTGGCCAATGCGCGCCAGCGCGCCCATCGCAGCGTCACCCACCGCGACGGCGCGCGTTGCGAGGTCGATGGCCGGTCGCTGCTCAATTTCTGCGGCAACGACTACCTGGGCCTGTCGCAGCATTTCGCAGTCACCAACGCCTTGCAGGATGCGGCCTCGCGCGAGGGCAGCGGCGGCTTGGCTTCGCACTTGGTCTGCGGCCACCACGCCCAGCACGATGCGCTGGAGCGCGAGTTGGCCGAATGGTTGGGCTCGCCGCGCGCGCTGCTGTTCGGCAGCGGCTTCCTCGCCAATCTCGCCGCGGTCCAGGGCCTGCTTGGCGAGGACGATGTCTGCGTGCAGGACAAGCTCAACCACGCCAGCCTGATCGACGCCGCACGCCTGGCCGGCTGCCGCTTGCGCCGCTATCCGCACGCCGATGCGGAAGGCGCGATCCGGCAGCTGCGCAACGTGCCCGATGGCTTGGCGATGCTGGCCACCGATGGCGTGTTCAGCATGGATGGCGACATCGCGCCCTTGCGCGACCTGGCCTTGGTAGCGCGCGCGCAAAAGGCCTTGTTGTACGTGGACGACGCCCACGGCGTCGGCGTGGCCGGCCCGGAAGGGCGCGGCACGGTGGCGGCGGCGCGTTTGTCCACCCAGGAAGTGCCTCTGCAACTGGCGACCTTCGGCAAGGCCCTGGGCAGCTATGGCGCGGCTTTGCACGGCGATGCCGACTTGATCGGCCACTTGGCCGAGACCGCGCGCAGCCATCTTTACACCACCGCGCTGCCGCCGGCGCAGGCGGCGGCCACCCGCGCGGCGATCAAGATCGCTCGCCACGATCACTGGCGCCGCGACAAGCTGGCCGAGTTGACCGCGCATTTCCGCGAGCGCGCCGGCCGCCTCGGCCTGGAGCTGCTGCCTTCGGCCACGCCGATCCAGCCGGTGATGTGCGGCGACGACCGGCGCGCGCTGGCGATGGCCCAGGCGCTGGAACAGCAAGGCTACTGGGTCGCGGCGATCCGCCCGCCGACCGTGCCGGAAGGTCGCGCGCGCCTGCGCGTGACCTTCTCCGCGCTGCATACCCGCGAGCAGGTCGATGGCCTGATCGACGCCCTGGCCCGCGCGGCCGAGCGCGTGGCGATCGAGCGCAGCCAGGACGCCGCCGCCGAACCGGCCGTCGCGGCGCGATGAGCCGCGCCCGTGCCGGCCGTTCGCCCCGTGCGGGGCGGCGCGCATGACCACGTCGCCGGCCAGCGTGGCGCAGACCGACCTGGCGCGCATGTTGGCCACGCTGGAGGTCGATGCGCGCGAAGGCGACTACGTGTTCGTCCCCCTGGATGGCGCGTCGGCCGCGCTGCGGGCGCGGGCCCAGGCCACGGTAAGCGAGGCCGAAGGCCTCAGCGGCGTGCTCCGGCGCGAAGACGCCGATGCGCACGGGCTGGCCTACGACTTCGTCGCCGCCTGGCTGAGCCTGCGCGTGCATTCGGCGCTGCACGCGGTCGGCCTGACCGCGGCGGTGTCGCAGGCGCTGGCCGCGCGCGGCATCGCCTGCAACGTGCTCGCTGGCTATTACCACGATCACCTGCTGGTGCCCGCGGCACAGCGCGAAGCCGCGATCGCCGCCTTGCGCGACGTGCGCGGCGCCGGCGAGGGTTGAGCGCCTCCACCCCATGCCGGACTGTCGCGCCGCGACGAAGCGACCCAGCCAACAAGCGAGCACCACGGATTGTCCATGTATATCGAAACCACCGGCGCGCCCGCCGACAGCGGACGCCCCGCGATCGCGCTGATCCACGGCTGGGCCATGCACGGCGGCCTGTTCGCGCCCCTGGTCCAGCGCTTGGGCGAGCAGTTCGTCTTGCACCTGGTCGACCTGCCGGGCCATGGCCATGCGCGCGAAGATGCGACCGCGCTGGATCCGGCCGGGCTCGCGGCCAACCTGGTCGAACGCCTGCCCGATGCCTATTGGCTGGGCTGGTCGTTGGGTGGGCAGGTCGTCCTGCGCGCTGGGCTGGATCATCCCGGACGCGTGCGCGGTCTGGTGCTGATCGCTTCCTCGCCGCGCTTCGTGCTGGGCGCGGACTGGCCGCACGGGGTGGCGCCGAGCCTGTTCGGCAATTTCGGCCAAGCCTTGGAGCGGGATTTTCGCGGCACCCTGGAAGGCTTCCTGGCGCTGGAGGCGCTGGGTTCGGCCCAGGCCCAGGAGGAACTGCGCGAATTGCGCCGCCAGGCGTTCGAGCGCGGCGAGCCGGCGCCGCGCGCCTTGCACGAGGGGCTGAGATTGCTGGACGAGTTCGACGTGCGCGCCGAACTGCCGGGCCTGCGCGTGCCCAGCCTGTGGATTTCCGGCCGGCGCGACCGCTTGGTGCCGGCCGGAGCCATGCCCGCGGCGGCGGCCCTGGCGCCGCAGGGCCGCAGCGTGGCCATCGCCCACGCTGGCCACGCTCCCTTCCTGGGCGCGACCGACGAGGTCGCGCGCAACATCGAAGCCTTCGTCGCCGAGACGACGGCCGCTCCCCGCGCCTGAGGCCGCCATGACCGATCTGTTCGACCATCGCCAGGTGCGCCGCGCCTTCTCCCGCGCCGCAGGCGGCTATGACCGGGCCGCCGCGTTGCAGCGCGAAGTCGGCGCGCGCCTGTCCGAGACCCTGGACTTCCTCGACGACCGCATGCCCGAAGTGGTGGTCGATGTCGGCTGCGGCCCGGGCCACTGGAGCGCGGCGATGCAGAAGCGCTGGCCGCGCGCGCAAGTGATCGCGCTCGACCTGGCCCTGCCGATGCTGCGCCAGGCCCGCGCCCAGTTCGGCGACGGCGGCTGGCGGCCGCGCCTGCTCGGCGGCGCGCGTCGGCCCGATCCGGTCTGCGCCGATGCGCGCGCACTGCCGCTGCGCGACGGCAGCGTGGACGTGCTGTTCTCCAACCTGTGCCTGCAATGGGTCGAAGACCTGCCGGCGGTGTTCGCCGGTTTCCGCCGCGTGCTCAAGCCCGGCGGCCTGTTGCTGGTGTCCACCTTCGGCCCGGACACCTTGTTCGAGCTGCGCGGCGCCTTCGCCCAGGCCGATGCCGCGCCGCACGTGAGCCTGTTCCCGTCCATCGCCCAGTTCGGCGATGCGCTGATGGCCGCGGGCTTCAAGAACCCGGTGCTGGACCGCGATGAATTCGTGCTCGGCCATCCCGACCTGGGCAGCCTGATGCGCGAACTGCGCACGCTCGGCGCCACCAATGCCATGAGCGAGCGCCGTCGCAGCCTGACCGGTCGCGCCCGCTTCGCACGCGCCGCCGAGGCCTACGAGGCCCTGCGCGCCGCCGACGGCCACCTGCCGGCGACCTGGGAAGTGATCTACGCCCATGCCTGGGGCCCGCCGCCGGGCGCGCCGATCCGGGTCGGCGGGGTCGACGAGGTGCAAGTGCCGGTGTCCAGCATCCGCGTGCGCCAGCGCTCATGAACGCCCGCCGGCGAGCCCTGGCGGCGGTCGCGATCGCGCTGGCCTCGGCGCTGTTCTTCACCTGCACCTATGTGCTCAATCGCGCCGCTGCCAGCGAGGGCGGTCATTGGGCCTGGACCGCGGCGCTGCGGTATCTGTTCACCCTGCCGATGTTGTGGGTGGTGATGCCGCTGCAAGGCGGCATCGCCCCGGTCTGGCGCGCGATCGCCGCCCATCCCGGGCCGTGGCTGCTGTGGAGCGGCATCGGCTTCGTCCTGTTCTATGTCTGCCTGAGCTTTGCCGCCGCCAGCGGGCCGTCGTGGTTGATCGCCGGCACCTTCCAGCTGACCGTGATCGCCGGGATGCTGTGCGCGCCGTTGCTGTACCGCGACGCGCGCGCCCGCATCCCCGCGCCGGCGCTGCTGGCCGGCGCGATCATCGTCGCCGGCGTGCTGTTGATGCAGTTCGGCCACGGCGGCGGGCGGCTGGATCGCGCCGGCTGGATCGCGCTGGTCTGCGTGGCGGTGGCGGCCTTCGCCTATCCGCTGGGCAACCGCGGCCTGTTGCTGCACCTGGAGCGCGCCGGGGTCGAGCTCAACGCCACCCAGCGCGTGTTCGGCATGACCCTGGCCAGTCAGCCGTTCTGGCTGGCGTTGTCGCTGTACGCCTTCGGTCAGGCGGGCTGGCCCTCGCCGGGGCAGGCCTGGTTGGCGGCGGGCGTGGCCCTGGGCGCGGGGGTGATCGCGACGGTGCTGTTCTTCCAGGCCACCGGCATGGTGCGCAACGAGCCGACCGCGCTGGCCGCGGCCGAGGCGATGCAGGCGGCAGAGATCGTGTTCGCCACCGCGATCGGCGCGCTGTGGCTGGGCGAGGCTTGGCCGCAGGGGCGGGCCCTGCTGGGCGCCGCAGTGGTCGCAGGCGGCATCGTGGTGTTCAGCGTGGTGGCCGCGCGCGCGGCCGCCGGCGACGATCGCGCGGTGCGCGAGTTGCGCAGCGATCGCGGCGGTTGAGTCGGCGCGCCATGGGTTCCATGGCCGCGGCGGACCCCGGTCCGCAGCGGTTTCAGTTGCGCGCTTGCGGCGCGGGCCGCGGCCGGTGGGGACGGCCGGCGGCATCCGGGTCGAGGCGGGCCCTCATCGCGCGGGCGCAGCCGGGCTGCGCCCGGTGAGTACGGTCGGCTGCATTCGGATCGATGCGGACGCTCATCGAGCGGACGCGGCGCATCCATCGGTTGGCCGCGCGTTTCGGCCGCGAGTGCGGCGACTGCGTTCAGCCGCCGACCTGGGCCACCCAGTGATCTAGGTTGTAGTAGTTGGTGACGCGGGCGATGCGGCCGCCCGAGATCGCGAAGAAGGCGCCGCCGGGCAGCGCATAGCGCTGGCCGCGCGCTTCCGGCAGGCCGGGATCGGTGACCAGGTACTCGCCGTGCACCACGTACTCGGCCGCGGCGCGCTCGCCGTCGGGCGAGGCCATGACCACGATGTCGCGCAGTTGCTCGCGGTAGTGCCGCGCCATGCGCTGCAGGAACGCTGCGAAAGCCTCGCGGCCGGTTTCGCGCGCGCCCTGGTTGAGGTCGTGGGCGACATCGTCGGCCAGGTTCTGCAGCATGCCGTCCCAGTCGCCGCGGTTGAAGGCGGCGTAGTAGGCCAGCACCAGTTCGGTGGCGCGGTCGTGGCTGCGGGTGCCGTCGATCTTCATGCTGCGTTCCTGGGCGAGCGTGGGGCTTCCATGATCGCCGATCGGCGCGGCGCCGAGGAATCCTTGCGCGCGGGGCGAGGACTGCAGGCGAGGAGGGAGGGCGCGCCGCGGCGGAATGCGAAGGGCCCGCCTTGCGGCGAGCCCTTCGGGGGTGGGGCGGTTGCGGCCGGCGAGGCAACGCCGGCGCGTGGCGTGCAGACGGTGCCGGGCTTGCCTGCTGCGGCCCGGCCTGGTTCGCACGCTCAGGCCGGGCCGGGCCGGCCTGAGCCGTGCCGGCCGAAGCCGTCAGTCAAAGCCGTGCCGATCGGACCTGCGTCTGCAAGACCTGCGCCTGCTTCAATGCCTGCCGATCAAATCCGCACCAGCGAACGCTGGCGCTGGCGCAGCAGGCTCAGGATCAGCACCGCCGCGAGCAGCGCGGTGGTGACCACGAAGATGCCCACGCCGAGATAACCGCCGCTGATGCCGCCGGCCAGCGCCGCCGTGCCGGCCTGGTTGGGCACGAAGCTGGCCGCCAGCATGCCGGTGTAGTGCATGCCGCACACCGCCACGCCCATCACCAGCGCGCTGCCCAGCATCTGGCCCCAGCCGCGCAGGTTGAAGGCCAGCCACAGGGCCACGATCGAGGCGACGATGGCGATCACCGCCGAGGCCGCGACCAGGCCGCTGTTGTAGACCGTATCGGCCGGCATCAGCATCGCCGCCATGCCGGCGTAGTGCATGCCGGTCACGCCCAGGCCCATCAGCACGCCGCCCAGCGCCAGCTTGCCCCAGTTGAACAGGCCGGTGCCGGCGATGGCCAGGCCGGCCATGCACGAGATCACCGCCACCACCGCCGAGCCGATGGTGATCGGCAGGTCGTAGGCGACTTCCACGTTCATGCGGCAGGCGAGCATGGCGATGAAGTGCATCGCCCAGATCGCGCCGCCGCCCATGGCCAGGCCGGCAGCGGCGATGGCGCGCCAGCGCGCCGCGCCGGTGGCGCCGGGGATGGAGATGGCCAATTGCAGCGCGGTGAACGAGCCCAGCACCGACACTACATAGGAAAGAACGACGAGCAACGGATCGTGTACGCAATGGATGGCGTGGTCAGGCATGGCGAACCCCCTGGATGGTTGGGCGGACGACGTTGGGTCGTGGCGGCGCGATCCGGCGCCGGAACGGCTGGGCCGCGCCGGCACGGGCCGGTGGGCGGGGGGCCGCGGCGCCTCCGGCCGCGGCTGGCCGGCTGGGCCGGTCAGGAATGGAAATCGAACCGGCAGACTTCCGCGCCGGTGTTGCGGCACTGGCTCTCCACCACGCGCACGCCTTCGGTGCCGTGTTGGCCCTCCAGCAGCCCGCCGAGCATTCCACGCAGGAAATGGCAGCATTCGCCGGCTTCGCCGCGGTGGCAGAAGGGGCTGTTGCGGATCTTCAGCGCGTCGTCTTGCAGCTCGGCCTGGACCAGTTGGCGCATCGCCGGCAGGGCGATGCGGCGGATCGAGTCGGCCAGCGGCAGTTGCCCGCCGAGGGCGAAGTCGCGCTTGTACACCCAGGCGCCGACGCGCTGGCCGATGTAGCGCAGGGTCGCTTCGCGCTGCGCCGGCGGCAATTCGCGCTCCAGCGCCACCAACTGCAGCAGGATGTTGGGATAGTTGCGGGCCAGTTGCGGCAGCAGCGTCTCCACCCGCTGGGTGTCGATCGGCGCAGCGGTCTGCACGGCGGGCGCCGCGGCGTTGCCGGCGGCCGGCGCGGCCAGCGGCGACGCGGCCGGACGGGCCGCGACCGGAGCGGGCGCCGGCGCGCTCGGCGCGCCCTCGTAGGGCGAGGCTTCGAAGCTCTGCACCAAGTGGTGGGTGCCGAGCTTTTCCTCCAGCATCAGCAAGGACTCGGCCGGACCGCGGACCACCATCACCAACACCACGCCTTCGGCGCTGTTGAGCATGCGTTGTCGCAACAGGGTGAAACCGTTGGCGATCACGACCTGGCCCAGCGCCAACAACAGACCGTCGCGGCGGTCCGACACCACGCGGAATTCGACGTCCACCATGTATGCACTCCCCCGCCCTGTGCGCTGATTCCTGATGCTCGCGCGTCACGACAGGCAATGGCGCGCGATGGCGCAGCGTGCCAGCTGCGTTAACAAAAAACACAAACTGGCATCACAAAAAAGCCGGGTTTTTACGGGTTTTATGCGTCCTCGGCGATGCGTTCAAAAATCCGACGCATAAAAAACGCAAACCATCCAGGAAACCGGACAGGCGCTCAGGCCATGCGTGCGAACACCTCGGCGATCCGGTCCAGGTCGACGTTGCCGCCGGACACGACCAGGCCGACCCGCCGCCCGGCGAAGCGTTCACGGTGCGCCAGCACCGCCGCCAGCGGGATCGCGCCGGAGGGTTCGACCACCAGCTTCATGCGCTCCCACATCAGGCGCATGGCCGCCACCGCCTGGGCGTCGTCGGCGAGCAGGATCGCGCGCACTCGTTCGCGCAGGATAGGAAAGGTGAGCGTGCCCAGTTCCGCGCGCAGGCCGTCGCAGACCGTGTCGGGAGTGCGGCCGGTGATGCGGCGGCCTTCGCGCAGCGAGTCGTGGGCGTCGGCGGCGCCGGCCGGCTCGGCGCCATAGACCTCGATCCCCGGCCGGGCGCCGTGCGCGGCGATGGCCGTGCCCGACAGCAAGCCGCCGCCGCTGACCGGTGCGATCACCGCATCCAGGCCGGGGACGGCGGTCAGCAGTTCCAGCGTCGCCGTGCCCTGGCCGGCGATCACCCGCGGGTCGTTGAAGGGATGCACCAACACTCCGCCGGTGTCGGCCAGCACCTGCGCGGTGGCGGCGTCGCGGCCGGCCTGGCCGGGCTCGCACAGCACCACCTCGGCGCCGTAGGCGACGATCGCGGCCAGCTTGACCTGGGGCGTGTCGCGCGGGGCGACCACGGTCGCGCGGGCGCCGCGCAGGCGCGCGGCCAGGGCGATGGCGCCGCCGTGGTTGCCCGAGCTCTGGGTGACGATGCCGCGCGCGATTTCCTCCTCGGACAGGGAGAACACCGCGTTGCAGGCACCGCGGAACTTGAAGGCGCCGCCGCGTTGCAGGTTCTCGCACTTGAAGTGCAGCTCGCAGCCGGCCAGCGCGTCCAGCGCGCGCGAGCGCAGCACCGGGGTGGCGTGGGCGTGGGGGGCGATGCGCGCGGCGGCGGCGAGCAGGTCGGCGTAGGCCGGGGCGGCCGGGGGCGCAGCGGCGGTGGACAGATCGGTGGGGCGGTCGGGTGCATTCATCGCCCAAGCGTAACGCAGCGCCGCCGAGGCCGGCGTGCGCGCTCGGGCGCGTGGCGGCGGCCCGGCCGCCGCGCTGCGCTCAGGCCACTTCCTGGCTGCGGCGCGCGCGGACCAGGTGCACCAACAGCAGCGAGATCGCCGCCGGGGTCATGCCGGGGATGCGCTGTGCCTGGCCGACGGTCTGCGGCCGCACCCGTTCCAGCTTCTGCCGCACTTCCGCCGACAGGCCGTGCACGGCGGCGTAGTCGAAGCCGTCGGGGATCGGCGTGCGCTCGTTGCGCTGGTGGCGCTGGATCTCCTCGCGCTGACGGTCGAGGTAGCCGGCGTACTTGACCCCGATCTCGACCTGCTCGGCGACCTCGGCTTGCTCCACCGCCGGACCCAGCGAGGGCACCTGCATCAACCGCGCATAGTCCAGCTCCGGGCGCTTGAGCAGATCGCGCGCGCTGGCCTCGCGGCTGACTTCGATGCCCAGGGTCTGGGCGATCTCGCGGCCCAGCGCGTTGTTGGGCGCGGCCCAGATCGCCGCCAGCCGTGCGTCTTCGCGCTCGACCGCCTCGCGCTTGCGCGCGAACGCGGCCCAGCGCGTCTCGTCCACCAGGCCCAACTCGCGTCCGGCCGGGGTCAGGCGCAGGTCGGCGTTGTCCTCGCGCAGTTGCAGGCGGTACTCGGCGCGCGAGGTGAACATGCGGTAGGGCTCGCTGGTGCCGTGGGTGA
>CBIFVU010000119.1:0-11553 GCA_966185905.1 uncultured Lysobacter sp.
CGGCCTCCAGCGACTTCAGCTTGAGCCGGCAGGAGCCGAAGGCCCCGCCGGGGGTGTGGCCGAGCGCGCGGATCGCCGCGGCCGACTCCCTGGAGGTGTCGATCAGCTCCTCGCGCAGGGCGCCGAGGATGCCGTTGCGGGCCGCCAGGACCTTGACCTTGCGGGCCCGGGCGGTCTCGATGACGGCGGCGGCGGTGGCGTTGATGACGGCGGTCACGCCGCCGGACTGTGCGTACAGCAGGGTTCCTTGGGGCATGGGGGTTCCAGAGATTTGCGCCGGAGTGCGGTAAGCTGGCCGCAATTTTCCGCCCGGCGGGTGGTCGGCCGCTTCCGAGTGTAGCGCCGCCCCGCGAACTGGCCAGCCTGGGGCTGGCCCGGGCCTGGTCCGGCGCACGGCGCCGGGCGCGGTTTCATGTCTCTTAGGAGCGATGTTGATGCGATTGGTACTTCTGGGCGCGCCCGGTTCCGGCAAGGGCACGCAGGCCGCACGGCTCAAGGACCACCTGCAGGTGCCGCATATTTCCACCGGCGACCTGCTGCGCGCCGAAGTCGCCGCCGGCTCCAAGCTCGGCCTGGAAGCCAAGGCGGTCATGGACGCGGGCAACCTGGTCAGCGACGAGATCCTGCTGGGCATGCTCGAGGACCGCTTCTCGCGGCCGGACACCGACGGCGGCTTCATCCTCGATGGCTACCCGCGCAACCTGGCCCAGGCCGATGCGCTGGACGCGCTGTTGCGGAAGATCGGCCAGCCGATGGACTTCGCCGTGCAGCTGGAAGTGCCGACCGAACTGCTGGTGCAGCGCATCGCCGGCCGCGCCGCCGAACAGGGCCGCAAGGACGACAGCCCCGAGGCGGTGCGCACCCGCCTGAAGGTCTACGACGATGTCACCGCGCCGGTGATCGAGTACTACCGCCAGCACGGCCGCCTGACCGTGGTCGATGGCGTGGGCTCCCTGGACGAGGTGTTCACCCGCATCGTCGAGGCGCTGGAGCCGGCGCCGACGGTGGGCTGATCCGGGCCCGCGGCCGCGCCCTTTCCCGCGCGGGAACGCGCCGGGGCGAGGGCCGCGAACCGCGGCTCCGCCATCGCGCCCAGCAGGTCCCGGCGTCGAAGGCCGGGAGGCGGCGGCAGGCGGCCTTCCCCTCCGCCGGGCGCGCGCCTTCCCCGCGCGCCTGGCGCGCAAGCGGGAAAGGCGCCGGCGCTGGCGGGAGCCGCTCGTTGAGCATTCGCAATCTCTCTTTGGAAACTCCGATCTTGAAGCTGCACATCCTGGGCATCGCCGGCACGTTCATGGGCGGCGTCGCCGCGCTCGCGCGCGAACTCGGCCACGAAGTCGAAGGCAGCGACCAGGCGGTCTACCCGCCGATGTCCACCCAGCTCGAGCGCCTGGGCATCGCCCTGAAGCAGGGCTACACGCCCGAGCATATCGGCGCCGATTGCGACCAGGTCGTGGTCGGCAACGCGCTCTCGCGCGGCAACCCGGCGGTGGAGCAGGTGCTCGACGACGCTCGCCGCTACACCTCCGGCGCGCAGTGGCTGTCCGAGCAGGTCCTGCCCGGCCGCGACACCCTGGCGGTGGCCGGCACCCACGGCAAGACCACCACCACCAGCATCCTGACCTGGCTGCTGGAGGCCGCCGGACGCGCGCCGGGCTTCTTGATCGGCGGAGTGGCCGAGGACTTCGGCGCCTCCGCGCGCCTGGGCGCCGGCCGCGAGTTCGTGGTCGAGGCCGACGAGTACGACACCGCGTTCTTCGACAAGCGCAGCAAGTTCGTCCACTACCGTCCGCTGGTGGCGATCCTCAACAACCTGGAATACGACCACGCCGACATCTTCCCCGACGTGGCCGCGATCCAGCGCCAGTTCCACCACCTGGTGCGGACCGTGCCGCGGCGCGGCCGGCTGATCGTCAACGGCGAGGACGAGCGCCTGGCCGAAGTGCTGGCGATGGGCTGCTGGACGCCGGTGGAGCGTTTCGGCCTGGCCGGCAAGGCCGGCTACGACTGGACCGCGCGCCTGATCCACGAGGACGGCAGCGCCTTCGTCGTGGTCCACCAGGGCCGCGAACTCGGGCAGGTGCGCTGGCCGTTGCTCGGCCGGCACAACGTGATGAACGCCCTGGCTGCGTTGGCTGCGGCCCACGCCGTGGGCGTGGACGTGGCCGCGGTGCTGCCGGCGCTGGCCGGCTTCCGCAGCGTCAAGCGCCGGCTGGAAGTGATCGGCCAGGCGGGCGGGGTGACCGTGTACGACGACTTCGCCCACCACCCGACCGCGATCGCCACCACCCTGGCCGGCCTGCGCGCGCGCGTGGGCGCGGCACGGATCGTGGTGGCGATGGAGCCGCGCAGCAACTCCATGCGCCTGGGCGCCCACGCCGAGGCCTTGGCGCCGTCGCTGGACCTGGCCGATGCGGTGGTGTTCCTGCACCGGCCGGAGCTGAGCTGGGATGCGGGCAAGGTGGTCGGCGCGCTGCGCGGCGAAGGCGTCAGCGTGGCCGATGCCGATGCACTGATCGCGGCCTTGCGCGAGCGCGTGCGCGCGGGCGACCACGTAGTGTTCATGTCCAACGGCGGCTTCGACGGCGCGCCGCGGCGATTCTTCGCCGCGTTGCAAGGCGGTTGAGCCGGCCCCGCGGCGCGGCCGGTCCGCGCCGCGCTGCGGTTACACTGCGGCCATGCCCGAGGCCGCCGATTCCTTGTCGCTGGGACTGTTCCCGCTGCACACCGTGCTGATGCCGGGCGGCGCGCTGGGCCTGCGCGTGTTCGAGCGCCGTTACCTGGACCTGGTGCGCGAATGCGGCCGGCTGGGCCGCGGCTTCGGCATCTGCCTGCTGTTGGACGGCGCGCCTGCCGGCCGCGCCGAAGCCGGCGTCCCGGCCTCGGCCGCGGCCTTCGGCACGGAGGCGCTGATCGAAGACTTCGGCACCGGCGAGGACGGCCTGCTGACCCTGCGCGTGCGCGGCGCGCGCCGGTTCCACGTGCAGCGCGTGCGGGTGCGCGACAACGGCCTGCAGATGGCGCAGGTGCGCTGGTGCGTGGACGAAGACGATGAACCCTTGCGGCCGGAGCATTCGCTGTTGGCGACCTTGCTCGAACGCTTGCTCGATCAGACCGGCGGCGAACACAGCCTGGCTCCGCACGCGCGCCGGGACGAGGCCGCCTGGGTCGGCTGGCGCCTGGCCGAGCTGATGCCGTTGAGCCTGCAGCAGCGCCAGTCGTTATTGCAGTTGGACGACCCGCACCAACGCCTGGACCGCTTGTTGGCTTGGTTGCCCTGAGCCGCCGCCGCTGCGTGCGGCGGCGCGGTGTTCTCGCTGGCCACCGCCGCTCAGGGCGCGTCCGCCCCCGGCACTCGATACTGCGACCGCAGGCGCATGACCTGCACGCCGTTCTTCGGATGCGGCTGTTGTTCCACCACGAAGCCGGTCAGCGCCTTGCGCACCAGCGCGTGGGCGCCGCCGTCGTCGCTCTGCGGCAGCCACAGCGCAGCCGAGTCGAAAGGCTTGTTCAAGCGCAGCGTCTGGGTGGTTCCGATCCACAGCGGGGTGCCGTCGGCCAGGCGAGTCGGCGCTGGCCACAATCGTACGGCGTACTGCACGTCCGGGGTCGGACCGTCGCGCAGCATCAGCAGCGACTCGGCCTGTGCGTCCAGCGTGGCCGGCAGCACCACTTGATCGCGCGGCGGCGCGTCGTCGTTGAGCAGGGCAATGGTGGCCAGCCAGTCGGCCTGTTCCTGCACCCGCCAGCCGGCCGCCTCCAGGGTCGCGCGCAGCGGCGGCAAGGGGCCGGCGACTTGCAGGTCCAGCGGCCAGCGGCGGCGCGCATCGCGCTCGTTGCGCTGCGCGGGCAGTTCCGCCCAGCCGCCGTTCCACCAGCGGCCAGCGTCCATCACCGTGGTCGGCGTGGCCGCGGCGAACTTGGCCAGCAGGGCATCGGCCGAGCGCGGCGCGTGCCACAGCGCGGCCGCAGCGAACACGCTGTAGAACAGCCAGGCCAGCGGTCGCATCCAGAACGAGCGGGCGACGTGGCGGCGATAAGCGATGCCCAGCACCAGCAGCCAGACCACGCCGAACAGGCTGCCGCCGATCAGGTCGCTGGGCCAGTGCGCGCCCAGGTACAGCCGGGCGAAGCCGACCACCGTGGTCGCCACGCCAGCCAGCAGATAGGGCCACACGCGCTGCCGGCCCGGCAGCTCGCGCGCGATCAGCACGGCGAAGAAGCCGAACACGATGGTGGTCATGGTCACCGCCACCGACGGGAAGCCGAAGCCGGCCGGCGCGGTCGGCGGGCGCGGCATGTCGATGGCCCATTCCAGCAACGAGGTCAGCGCCAGGCCGAACACGATCGCCGCGACCCAGTGCGCGGCCGCCATCCAGCGCCGGCGCCAGGCCAGGTAGGCCAGCACCGCCAGCGAAGCCGGGCCGAGCACGGCCGGGTCGCCCAGGCTGGCCAGCGCGGCCATCAAGCGGTCGGCCAGCGGATTGCGCAGGGTCCACATGAACTCATGGACAGTGTGGTCGATGGCCAGCGGGCCGCCGCTGGCGAGCAAGGTGGCCAGCAGGGTGAACCACAGCCAGCTGATGCCGAGCAGGCACACCGCCAGCATCACCAACGAGGCCGATTCGGGCCGGTTGGGGTCGATCAGCGCGCCGGCGTAGCGGCCCAGGCGCGGGTGCGCGCGGGTCCAGCGCAGTGCCCGCGCCAGCAGGTTGTCGGCGTGGTTGGCGAACCAGCGCCAGGTGTAGAGCACGATCGCCCAGACCAGGGCCACCGCCACCAGCAGCCCGCCCAGCACCACCGCCAGGCGATCGGCGACCGCGGCGACCGCGTCGTAGGACGCGCCCAGCACCCAGCCCGGGGCCAGGAACAGCGCCGACCAGATCGTGCAGGCCGCCAGGCTCGGCAAGGCGTAGCGGCGCATCGGCATCTGCAGCATGCCGGCGATGGCCGGCACGAACGGCCGCACCGCGCCGACGAAGCGGGCGATGAAGATGCTCTTGCTGCCGTGGCGGCGGAACAGGTTCTCGCTGCGGTCCACCCATTGCGGATAGCGCGAGAACGGCCAGCGCTGGCGCAACTGCGGGCCCCAGCGGTGGCCGATCCAGTAGCTCAGGCCATCGCCGGCGAAGGCGCCGAGGGTGGAGCAGACCAGCGCATACGGCCCATGGATGTGGCCCAGGCCGACCAGGGTGCCGACCGCGAACAGCAGCGGCAGCGCGGGCACGGCGATGCCGACGATGACCAGAGCGTCGCAGAACGCGATCAGGAAGATCACGATTCCGGCCGCGATGGGGTGGGCCGCGATCCATGCGGTCGCGCTTTCGAGCCAGGCAGGTTCCATCGCCCGATTATAGGCAGCCGATACTGTGGCGGGCATGACTCGGGCCGTCGCCCCGGGGGGCGGCCGTGGGGCGGTGGAGCGGCCGCCCCGGCCCGCGCGCGCAGCGCCCACCCGCCTGCGCCTGCGCCGCCCGGCCGCGGCCGGGCCCAGTACACTGCGCGCATGTCCCCCGACGTCATCGAAGTGGCCGCGCTGAAGGCCGACAGTTTCGGCCGCATCGCCCTGATGCGCGATGCGCGCGGCTTGTTCGTGCGCCGCGACCTGGCCCACGTGCCCTGGTGGCTGCGCCTGCCGGCCTGGTGGCTGGCCCGGCGCGAAGCGCGCGCGCTGCAGCGCGTGGACGGCCTGGAGGCGACGCCGCAACTGCTGCGCTGGGACGGCCGCCGCCTGGACCGCAGCTACCTGGACGGTGCGGCCATGTACCAACGCCCGCCGCGCGGCGACCTGGCCTACTTTCGCCGTGCCCGGCGGCTGCTGCAGCGCCTGCATCGGTGCGGCCTGGCCCACAACGACCTGGCCAAGGAAGCCAACTGGCTGGTGCTGGCCGACGGCCGCCCGGCCATCATCGACTTCCAACTGGCCACCCGCGGCAACGCACGCTCGCGCTGGATGCGCCTGCTCGCCCGCGAAGACCTGCGCCACCTGCTCAAGCACAAGCGCACCTATTGCCCCCACGCCCTCACCCCGACCGAACGGCGCCTGCTCAAGCGCCGCTCCTGGCTGCGCGAAGCCTGGTTCGCCACTGGCAAACCCGTCTATCGCTTCATCACCCGCCGGGTGTTGCATTGGGAAGACAACGAGGGGCAGGGGCCGAAGCCTTGAGTGCGGGGATTCGGGATTCGGGATTCGGGATTGGCGGAGCGGGGCGCTGGGGGTTGGGGTCCGATGCCAAAACCGGATTACGATGAAGCGCTTTTGCCAATCCCGAATCCCCAATCCCCAATCCCGGCCCCCCAATGACCCTCCAAGGCAAAACCCTTTTCATCACCGGCGCTTCGCGCGGCATCGGGCGCGAGATCGCGCTGCGGGCCGCGCGCGACGGCGCCAATATCGCCATCGCGGCCAAGTCGGCGGTGGCCAATCCGAAGCTGCCGGGCACCATCCACAGCGTCGCGGCCGAGGTCGAGGCCGCCGGCGGGCGGGCGCTGGCGCTCAAGTGCGACATCCGCGAGGAGGACGAGGTGCGCGCGGCGGTCGCCGCCGCCGCCGATGCCTTCGGCGGCATCGACATCCTGGTCAACAACGCCAGCGCGATCTGGCTGCAGGGGCTGGAGAACACGCCGATGAAGCGCTTCGACCTGATGCAGCAGGTCAATTCGCGCGGCAGCTTCCTGTGCGCGCAAGCCTGCCTGCCGTATCTGCGCCGGGCCGCCAATCCGCACATCCTGACCCTGGCCCCGCCGCCGAGCCTGGCGCCGAAGTGGTGGGCGCCGCACACCGGCTACACGCTGGCGAAGATGGGCATGAGCCTGGTCACGCTGGGCCTGGCTGGCGAGCTGGGCCCCAGCGGCATCGCGGTCAATGCGCTGTGGCCGCGCACCATCATCGCTACCGATGCGCTCAACCTGATCCCCGGCGTGGAGGTGGAACGCTGCCGCAAGCCGGCGATCGTCGCCGATGCGGCGCACGCGGTGCTGGTGCGGCCGGCGCAGGGCTTCCACGGCCGCTTCCTGATCGACGAGGAGGTGCTGGCCGAAGCGGGAGTGACCGATTTCAGCGGCTACGCCGTGGACCCGTCCAAGCCCTTGCTGCCGGACCTGTTCCTGGACTGAGGGCGCCCGCGCCGGCCGTGTCTCGCACCGCCGCGCCCAGGCCGGTCACCCCATGGGCGCGGGCAGCGGGTGGCCGCAGTTGCGGCAGAACAGCGCGTCGGGGTCGTGGCCTTCCAGCGCGCATTCCGGGCAGCCGCGGCGGTCCAGGTGCGCGCGCTCGTGGCTGGCCTCGCGCAGGCTGCTGGCCAGCTCGGCGGTGTAGATGCCGGTGGGCACGGCGATGATGCTGTAGCCGATCAGGATCAGCACCGAGGCGACGAAGCGCCCCAGCGGCGTGCCCGGCGCGATATCGCCGAAACCGACCGTGGCCATGGTCACGATCGCCCAGTACATGCCGGTGGGGATGCTGGTGAAGCCGTGCTCGGGGCCCTCGATCACGTACATCAGCGCGCCGAAGATCACCACCACGGTCAACACCGCGCAGATGAACACGAAGATCTTGCGCCGGCTGCGCCACAGCGCGCCCATCAGCACGCCGCCTTCTTCCACGTACTGGGTCAGCTTGAGGATGCGGAACAAGCGCAGGATGCGCAGGATGCGCACCACCAGCAGGCTCTGGCTGCCCGGCAGCAGCAGCGAGAGATAGGTCGGCAGGATCGACAGCAGGTCGATCAGGCCCCAGGTGCTCAGCGCGTAGCGCCAGGGCCGGCGCACCACCGCCAGGCGCAGGCCGTACTCGATGGTGAACAGCACCGTGAACAACCACTCCAGTCCGTACAGCCACGCCGACCAGCGCGCGTGGAAGCGCGGCACGCTGTCGCCCATGATCACCAGCACGCTGGCCAGGATCAGGCCGATCAGCAGCAGGTCGAAATTGCGCGACGGCCGGGTGTCGTGGCGGTGGATGATGTCGAACCAGCGCCGGCGCCAGCCGGTGTCGGTGGCGGGATTGAGTTGCGGGGCCAGCAACAAACGCATCGGGGAACCTCCAGGTCCGGCCCATTCTGCCCCAAGCCCGGGTCCGCGGCCGCCGGTGCTCGCTGCGCGGCCTGCAGCGCCGTCCGCGATCGGCGACAATGCGCTTCCCTCCCGCCGGCCCGCGTTCCGCCCATGGATACCGCTTCGCTCTACGCCCTCTCCGAGCGCTATTACCTGCCCGTCTACCGTCCGCGCCGGATCGTGCTCGACCACGGCCGCGGCTCGCGGGTGTGGGACCTGGACGGGCGCGAATACGTGGATTTCGGCGCCGGCATCGCCGTCAACGCGCTCGGCCATGCGCACCCGGCGCTGGTGGCGGCGCTGACCGAGCAGGCCGGCAAGCTTTGGCACACCAGCAACGTGTTCGTCAGCGAACCGCCGCTGCGCCTGGCCGAGCGGCTGGTGTCGGCCTCGCGCTTCGCCCAGCGCGTGTTCTTCTGCAACTCCGGCGCCGAGGCCAACGAAGCGGCGATCAAGCTGGTGCGCAAGTGGGCCGCCGCGGAAGGCCGGGCGCCCGAGCGCCGGGTCGTGCTGAGCTTCCGCGGCAGTTTCCACGGCCGCACCCTGGCGGCGGTGACTGCGACCGCGCAACCCAAGTACCACGAAGGGTACGAGCCGCTGCCGCCGGGTTTCCGCTACAGCGATTTCAACGATCTGGCCGCGGCCGAGGCGGCCATGGCCGACGGCGCGGTTTGCGCGGTGCTGGTCGAGCCGGTGCAGGGCGAAGGCGGCGTCACCCCGGCCAGCGAGGCCTTCCTGTCCGGGTTGCGCGCGCTCTGCGACCGCCACGGCGCCTTGCTGGTGCTGGACGAGATCCAGTGCGGCATGGGCCGCTGCGGACAGTTGTTCGCCTGGCACGGCTACGGCGTGGAGCCGGACCTGGTGACTTTGGCCAAGGCGCTGGGCAGCGGGTTCCCGATCGGCGCGATGCTGGTCGGCCCGAAGGCGGCCGAAGCCATGCAGTTCGGCGCCCACGGCACCACCTTCGGCGGCAATCCGCTGGCCGCGGCGGTCGCTGGCGCGGCCCTGCGCGAACTGGATTCGCCCGAGCTGCTGGCCAATGTCGCGCGCCAGTCCGGGGCGATTCGCGCCGGGCTGGCGGCGCTGGACGCCGAGCTGGGCCTGTTCGCCGAAGTCCGCGGCCGCGGCCTGATGCTGGGCGCGCAGCTGCGCCCCGAGCATGCCGGCAAGGCCGGCGAAATCCTCGACCGCTGCGTCGAACACGGCCTGTTGAGCTTGCAGGCCGGCCCCGACGTGCTGCGTTTCGTGCCTGCGCTCAACATCGCCGACGCCGATGTGGCCGAGGGCCTGGCGCGGCTGCGCACGGCGGTGCTGGCGTTCCTGGGGCGCTGAGCCCCTCGCCGCGCATGGGCCGCAGCGCGCGGCCCGCCGAGCGTCGAACCCTCGGATGAAGCCGGTCGCGCCCGGCGGCCGCCATTGCCGGGACGCTGCGCCGGCCTCCAAAACGCCTGCGGGCCGGCGCGAGCCGGCCCGTTGCGCTTGCGCCGAAGCCAGCCGCCGCGCCCGCGGCGGCGAGGCCTCACAGCGCGGCGAATGCGCCCCGCGCCGCTTCGAGGGTCTGCGCGATTTCCGCCTCGCCATGGGCGCTGGACACGAACCCGGCCTCGAACGCCGACGGCGCCAGGTACACGCCGCGATCGAGCATGCCGTGGAAGAAGCGGTTGAAGCGCTGGGTGTCGGAAGCCATCGCATCGGCGAAGCTCTGCACCGGCCCCTCGCGGAAATACAACCCGAACATGCCCGGTGCGCGGGTGGTGTGGAACGCCACGCCGGCGTCGCGCGCGGCCACTTCCAGGCCGTCGCAGAGCGCATGGGTGCTGCGTTCGAGCGCCTCGTGGAAACCCGGCGCCTGGATCAACGCCAGCGTCGCCAGGCCCGCCGCCATGGCCACCGGGTTGCCGCTGAGCGTGCCGGCCTGGTAGATCGGCCCGCTCGGCGCGACCTGCGCCATCAGCTCGCGGCGGCCGCCGTACGCGCCCACCGGCATGCCGCCGCCGATGATCTTGCCGAAGGTGCTCAGGTCCGGCACCACCCCGTAGCGCTGCTGCGCACCGCCCAGGGCGACGCGGAAACCGGTCATCACCTCATCGAAGATCAGCAGCGCGCCATGGCGCGTGCACAGCTCGCGCAGGTGCTGCAGATAGCCCTCTCGCGGCAGGATGCAGTTGGCATTGCCGACGATGGGTTCCAGGATCAGCCCGGCGATCTGCTCGCCCTGCTGCTCGAACAGCGCGGTGGCGGCATCGAAATCGTTGAACGGCAGGGTCAGGGTGAGATCGGCCAGCGCCGCCGGCACGCCCGGCGAGTTGGGCAGGCCCAGGGTCAGCGCGCCGCTGCCGGCCTTGACCAGGAAGCTGTCGCCGTGACCGTGGTAGCAGCCCTCGAACTTGACGATGCGGGTGCGGCTGGTGGCGCCGCGAGCCACCCGGATCGCCGACAAGGTGGCCTCGGTGCCGGAGTTGACCATGCGCACCATCTCGCAGCTGGGCACGACCCGGGCGATGGTCTCGGCCATGGCGACTTCCAGCGGATTGGGCACGCCGAAGCTCAGGCCCTTGCGCAGGGTCTGTTCCACCGCCGCCAGCACCTGCGGATGGGCGTGGCCGGCGATCATCGGCCCCCACGAGCCGACGTAGTCGATGTAGCGGTTGCCGTCCACATCGTAGAGGTAAGCGCCCTCGGCGCGTTCGGCGAAGAAGGGTTCGCCGCCGACCGACTTGAACGCGCGCACCGGCGAATTGACGCCGCCGGGCAACAGCGCGCAGGCGCGGGTGAACAGATCGTGGGAGCGCTCGTGGTTCATCGGATGGACTCTGGGCAAGAAGAAACGGAAAGACCGGCGCGTCAGCGGGAAGCCGACGCGCCGGAAGAAGGCAGGGCGAAACAGGAAAGATAGGCGCGCACGGCGGCGGCCGGATCGGGCGCGTCGAACACGCCGCTGATCACCGCGAGCAGATCGGCGCCGGCTGCGACCAGGGGCGCGGCATGGTCCGGGGTGATGCCGCCGATGGCCACCCGCGGCAGGCCCAGCGCGGCCGCCTGTGCCAGCAGCGCCGGCGTTGCGCGCCGCGCGTTGGGCTTGGTCGGGGAGACGAAGAAGGCACCGAAGGCGACATAGTCCGCGCCCTGTGCCGCCGCCGAACGCGCCAGGCCGATATCGTCGTAGCAGGACGCGCCGAGGATCGCCGCCTCGCCGAGCGCCGCGCGGGCCGCCGCCAGGGTGCCGTCGTCCTCGCCCAAGTGCGCGCCGTCGGCACCGATCTCGGCGGCCAAGCGCCAATCGTCGTTGACGATCAGCGGCACGCGATGGCGCCGGCACAGCGGCAGCAGCGCCAGCGCCTGTTCGCGGCGCAGCGCGGGCGAAGCGGACTTGTTGCGGTACTGCAGCCAATGCGCGCCGGCGTGCAGCGCCGTGTCCACCTGCGCCAGCAGGCGCGCGGTGTCGGGCTGATCGGGCGTGATCGCGTACAGGCCGCGTCGCGGCCAGGAGGAATGCATGCG
>CBIFVU010000120.1:0-11538 GCA_966185905.1 uncultured Lysobacter sp.
GCCCTCCCCAACGCCGCCTCGCCCTTGTCCCGCCTGGCCCGCCGCAGCCGGATCGCCGCACAGTCCGTGGTGCTGGGCCTGGCCGCGTGGTGCGCCGGCGCCGCCTCGGCCGCGGCGCTGGTGCCGCACCCGGTCGAGCTCGACGACGGCCGCCGCTTCAGCCTGGACCTGCCGGCCGACCTGGAAATCGTCCCGGTGGCGCAGGGGCTCAAGCGCGTGCGTTTCTTCGCCCGCAGCCCCGACGGCCGCCTGTTCGTGACCGACATGCACGACCTCAGCGACAACAAGCGGGGCCGGGTGTACGCGCTGGACGGCTGGGACGAGAAGACCGAGCGCTACACCCAGGTCTCGGTCTACCTGGACAAGCAACGCAATCCCAACAGCGTGGCCTTCTACACCGACCCGGCCGGCCAGTCCTGGCTGTACCTGGCCAACACCGACAAACTGCTGCGCTATCGCTACGCCAAGGGCGACCTCAAGCCGTCCTCCGAGCCGGAAGTGCTGGCGAGCTTCCCCGACTACGGCCTGAGCTACAAATACGGCGGCTGGCATCTGACCCGCACCCTGGCCTTCGGCGGCGGCAAGCTGTATGTCTCGGTCGGCAGCAGTTGCAACGCCTGCGTGGAAAAGGAAGACGTGCGCGCGGCGATCCTGCAGATGAACCCCGACGGCAGCGGCCGGCGCATCTTCGCCACCGGCCTGCGCAACGCGGTCGGCCTGCTGTACCGCGACGGCACGCTCTACGCCACCAACCAAGGTTCCGACCACCTGGGCGACCAGAAGCCCGACGAAACCTTGTTCGCGGTGCGCGAAGGCGCCGACTACGGCTGGCCGTACTGCCACCACAGCCAGGGCAAGGTCTTCGCCGATCCGAAATTCTCTCGCAAGCAGGGCTGCGGCCAGGTGCCCAAGCCCTTCGCCTGGTTCCCCTCGCACGCCTCCGCGCTCGGCCTGGCCTGGTTCCCCGCCAGCGACGGCGGCCGACTCAGCGACGAGTTCGCCGTGGCCCTGCACGGCGCCAGCAAGCTCGCGCTGGGCCATGGCTACCGCATCGTCCGGGTCGGCGCCGACGGCCGCGCACGCGGCGACCTGGTCGCCGGCTTCCTGCGCGAGGGCAAGGTGCTGGGCCGGCCCTGCGACGTGTTGGCGCTCGGCCGCGACAGCTTCCTGTTCACCGACGACAAGAGCGGCGTGATCTACAAGGTGAGGCCCAAGCGGTGAGCGCCGGCGGGCCGGCCAGCGACTTCGCCGCCGGCGAGGGCACGCGCACGCTGCAGGACCGCTCGCTGCGGCTGTTCATCGTGCTGTCCTCGTTCTTCTGCGTGAACGCGGCGCTGGCCGAGTTCATCGGGGTGAAGATCTTCGCCCTGGAAGACACCCTGGGCATCGCCCCGCTGCAATGGAACCTGTTCGGCCAGACCGGCTCGCTCAACTTCACCGCCGGCACCTTGCTGTGGCCGATCGTGTTCCTGATGACCGACGTCATCAACGAATTCTTCGGCCGCCGCGGCGTGCGCCTGATTTCCTGGCTGGCGGCGCTGCTGATCGCCTACGGCTTCATCTTCGCCTTCGCCGCGATCGCGCTGGCGCCGGCCGGCTGGTGGGTGACCGCGGCTCAGGCCCAGGGCGTGCCCGATTACCAGGCCGCGTTCGCGGCGATCTTCGGCCAGGGCATGTGGAGCATCGTCGGCTCGCTGGTGGCGTTCATGCTCGGCCAGTTGATCGACGTGGCGGTGTTCCACCGCATCCGCCGCGCCACCGGCGAGAAGCACATCTGGCTGCGCGCGACCGGCTCGACCGCGGTCTCGCAATTGGTGGACAGCTTCGTGGTGCTCTACATCGCCTTCGTGCTCGGGCCGCAGCACTGGCCGATCCCGCAGTTCCTGGCCATCAGCACGGTCAACTACGGCTACAAGATGCTGGCCGCGTTCGCGATGATCCCGCTGATCTACCTGCTGCGGATCTGGATCCGCGGCTACCTGGGCGAGGCCCGGGCGCGCCAGCTGCGCGAGGAAGCGGCGGCGGACTGAGCGCCGCGGTGCGCCGGGTGGCGCGGGGGCGCGGCGCGGGCGTCAGGCCAGGCCCAGCGCGCTGCGCAGGCGCTCGCGATGGCTGGCGCCGCTGCCCAGGCGCAGGCCGCTGGCCAAGCGCAGCAGGTAGCGGCCGCCCTCCAGCGGCTCGACATCGCGCACCGCGTCCAGGCGCACGATGCGCGAGCGGTGGATGCGCAGGAACCGCGCGGGGTCTAGCCGCGCCTCCAAACCGCCCAGGGTTTCGCGCAGCACATAGGACTGGCCGTCGGCGCGCAGTTCGACATAGTTGCTCTGCGCCAGCGCGCATTCGATCCGGTCCACCGCCAGCAGGTGCAGGCGCGCGCCGGCCGGCACCGCCAGCCGCTGCGGGTAGGCGCCGCTGGCGGGCGGCGGCGACAGCGGCAAGGGCGAGGACGGCGCGGCGGACGACGATTGCCGTCGCAGCCGCGCCAGCGCCGCGCGCAGACGTTCGGCCGAATACGGCTTGAGCAGATAGTCCACGGCATCCACATCGAAGGCGCGCAATGCGTGGTCGGCGTGGGCGGTGACGAACACCACCTGCGGCCGCTCCGACTCGGGCAGGGCTTGCAGCACGCCGAAACCGTTCAGGTCGGGCAGCCGGATGTCCAGGAACACCGCATCCGGGCGCAGCCGGCGCAGCGCCGCCACCGCGCTGTCGCCGTCGGCGCATTCGGCCAGCACCGACACGCCCGGCTCCTGGCCCAGCAGCCGGCACAGGCGCGCGCGCGACATGGCTTCGTCGTCGACCACCACGACCCGCAGCGGCGCGCCCGTCGCACGGCCCATCGTGCCGCCGCTCATGCCGCCGCTCCGGCCTGGGTCCGGTACGGCAGGCGCAGGCGCACCCGGGTGCCGCCGCCGGCGCGCGTATCGATGTCCACGCCGTGCTCGGCGCCGTACAGGCATTGCAGGCGCGCGCGGGTATTGCTCAGGCCCAGGCCGGTGTGACCGTCGGCGGACGGCGGCGAGGGCGGCGGCCGCGGCGCGCCGTCGTCGCCGACCTCCAGCACCAGTTGCCCGGCTTCGCGGCGCGCGCCGACGCAGACCTCGCCGGGCGTGGTCCTGACCGCCACGGCGTGGTGGATCGCGTTCTCCACCAGGGGCTGGAGCAGCAATTGCGGCACCTGCGCGTCGAGCAGGTCCGAGTCGATCCTCCACTGCACCCGCAGGCGTTCGCCCAGGCGCACTTTCTCGATGCCGATGTAATGGTCCAGCGCGGCCAGTTCGTCGCGCAGCGCGGTTTCCTGGCTGCGCGAGGCGGCCAGGCTGTAGCGCAACAGCGCGCCCAGGTCCACCAACATGCGGTCGGCGCCGTCGGGATCGCGGTGCACCATCTCGGCGATGGAGTTGAGCGCGTTGAACAGGAAATGCGGATTGAGCTGGGCGCTCAGCGCGTCCAGCCGCGCCCGCGCCAGGCGCGCTTCCAGTTCCATCGCCTGGCGCTCGCGCCGGCGCGCGCGTTCGGCATAGACCAGGGCGTGGGCGATGCCGACGATCATCCAGCTCATCAGGAAGTTGTTGAGCACGCTGGCGGCCAGCAACTCCGGCAGTGGCGGCAAGCGCGAGTACCAGCCGATCCAGCCGTTGAGCGCGACCACCGCCGCGGCGCGCAGCACGATCACTGCCGCCACCGCGGCCGCCAGCGCGAGGACCGCGCGCAGCAGGCGGCCGCGCTCGAGCGGGAAACGCCGCACGCACCACAGCAGGCCCAGGGTGATCGGCACCCACAACCAAGCACTGGCCATTTCCTGGCGCAGCAGCGGCCCCCAGGCGGCGGCCAGGCCTTCGGCCGCGCGCATGGTCGCGACCTGGCCGACCCAGACCAGGCCGTTGAGGGTCCACCACCCCAGCACCGCCAGCAGCAGCAAGCTTCGATCGCGCATGGACGGCCATGCTGGACCGCTGCAGCGGCGCTGGCAATCGCCGTGGCCGCGTTCGTCCCGCGATCCGGGGCGTTGGTCCCGCGCTCGCGCGCAGGCCCCCCGCGCGAGCGCAGTCTGCCGGCTCCGATCGCCAGAGGATTGCGCCATGCCCGGTTTCGTGCCCCTGTTCGCTCCGCTCTCGCTCGCCTTCGCCACCGGCCTGCTGGCCCTGGCCGCGCTGCCCGCGCAGGCCGGCCCGCAATGCCCGCAGGTGCGCAAGTTCGAAGAAGGCCGCATTTCCACCGAACGCTGGGAATGGCGCTTGAGCTTCGCTCCCGGACGCCAGCGCGCGTACTGGTCCAGCACCGCCGGCTGGTGGCCCGGCAGCCGCGAGCGCGCCACTATCCTGACCTCGCAGTGGCGGCCCTGGGGCTGGAGCGAACCGCAGGCGGCCTCCTTTTCCGGCCAACACAGCGACATGGACCCCTTCGTCTCGCCCGATGGCCGCTACCTGCTGTTTTCCTCCGAGCGTCCGCGTCCGGACGGGCGCGCGGCCAAGATGGACCTGTGGATCGCCGAACGCGGCGCGCACGGCTGGCGCACTCCGCGCCACCTCGGCGCGGCGGTGAACAGCGACGGCGACGAGCTCTACGCCAGCATGGACCGTCACGGCACGGTTTATTTCGGCAGCGACCGCGGCGGCGAGTGGAACATCTACCGCAGCCCGCGCCTGCGCAACGGCCACTACGGGCCCGCCGAGCCGGTGCCGGGCGCGGTCAACACCGCCCAGCGCTGGGAGTTCAACCCGGACATCTCGCCCGACGGCCGCACCCTGCTGTTCACCCGCCTGGACTTGCCCAACGATGCCTTGCCCGACCAGGGCTATGGCTTCGGCGATCTGTACGCCGCGCGGCTCACCGACGGCCGCTTCGGCCAGGCGCACAATCTCGGGCCCTGCGTGAACACCGCCGCCGATGAGTTCCATCCCACCGTGCTGTGGGAGTACGGCCTGTTGTTCTATGCACGCGACATCGGCACGCCCAGCGACTTCTACTACACCCGCTTGCGCCTGCCAGAGCTGGACGATTGAGGCCGTACCGATCGAGCGGAGACGGTTCGCTGCCGGGCGGTTAAGGCCGGGCTGATGAGCGCCGGGCGGTTCAAAGCCGGGCGTTCAAAGCCCGGCGATTCAGAGCCGGGCGACCCAGCGCGCAACGATCCAGGGCGCGCGCATCGAACCCCAGGCTGCCCCGCCGACAGTCGCTCCGGCTGCCCGCGTGCACGCCCATCGAGAGACTGCGGCGCTGCACTGCGCCCTGCGCCGGCCGCCGCCGGCGCAGGGCGCAGACCGGTCCCGTGACCTTCGGCCCATGCCCCCGTCCCAGGCGCGGGCGAGCCTGCCGGTCTGTCCGTCCGACCGGCTGCCGCCCATGACCCCGATTCCGCCCCGCCCGGCCGCGCTCGCGCCCGCCGCCCTCGCCTTCGCCCTGGCCCTGGCCGCGCTGCCCGCCCAGGCCGCGCCCACTCCAGCCCCGCAGCCTGCACCCACGACGGTCGACACCGCCGCACCACGGCTGACCGTGCAGACCAAGGCCGAGAAACTGGCCGCGCTGTACGAGGCCTACTGGGAAGAGAACCTGCGCCTGAATCCGCTCACCGCCACCAACCAGGGCGACCCGCGCTACAACGACCTGTTGCCCAACTTCGCCAGCGCCCAGGCGCGCGCCGAACGCAGTGAGTTCTTCCGGCGCTGGCTCAAGCAGGTCGAATCGGTCGGCCCGCAAGGGTTGTCGGCGCAGGACCTGCTGAGCTACGAGATCTTCGTGCGCAACGCGCGCATGGAACTGGAGTCCGAGCGCTTCCCGGCCTGGCAGCAGCCGGTCAACCAGTTCTACAACTTCGCCTCCACCGTGGCCCAGCTCGGCTCCGGCGCGGGCGCGCAGCCGTTCAAGACCGCCGCCGACTACGACCGCTGGCGCAAGCGCGCCGCCGCGGTGCCGGCGGTGTTCGACCAGTTCATCGCCAACAGCCGGATCGGCGTTGACCAAGGCGTTGTGCAGCCTCGCGCACTGATGGTCAAGGCCATCGCCCAGCTCGACGCGCTGATCAAGGACGCGCCGGAACAGACCCTGTTCTGGAAGCCGGTGGCGGCGCTGCCGGCGGGGCTGCCGGCAGCCGAAGGCGAGCGCATCGCCGCCGACTACCGCCGCATGATCGGCGAGGAACTGATGCCGGCCTACCGGCGCCTGCGCGACTACCTGCGCGAGGACTACCTGCCGCACGCGCGCGACAGCGCCGGCCTGGGCGCCCTGCCCGATGGCGCCGATTGGTACGCCTTCGCCGCGCGCCGTTCCACCACCACTTCGATGACCCCGGCGCAGATCCACCAGGTCGGCCTGGACGAGGTGGCGCGCATCCACCGCGCCATGCACGAGGTCATGGCCCAGGTGCAGTTCAAGGGCACGCTGCAGGAGTTCTTCGCCTTCATGCAGAACGATCCGCGCTTCACCTTCAAGGACGAACCGGCGCTGCTGGCGCACTATCGCGCGCTGGAGGCCAAGGTCGGCAAGCGCATCCCCGAACAGTTCTCGCTGCTGCCCAAGGCGCCGTTCGAGATCCGCCCGGTGGAAGCCTTCCGCGCGCAATCGGCCGCCGGCGGCTCCTACATGCGTCCCAGCCAGGACGGCAGCCGTCCGGGCGTGTTCTACGTCAACACCTACGACCTGCCCACTCGCAAGACCTGGGACGCGGAAGACCTGTTCCTGCACGAGGCCATCCCCGGCCATCATTTCCAACTGGCGCTGCAGCAGGAACTGACCGACCTGCCCAAGTTCCGCCGCTTCGGCGGAGAAACCGCCTTCAGCGAAGGCTGGGGCCTGTACGCCGAGTCGCTGGGCAAGGACCTGGGCGTGTACGAGAGCCCCTACGACTACTTCGGCTACCTGCAGAACGAATTGTGGCGCGCGATCCGCCTGGTGGTGGACACCGGCCTGCACAGCAAGGGCTGGACCCGCGAGCAGGTGATCGACTACATGCTGGCCAACTCGGCCGAAAGCCGCACCCAGGCCACCGCCGAGGCCGAGCGCTACATGGCCATTCCCGGCCAGGCGCTGGCCTACAAGATCGGCGAGCTGAAGATCCAGCAATTGCGCAAGCGCGCCGAGCAGGCCCTGGGCGAGCGCTTCGATGTGCGCGCCTTCCATGCCGAGATGCTCAAGGACGGTTCGGTGCCGCTGGAGATCCTGGAGCGCAAGATCGAACGCTGGATCGCCAGCCAGAAGGAGTGAGGCGGGGCGGGCGAGCGGCTTGTCCTGGCCGGAGTTGACCGCAAGGTTGGACGGCCTGGAATCGAACCGTTTGGCTTCGGATCGTTTGGCTGCGGATCGTTTGGAGTCGGACCGTTTGGAGCCAGACCATTTGGAACCGGACCATTTGGAACCGAACCGCTTGGAATGGGGCGATTCAGGACCGGGCCGTCCAGGACTGGCCGGTTTGGAACCGCTCGGCCCAGGACCGACCGAACCCGGATGGAACGGGCAGTACCCGCGGAAGCCGCACCCGCGAACGGCCGGCCAACGCCGACCGACCGAGCCCGTCCAACGATCCTCCCGCGCGAGCGCAGACCATCGGGGCCGCGACCGGGCCTGGGTTGCCTGTCGCCGGTCGCTGGCCCGACCTGGGTCCAGCGCGGGATCGATCCCGCGACAGGCCCGCAGCGGCGGCGGCGACCGCCGCGCCGCCGGTCGCCGCGCCCGCGCCATGCGCCGGCCATTGGCGGTAGCATCGCGCCCAGGCGGGTCCGGTCCGCTCGAAGGCGTGCAACGCCAGTGGCCCGGCCATACCGCAGGGCCCGCTTCCGTATGCCGCTCATCGGACCGAACGCCTCGGTGCGTGGGGTCCGGCTCGGCAAAAATGTGACTTAGCCCGCATAATCGGCGGTTGCTGTGTCTCTTGCCGCCCGAATCGGCGGCGCCGGTCGTCCCACCCCAGCCACGGAATACGGATGTCATCGATTGCAGCTCCCCCGGCCCCCGTCGCCCTGCGCGCCGCCCCTGCCGACGCGCGTCCGCAGTCCCTGGCCGCGCGCCTGCGCTGCGCAGGCCGCGCCGTCCTGGCTGCCAGCGCGCTGCTGCTCGCCGCCGGCACGGCCCAGGCCCAGGACTGGAGCTACCGCGTGCGCCCCGGCGACACCCTGTGGGATCTCGGCGCCAAGCACCTCAAGCCACAGATCGACTGGCGCCGCCTGCAAGAGCACAACGGCATCGCCGACCCCTACCACCTGCCGCCGGGCACGCGCATGCGCTTCCCGATCGGCTGGCTGCGGATCGAGCCGGCCAAGGCGCGGGTGGTCGCGGTGCGCGGCGCGGTCAATCTGCTCGGCGCCGGCAACGCGCCGGCCACCCTGGTCAGCGAAGGCATGCGCGTGGGCATCGGCGCGCGCCTGGAGACCGGCCCCGGCGCCAGCGCCACGCTGGAGTTCGCCGACGGCTCGCGGCTGATGGTGCAGGACAACAGCCGGGTGGTGTTCGACGAACTCAGCAGCTACGGCAGCACCGGCATGGTCGATACCCGCATGCGCCTGCAGCGCGGGCGCACCACCAATCGGGTGATCCCGGCCAAGGGCCCGGCCTCGCGCTACATCATCGAGACCCCGTCGGCGACCTCCAGCGTGCGCGGCACCCACTTCCGGGTCAGCGCCGGCGAGGCCGAGGCCGGCGATGCCACCGAGGTGCTGGACGGCAAGGTCGCTGTCGGCGCGCAACGCGGCCAGGTGCTGCTGGCGCCGGGCTTCGGCACGGTCGCCGGTCCCGGCCAGGCCCCGTCCGCGCCGATCGAGCTGCTGCCCGCGCCGGTGCTGGACACCGCCGCCAGCCAGTTGGAGCAACTGCCGCTGGTCGCGGCCTGGGCGCCGGTGCCCGGCGCGACCGCCTACCGGGTCGAAGTGGTCCGCGACGATGCGCCGGAAGTGCTGCTGCACGAGGCCCGCGTGGATACGCCCCAGGTCCGCATCCAGGACCTGCCGGCCGGCCGCCAGCGCCTGCTGGTGCGCGCCATCGCCGGCAACGGCCTGGGCGGGCGCGACAGCGTGCAAGCCTTCACCGTCAACGACCAACCGCTGCCGCCGCTGACCCTGAGCCCCACCGACGGCCAGACCCTGCACCAGCCGCGTCCGCGCTTGGAATGGGCGCGCGCCGAGGGCGCGCAGCGCACGCGCGTGCAGATCGCCAGCGACGCCGAATTCGCCCAGCCGCTGCTGGACACCGAGATCGCCGGCCTGCGCCTGCGCCCGGACCGCGACTTGGCGCCGGGCCAGTACTTCTGGCGAGTAGCCTCGCGCGACGGCAACGGCCGCGGCGGCCGCTTCGGCAACGCCTTGCCGTTCCAGATCAGCGATGCGCCGGTCGATCCCGGCCTGGAACCGCCGCAGGCGGCCAAGGGCCGGCTGACCCTGCGCTGGCAGAAGGGCGAGGACGGCCAGCGTTACCGCGTGCAGATCTCGCGCAAGCAGGACTTCTCCAAGTTGCTGCTGGAAGAGGTGGTGGACGTGCCCCAACTCGAACTCGACCGGCCCGGCGGCGGCACCTGGTACGTGCGCGTGCAGACCCTGGAGGATGACGGCTACGCCGCGCCCTACGGCCCGGTGCAACAGATCCGCCTGCCCTGCCGCCTGTGCTACGGCGCCGGCGCCGCGGGAGCGCTGCTGTTGCTGCTGGCGCTATGAGCCCCAACGCACTGTCCAGGCTCCTGCGTGGCGGTGCGGCCCTGTTCGCGGCCGGTCTGGCCGCGCTCTTGACCGTCCTGGGCGCCACTTCGCGCCTGGACGATGTGATCTACGACCTGCATCTGTCGCACTGGGGGTATCCGCCCGACGACGACGTGGTCATCGTCGCCATCGACGACCGCAGCCTGATCGAGCTCGGCCAATGGCCGTGGCCGCGCCAGATCCACGCGCAGATGCTCGACCGACTGGGCTACGCCGGGGTGCGCGGGGTGGCGCTGGACCTGGTGCTGGCCGAGCCCGACCGCAGCGGCGGCGACAACGACGCGCAACTGGCCGCGGCGATGCGCCGCAACGGCCGCGTCGCCCTGCCGGTGACCACCGCGCCGCTGCGCCAGAACGCGCCGCCGGTGGAAGTGCTGCCGACCCCGGTGATCGCCACCGCCGCGGCGACCCTGGGCCACACCGACATCGAGCTGGACTCCGAAGGCGCCACCCGCGGCATGTACCTCAAGGCCGGGCTGGGCGAATCGCGCTGGCCGGCGCTGGGCCTGGCGCTGATCGGACTGGAGCCGGGCGCGGCGCCGGCGCCCCTGCCCGGCCTGCGCCGGCCGGCCTCCGAGCGCGGCTCGCCCTATCTGTGGACCCGCGATCACTACGTGCGCATCCGCTTCGCCGGGCCGCCGGGCACCTTCGGCCAGGTGTCCTACTCCGACGTGCTGGCCGGGGAAGTGCCGCCGGAGTTGTTGCGCGGCCGCTGGATCGTGGTCGGGGTGACCGCCACCGGCCTGGTGCCCAGCTACCTCACGCCGATGTCCGACGACGTGCGCATGCACGGCGCCGAATACCAGGCCAACGTGATCGAAATGCTGCTGCACGAGCGCGAGATCGTGCCGCTGCCGCCGCTGTGGCAAGCGCTGCTGAGCGCGGCGATGCTGCTGGCGGTGGTGCTGGCGATGCTGCATCCGCGCATCCAGCGGCCGCCGCTGCTGGTCGGCGCGGCCGCCGCGCTGACCCTGGTCGGCAGCCTGTCGCTGCTGCGCCTGGGCAACCTGTGGTTTCCGCCGGCCAGCACCGTGGCGATGATCGGCGTGGCCTACCTGGCGTGGATGGCCGGGCACCTGCGCCACTGGCGGCGCGAGGCCAACCTGGACACCCTGACCCGGCTCGGCAACCGCCGCCGCTTCGACCACGTGCTGCAGAACGAACTGGCCAGCGCCCGCCGCACCCGCGCGCCGCTGTCGCTGGCGCTGATCGACGTGGACTATTTCAAGGCCTACAACGATTCGGCCGGCCACCGCGCCGGCGACAAGCTGCTGCAGAAGATCGCCGCGATCATCGCCTCGCACGCGCGCCGCCCGCGCGACCTGCCGGCGCGCTTCGGCGGCGACGAATTCGCCCTGATCCTGCCCGACACCCACGTCGAAGGCGCCGCGCGCGTGGCCGACGCGATCCTGGCCGACATGCGCAAGCTCGACGCGCGCTACGGCGCCGGCCATCCCGACCAGCGGGTCAGCCTGAGCATCGGCCTGTACACCTGCGTGCCGGGCATGCACACCCACGTGCGCACCCTGTTCGACGGCGCCGACGCGGCCTTGTACCGGGCCAAGGAAAACGGCCGCGACCGGCGCGAGGCGACCCGCCTGGGCGAGGCCTGAACCCAGCGTCGGCAAGGCGAGCGCGCTGGCACCGGACGGCCGCTCACCCGGCCGAACCGGACGAGACCCAGCGCTCGCCGCCTGGGCGAACACGCGCCGGGCCGAAACGCCGCGATTGGAACCAACGGACCTCGCCGAGCCCTGGCGAGGCCAACGAATCGCGCTCGGGCCGAACGCTCGCGGGCGGAGTAGACGGTCGCGGCTTGCGCCGCTCCTGCCTCCGATATCCCTGGCGCCTGTAGGAG
>CBIFVU010000121.1:0-11370 GCA_966185905.1 uncultured Lysobacter sp.
GGATGCGGGTGCAGGCGCAGGCAGGTGCAGGCGCAAGCGCAGGCAGGTGCAGGTTCAGGCGCTCACTCGATCGGCATGGCGGCACTGCACACTGAGGCTGGCGACGATGAGGTCCATGCCGGCAACGCGGCGCTGCGCCGCCCGCCGGCGACGTCTGCACCTCGATCAGAAAGCGCGCACAAGCCTCTCCTGCGAACGGAGGAGGAGGTAAGGCGAACGCCAAGCGCCAGCCTCAGTCCTGCGCCATCTCCTCTTCCAGCCAACGCAGGAAGGCGCGCACCGGCGGATGCCGCTCGCGGCCGGGCACGCACAGCACGTGGTAGCGCTCGCCGGGGACGCGGATGTCGGGGCGGTAGGCTTCCAGCAAGCCCCGCGCGACGGTGCCGGCGGTCACCACCGAGCTGGCCAGCACCAACCCCTGGCCGGCGCCGGCGGCGTACAGGGCGTAGTGCTCCTCGTCGTAGGCGCGCAGGGTCGGCGCGCGCTGCATCCAGTCCAGGCCGGCGCGCGCGCACCAGGCTTCCCAGCCGCATCGGTACAGGCGCGAGTCGCCCCACTCCACCGTGATCAGGGTCGGCGGGGCCTGCGCGGCCTGCGCCGCGGCCTGGCCGGGCGCGCCGTAGACGGCGAAGTATTCGTCCAGGCCGCCATGGCGATGCAGGCCGGGCGGCACGCCGCCGCCATAGCGGATGGCGACATCGACGCTGGCGTCGTGCTCCAGGTCCACGACCCGGGCGCCGGCGTCGATGCGCACGGCGATGTCGGGGTGGCGGGCGTAGAAGCGGCCGATCCGCGGCACCAGCCACAGGGCGGCGAAGGAGGCCGTGGTGGTGACGGTCAGGCAGCCAGCGTCCGGGCGCGGGCGCAGCGCGGCCAGCGATTGGGCGATCTCCAACAGCGCGCCGTGCAGGCTGGCGAACAGCCGGCGGCCGTCTTCGGTCAGGGCCACGCCGCGCGGCTGGCGCAGGAACAGCGCGCGGCCCAGCCAGCTTTCGAGTTGGCGGATCTGGTGCGAGACCGCGGTGGGGGTGACGTGCAGTTCCTCGGCGGCGTCCTTGAAGCTGGACAGGCGGGCGGCGGCCTCGAAGCTGCGCAGGGCGGTCAGGGGAAGCTCGGCGAACATGCGGCGACCTGAATCTGGCTCATGCCGGATCAATTATGGTCGTTTGTGGCGGCCTGTTGGCGCAAATAGATTCATCTCACCTTGCCAACCCCGGAGCCGCCATGCCCGACACCGACCGCCCCCGCCGCCTGCTGATCCTGGTCGCCAGCCCCCGCCGCGACGGCAACAGCGCCACCCTTGCCCAGGCGGTCCTGCGCGGCGCGCGCGGCGCCGGGCACGAGGCCGAAGTGCGATTCATCGACGACCACCTGCAAGGCTTCGTGCGCGATTGCCGGCAATGCCGCGATGCCGACGGCCGCTGCCGCATCCAGGACGATTACGCGGAACTGTTCTTCCAGCGATTCCTGCCGGCCGACGGGCTGGCACTGTGCACGCCGGTGTATTGGTACGGCATGTCGGCCCAGGCCAAGGCCTTCTTCGACCGCATGTTCTGCTATGTGGCGCGCACCTTTCCCGACTCGGCGCGGGTGCACGCGCGATTGCAAGGCAAGCGGGTGGCGCTGCTGACCGCTTCGGAGGAGATGTACCCCTCGATCGCGCTGGGCATCGTGCACCAGTTGCAGGAGTATGCGCGCTACACCCATTCGCGCTTCGTCGGCGCGGTGCATGGCATCGGCAACGGCCGCGGCGAGGTGGCGCGCGATCCGCAAGGCACGCTGGCCAGCGCCGAAGCTCTGGGGCGGCAGTTCTTCCAGCGTCCACACGCGGATCTGCACTTGGATTCGGTGCGATGAACGCTGCGAGGGGCGGCTTGCGCTGAATCGTAACGCGCCCCAATCGGGACGAGATGAGTCGGGACGCGGTGAATCGGGATGTGGTGAACCGGGACGCGGTGAACTGGTCGCAGGGACGCGGGCGCGAGAAACGACATCTTTCATGCCGCGCGGCGCCTGTTCCTGGCTGCCGCAGGCATACAGCGCGCCTCCGACCGGGCGCAAGTCGAGAAGATCGGGATAGGCCAGCGCCAGCCGGCCGTCCTCGAAGTCGCCGCCGGAGGCGGCTGGACCCGCAAGCCGTTGCGGCCTGGGAAAAACAACGCCGCTTTGCGTCGGCGGGCGGTGGGCGGCGAGCGGCGAGCGGCGGCCACTTCAGGCCGCTCGCGCAGGCCATGCCACTGGAGAAGGCCCGGGCGCTTGAGCGCAGCCTTGCAAGGCCGCGAGGGTGCCACAGCGGTGACCGGCCAACACCCGTTCGCGCTTGGCCTACCGCCTACGAACATCAGCCGGAGGGATGACGGTGTCGTTCCGCTCCAGGTGAAGCGGGCCGCCGGCGATGGCGCTGGCGAAGTGCAGTGCAATGACCTGGATGAAGCAGCGCGCGATCTCGCGCCTGCGGACCATGGCGCCTGCTGACGCGGGCCGGCAGGTTTCGCCGCGGCGCGCGAGCGGGCTCAAGGCACAGCTTGCGCGAACCGGGGCGGAACGGCGGGAGGCGGGGCGGGCGCCCTCGCCTCCCTGGAAAGGCCTTTCCCCTGGAGAGGGGGAAAGGCGCGCGGCTCAGGCGCCGCCGAGTTCGCCCAGCCCGCCCTTGCGGCCGCCTTCGCGGGCCTGGCGGATCTGCGCATCCACCGCGGCGATGGCGGTCATGTTGACCACGCGGCGCGGGGTGGAGGCCGGGGTCAGGATGTGCGCCGGCTTGTCCAGCCCCATCAGGATCGGGCCGATGGCCACGCCGTCGGTCATCACCCGGACCATGTTGTAGGTGATGTTGGCCGCGTCCAGGTTGGGCAGCACGAACAGGTTGGCGCGGCCCTGCAGGGTGGCGTTGGGGAAGATGCGGTGGCGCAGCGCGTCGTCCCAGGCGGTGTCGGCCTGCATCTCGCCGTCCATCTCCAGCTTGGGCTGGCGCTGCTTGATGATCTGCCGGACCTTGCGCATCTTCGCCGCGGACGGGTTGTCGTGGCTGCCGTAGTTGGAATGCGACAGCAACGCCACCTTGGGCTCGATGCCGAACAGCTTCAGGCGGTAGGTGGCCTGCAAGGTCGCTTCGGCGATCTGCTCGGCGGTGGGATCGACCTGCACATGGGTGTCGAGGAAGAACCACGCGCCCTGGTCGTTGATCACACCGGTCATGGCCGAGGTGCCCGACACGCCGGGGTCGAAGTCGAAGATGCTGCGCAGGTAGCCCAGCTTCTTGTGGAAGCGGCCGACCAGGCCGGAGATCATGGCATCGGCCTCGCCGCGCTCGACCATCAGCGCCGAGATCAGGGTCGGGCGCGAGCGCAGCAGGTTCTTGGCCGCCGCCGGGGTCACGCCGCGGCGCTCGGTCAGGGCGTGGTACTGCTGCCAGTACTCGTTGAAGCGCGGGTCGTCGTTGATGTTGGTCAGCTCGAAGTCCACGCCTTCGCGCATGCGCAGGCCCAGGCGCTTGATCCGGGTCTCGATCACGTCGGGGCGGCCGATCAGGATCGGGTAGGCCAGTTCCTCGTCGATCACCGTCTGCACCGCGCGCAGCACGGTTTCTTCCTCGCCCTCGGCGTAGACCACGCGCTTGCGGTCGGCGCGGGCGCGGTCGTAGACCGGCTTCATCAGCAGGCCGGTGCGGTAGATGTGCTGGCTGAGTTTTTCCTCGTAGGCGTCCATGTCGGCGATCGGGCGCGCGGCCACGCCCGAGTCCATCGCCGCCTGCGCCACCGCCGGGGCCAGCATGACCAGCAGGCGCGGGTCGAACGGGCGCGGGATCAGGTACTCGGCGCCGAAGGTCGGCACCTCGCCGCCGTAGGCGCCGCCCAGGTCGGAGGACTCCATCCGCGCCAGCTGCGCGATCGCGCGCACGCAGGCCAGCTTCATCTGTTCGTTGATCACCGTGGCGCCCACATCCAGCGCGCCGCGGAAGATGTAGGGGAAGCACAGCGCGTTGTTGACCTGGTTCGGGTAGTCCGAGCGGCCGGTGGCGACGATGCAGTCCGGACGCACGGCCTTGGCGTCCTCCGGCAGGATCTCCGGATAGGGATTGGCCAGGGCCAGGATGATCGGCTGCTCGGCCATGGTGGCCACCATCTCCGGCTTGAGCACGCCGCCGGCGGACAGGCCCAGGAAGATGTCGGCGCCGGCGACGATGTCGGCCAGGGTGCGCTTGTCGGTGTCGCGGGCGTAGCGCTCCTTGTCCGGGTCCATCTTGCCGCGGCCGGTGTAGAGCACGCCGTCGCGATCCACGGCGAGGATGTTCTCGGGCTTGAGGCCCAGCGCCACCAGCATGTCCAGGCAGGCGATGCCGGCCGCGCCGGCGCCGCTGGTGGCCAGCTTCACCTGGCCGATGTCCTTGCCGACGATCTCCAGCGCGTTGAGCACGGCCGAGCCGACGATGATCGCGGTGCCGTGCTGGTCGTCGTGGAACACCGGGATCTTCATCCGCTCGCGCAGCTTGCGCTCGACGATGAAGCACTCCGGCGCCTTGATGTCTTCCAGGTTGATGCCGCCGAAGGTCGGCTCCAGCGAGGCGATGATGTCGACCAGCTTGTCGGGGTCGCGCTCGTCGATCTCGATGTCGAACACGTCGATGCCGGCGAACTTCTGGAACAGCACGCCCTTACCTTCCATCACCGGCTTGCCGGCCAGCGGGCCGATGTCGCCCAGGCCGAGCACGGCGGTGCCGTTGCTGATCACCGCCACCAGGTTGCCGCGCGCGGTCAGCTCGCTGGCGGTGTTGGGGTCGGCGACGATGGCCTCGCAGGCGTAGGCCACGCCCGGCGAGTAGGCCAGGGCCAGGTCGCGCTGGGTCACCATCGGCTTGGTCGCGGTGACCTTGATCTTGCCCGGCGGGTTGAGGCGGTGGTAGTCGAGCGCGGCGGTTTTCAGATCGTTGTCGGACATCTCGTAGGGCTGCCGTGGCAAGGGGCGCGAAAGGAATCGGACTTGCAGTCTAAAGGATCGCCACCGCGGTTTCGCGCCGGCCCGCGGTGGCGTTCACTGGCATGGGAGGTTGCAGCCGCGCCCGTGCAGGCGCGCTTTGCGCAAACCGGCGCCCCCGCCGCGGCCGGCGGGAGCCGCGGACGGCGCGGTATGGAGCCTCATGGGCCGGCCTCCGGCACCGGCGGCCGCTGTGGCTGGACCGTGGCGCGCCAGGCCTCCAGGAACTGGCGGCGCTTGAGCGCGTCCAGGTAGACCAGCAGGCCCGGGCCCAGCGGGATCGGCCGCAGCGCCCGCACCCGGGCGCCGTCGCGGGTGTGCGGGGACAGCGGGGCGCCGTCGGCGGCGCGGATCGGCTGCAGGCCGACCTGGCGGGCCAGCATGGCCTGGCCGCGCGGGGACAGCAGGTAGTCGAGAAAACGCCCGGCCTCGGCGGCGTTGGGCGCGGTGCGCGGGATCAGCGCGGTGCGCAGCAGCACCAGGGTGTAGTCCTCCGGCAGCACGATCCCCAGCGGCGCGCCGGCGTCCACCCGGGCCTGGGCGTAGGAGCCAAGCACGTTGTAGGCCAGGGCCAGCTCGCCGCGCGCGACCCGGTCCAACAGCGGCCCGGTGCGCTCCTCCAGGCGCACGGCGTTGTCGCCGAGCGCGGCCTGCAGGGCGCCGGCCATGCTGCCGAGCTGATGGTCCTGGGTGGCCAGCAGATAGCCCACGCTGCTGCGCCCGGCGTCGTAGGTGCCGACCCGCCCGGCCAGCCGCGCCGAAGGATCGCGCAGCAGCGCCAGCAACTGGCGACGGGTGCGCGGCGCCTTGGCCGCCGGCAACAGGCGCTTGTTGTAGACGATCACCACCGGCTCGTAGCTGATGCCGAAGGCCTCGTGCCGCCACTGCGACCAGGCCGGCAGGCCGGCGGTGGCCGGCGAGCGATGGGCCAGGGCATGGCCGTCGTTGGCCAGTTTGGTCTGCAGGTCCATGCCGCTGCTGATCAGCAGGTCCGCGCGCTCGCCGCCGCCGGCGCGCTGGCGGGCATAGATGTCCTGCGCCACCAAATCGGCGTACTCGACCTGGGTGCCGGGCTGGAGCCTCTGATAATCGGCGATGACCGCGGCGAAGTTCTCGATATCGGTCGAGCCGTGGATGCGCAGCCGGGCAGTGGTGGCCTGCGGACTGGGGAAGGTGCGGGTGTCGCCGGGCGCGGCGTGGGCGAGCGGGGCGAGGAGCGACAGAACAGATGCGAGGAGCGAGAAAAGGCCAAGGCAAAGCGCGCGGCCGGCCGCCTCCGGGCGCGCTCGCTGCCGCTGTTGCTCGCTTCTCGCTTCTCTACGCTCAAAGCTCACAACCTCTCCCCCGGCAAGCGCAAGGTCACCACCAAACCACCCCCGATCCGATTGCTCAAGTCGATCCGGCCGCCATGGCTGTCGATGATGCGCTTGACGATGGCCAGGCCCAGGCCGGCGCCGCCGGCGGCGGCGTCCTGGCCGCGGGCGAAACGCTGGAATACCGCCTGGGCGTCGGCCGGGGCGATGCCGGGGCCGTGGTCGGCCACGGTCAGCACCGCGGCGCCGTCCTCGGCCAGGGTCAGGGCGAGTTGCAACGGCGTCCCGGGAGCGCCGGCGCGGCCGTGCTTGAGCGCGTTGTCGATCAGGTTCTTGATCGCCTCGCGCAGCAGCAGGGCATCGCCGCGCACCCGCACCGGCTCGCCGGTGGCGGCCAGGCGCACGTCCGGGCGCGGCCCGGACTGGGGCACGGCCTCGTACAGGGCCTGGTGCAGCAGTTCGGCCAGGTCCACGCTCTCGAACTGTTGCAGGTGGCTGCGATGGATGGCGCTGGCGTCGCTGAGCAACTGGTTCAGCAGCCGGCTCATGTGGCTGGCGTTGCGCTCGATGGTTTCCAGGCTGCGGCGTTGCTCGGCCGGATCGTCCTCGTCCAGGGCCAGTTGCGCCTGGGCGCGCAGCGCGGCCAGCGGCGTGCGCATCTGGTGGGCGGCATCGCCCATGAAGGCGCGCAGGGTTTCGTTGCTGGCGGCCAGGCGGGCCATGAAGCGGTTGAGCGCGGCGGTCACATGGTCCAGTTCGCGCGGCACCTGGCTGTCCACCGGGCGCAGGTCGGAGGGCTCGCGCAGGGACAGGTCGCGTTCCAGCCGCTGCAAGGGGCGCAGGGCGCGGTACACGCCCAGCCAGACCAGGGCCAGCGCGGCCAGCGACATCGCGCCGATGGCCAGCAGCGCGCGCAGCACCACGTCGTCGGCCAGGGCTTCGCGCGCGATCCGGGTCTGGCCGACCTGGACGATGGCCTGGCCCTGCGAAGCGGGCCCGGCGACCCAGCGCGAGACCGCGACGAAACGGGTGCGCTCGCCCAGGTAATCGGCGTCGAACACGCGCGGGCGGCCGTCGGCCGGCGGCGACGGCGGCGCGGGCAAGTCGGCATAGCCGGTGATGGTGGCGCCTTCGCGGCTGGCCACGCGGTAGTACACGCGATCTTCCGGCGCCATCGCCAGCAGGTCGAGCGCGGCGTAAGGCAGGTCCACCTGCCATTGGCCGTCGACCAGGGCGACGCTGTCGGCGATCGACAGGGCCGAGGCGATCAGCAGGTGATCGTAGGAGCGGTCGGCGGCGGCGCGGCCGTAACTGCGCGCGGCCAGGAACAGGCCGACCGCGCCGATCAGCGCCAGCCCGCCGAGGTAGACGAACAAGGTGCGGCGGATCGAGCCGCGGCGCGCGCCGGCGGAGGCGGCCTCAGCCATCGCCGGGCTCCGCCGCGGGCGGCGGCTCGGCTGCCTCGGCCAGGTAGCCCACGCCGCGCACCGTGAGGATGCGCAGCGGCGCGCCGGCCAGGCGCTTGCGCAGGCGGCCGATGTAGAGCTCGATCGCATTCGGCCCGGCCTCGTCGTCGAAGCCGAACAGGCCGTTGCCGATCTCGTCCTTGCTGACCGTCTGCCCCAGCCGGCCGAGCAGGATCTCCAGCAGGCGGAACTCGCGCTTGGGCAACTCGATGGGCTCGCCGTCCAGGCTGACCCGGTGGGCGCCGGCGTCGAAGGCGAAGCCGCCGATCTGGACGACGCCGGCGGCCTGGCCGCGGTTGCGCCGCAGCAGCACCCGGCAGCGCGCCTGGAACTCGCGGAAATCGAAAGGCTTGCTGAGGTAGTCGTCGGCGCCGGCGTCCAGCGCGCGCACCCGGTCGTCGATGCCGTCGCGCGCGGTCAGCATCAGCACCGGCGTGGCATCGCCGCGCTCGCGCAGGCCGGCCAGCAGCGCCAGGCCGTCCCGCCGCGGCAGGCCGATGTCGAGCACGATCAGGTCGAAGCTCTGGTAGCGCAGCACGCTGTCGGCCTTCAGGCCGTCGTTCTGCCAGTCCACTGCGTGGCCGTCGCGGCGCATGCGCCGGACGATGGCGTCGGCCAGATCCGCGTTGTCCTCGACCAACAGGATGCGCACTCGATTCGTCCGTCGCGGCGGCGGCCGCGCTGAGGTCCATGCCGCTCGCCGGCCCGGTCGGCGATGACAGGTCTTTGACAGCTTCGCCGGCCTAGCCTGCATCGGCAGGGTCGCCGACCGGTCGTCCGGGGCGATCCCACTATAAGCGCAGCCAAGCGCGCCTGTCGCGAAAAAGCGGCGGAAAAAACAGCGTTGGGAGGAACATCGATGGGCTGGATCCGACACGCCGGCGCGTGCGCCGCACTGTGCCTGCTCGCCACGTCCGCGGCGGCCGCCGAAGCCGGCGGCGAGCGCCCGCCGACCGCGCAGATCGGCGGCCGCGTGCACTGGGACTTCGCCGAGTTCGACAACGACCGCCGCGGCGCCGCCAACCCCGACGACACCGAGATCCGCCGGCTGTGGCTGGACCTGTCCGGCCAGGTCCATGGCTGGGACTACAAGATCGAAGGCGACTTCGCCGGCCTGCAGGACACGTTCGCAGGCAACAGCGTGGAAGCCAAGGACATCTATGTCAGCCGCAGCTTCGCCGCCGGCAAGCTCACCCTGGGCCAGTTCAAGCAGCACTTCACCCTGGACGACCGGATCAGCTCCAACTACGGCATGTTCATGGAGCGCAGCATGTTCGCCAGTTCGGTCGCGCCGCTGTATCGCCTGGGCGCGTCCTGGATCACTGCGCGCGACCGCTACACCGTGGCCGGCAGTGTCTACAGCCTGGAGAGCATCGACGCCTGGAAAACCAAGGGCCGCGCCTTCAGCGCCCGCGGCACCTGGGCGCCGCGCAACCAGGACGGCGACACCCTGCACTTGGGCCTGTCGCTGGCGCGCGAGTATTACGACCATCCCGGCCGCGATGGCGCCAACGGCCTGCGCATCGCCCCGCGCCCGGCCGGCCACCTCTCCGACAACAGCCGCGCCACTCTGGTCGAGTTCAACCGCGGCCTGGACACCGACGTGGACAAGTATTCGCTGGAGTTCGGCCTCGCCCGCGGCCCGCTGTATCTCCAGTCCGAACTGGGCGGCGCCGACTTCGACGATGGCGGCCAGCGCGGCAGCGTCCGCTCGGCCTACGGCCTGGTCGGCTGGTTCCTGACCGGCGAGTCCATGCCTTACGACCGCAAGACCGGCCGCTTCGCCCGGGTCAAGCCGCTCCGCCCCAGCGGCGCCTGGGTGTTGGCCGCGCGCTACGACACGATCCGCGGCCGCCAGCACCTGGACGGCGCCGCCGACTTCCGCGATGTCTCGATGCGCCAGGCCGGCCTGGCACTGAACTGGCACCTGCGCCCGAACCTGCGCTTCATGCTCGATTGGCTGCGCAGCCGCAACCGCGACCGCATCGCCGGCCAGGCCCTGGACCGCACCCAGGCGGTGACCGGGCGCGTGCAGTACGACTTTTGAATCAGGAGTGGGCGCACAGGAGTGAGGAGTGAGCGGAAGCGAACGCCTCTCCCCTCCCCTCCCCTCCGCTTCGGCTCACTCCTCACCCCTCTGCGCCCTCTTCTGGCTTCAACGGAGTCCTCAATGCTGACCCTCCTCGGCTTCGGCATGGTCCTGACCTTCATGTACCTGATCATGAGCAAGCGGCTCTCGCCGCTGGTGGCTCTGATCGTGATCCCGATCGCCTTCGCCCTGGCCGGCGGGTTCGGCGCCGGCATCGGCGAGATGATGATCGAGGGGATCAAGAAGATCGCGCCCACCGGCGTGATGCTGATGTTCGCGATCCTGTACTTCGGGGTGATGATCGACGCCGGGCTGTTCGACCCGATCGTCAAGCGCATCCTCAAGCTGGTCAAGGGCGATCCGGTCAAGATCGTGGTCGGCACGGCGGTGCTGGCGATGCTGATCTCGCTCGACGGCGATGGCTCGACCACGTACATGATCACGGTCTCGGCGATGCTGCCGCTGTTCCAGCGGCTGCGCATGAACGCGCTCAACCTGACCTGCGTGACGATCCTGGCTAGCGGGGTGATGAACCTGACCCCGTGGGGCGGCCCGACCGCGCGCGCAGCCACCGCGCTGCACGTAGACCCCAGCGAGGTGTTCGTGCCGCTGATCCCGGCGATGGTCGCCTCGCTGGCGGCGATCCTGGCGCTGGCCTGGCACCTGGGGCTGCGCGAGCGCCGGCGCCTGGGCATCGTCACCCTGCACGGCCACAGCGCCGACTGGAACCCCGAGCAGGACACCGGCAACGACAGCCTGCCGACCCTGGCCGACAGCGAGGACACCAAGCGTCCCCGGCTGCTGTGGGTCAACGCCGGCCTGACCCTGGCGCTGATGACCGCGCTGATCCTGGGGCTGCTGCCGCTGCCGGTGTTGTTCATGATCGGCTTCGCCATCGCGCTGGTGATCAACTACCCCGACCTGGCCGAGCAGCGCCGGCGCATCGGCAACCACGCAGGCAATGTGCTGGCGGTGGTCTCGCTGATCTTCGCCGCGGGCATCTTCACCGGCATCTTGTCCAACACCGGCATGGTCGAGGCGATGTCGCGCAGTTTCCTGGCGGTGATCCCCGATGCCTGGGGCCCCTACCTGGCGGTGATCACCGCCATCGCCAGCATGCCCTTCACCTTCTTCATGTCCAACGACGCGTTCTACTTCGGCGTGCTGCCGATCCTGTCGGAAGCCGCCGGCCACTACGGCATCACCCCGGTGGAAATGGCCCGCGCGTCCCTGGCCGGCCAGCCCGTGCACCTGCTCAGCCCGCTGGTCCCGTCCACTTACTTGCTGGTGGGCATGGCCAACGTCGATTTCGCCGACCACCAGCGCTTCACCCTGAAGTGGGCGGTGCTGGTGTCGTTGGTGCTGATGTTCGCTTCGATTGCGTTCGCGCTGTTTCCCTTCGCCGCTTGACGACCCGCTGTAGGAGCGGCGCGAGCCGCGACTGCGAAACCCCACATACATCGCAAGCGCGATATCGCGGTCGCGGCTCGCGCCGCTCCTACAGGGGCCTATCAAACGGGACCTGATGTCA
>CBIFVU010000122.1:0-11341 GCA_966185905.1 uncultured Lysobacter sp.
GACTCGTGAGCCGCGGATCGATCCAGAGCGGCCGCTGGCGGGGCCCGGGCGCGCGGTCCGCGGCCGCCGTTGTCGCGGAGGTGCGGCCGTGAGCGCGCAGGAACACAAGCGGGGCGCTGGGGTCTGGGGATTCTGGGGAGAGGTGGTCTACAACCTGTTCGGTTGGTTCCGCGCGGTCGGCGACGAGTTCCGCAGCCGCCGCGGCCGCCTGCTGGTGACCGCGGTGCCGATGCTGTGGCTGGCGCTGTTCTTCTGCGTGCCGTTCCTGATCGTGCTCAAGATCAGCTTCGCCCAGTCGGTGTTCGGCCAGGTGCCGCCGTACACGCCGCTGCTGGAGACCACCGCCGAGGGCGCCACCACCCTGCGCCTGCATGCGGCCAACTACGCCGCCTTGCTGGCCGATCCGCTGTACGTGGCGGCGTACCTGAAATCGCTGTTGTTCGCCAGCGTGTCCACCCTGTGCTGCCTGCTGCTGGGCTACCCGATCGCCTACGGCATCGCGCGCGCGCCGCGGCTGTGGCGGCTGTTGCTGCTGGTGTTGGTGATCCTGCCGTTCTGGACCAGTTCGCTGCTGCGCACCTATGCGCTGATCGGCCTGCTGCGCGCCAACGGCTGGCTCAGCCAGACCTTGGCCGGACTGGGCCTGGTCGATCCGGGCCAGGCGATCTTGCACACCAACCTGGCCGTCTACATCGGCATCACCTACAACTACTTGCCCTTCATGATCCTGCCGCTGGCGGCGACCCTGATCCGCCTGGACTTCACCCTGCTGGAAGCGGCCGCCGACCTGGGCGCCAAGCCCTGGCAGGCCTTCGCCCGGATCACCCTGCCGCTGTCATTCCCCGGCATCCTGGCCGGCACCTTGCTGGTGTTCATCCCGGCGGTGGGCGAGTTCGTCATTCCCGACGTGCTCGGGGGGCCGGACGCGCTGACCATCGGCCGGGTGCTGTGGACGGAGTTCTTCACCAACCGCGATTGGCCGCTGTCGGCGGCGATCGCGGTGGCGATGTTGTTGCTGATCGTGCTGCCCACGCTGTTGTTCGAGTACGTGGAAAACCGCCGCGCCGCGCGCGAGGCCCAGTCGTGAAGCGGCGTCCGTTCGCGCTGTACACGCTGATGGCGCTGGGCTATGCGTTCTTGTACCTGCCCATCGTCTCGGTCATCGTCTACTCCTTCAGCGGTTCGGACCGCGCCACCACCTGGGGCGGCTTCTCGCTGCAGTGGTACGCGGCGCTGGCGCGCAACGAGCAGATCCTGGACGCGGCCCAGCGCAGCCTGCTGATCGCGGCGATCTCGGCCACCGCGGCGGTCGCGCTGGGCACCGCCAGCGGCCTGGCGCTGTCGCGCTTCGGCAAGTTCCCCGGGCGCGGCCTGCTGAGCCTGATGAACTCCGCACCGATGGTCATGCCCGACGTGATGCTGGGCCTGTCCTCGCTGCTGCTGTTCGTCGGCCTGCAACAGCTGTTCGGCTGGCCCGAGCGCGGCATGACCACCATCACCCTGGCCCACATCACCCTGACCGCGTGCTATGTCACCGTGGTAGTGCGCTCGCGCATGACCTCGATGGACGCCAGCCTGGAAGAAGCGGCCATGGACCTGGGCGCGCGGCCCTGGCGGGTGTTCTTCGTCATCACCCTGCCCTTGATCGCGCCGGCGCTGCTGGCCGGCTGGTTGCTGGCCTTCACCTTGTCGCTGGACGACCTGGTGATCGCCAGCTTCGCCTCCGGACCCGGTTCGACCACCCTGCCGATGCTGGTCTACTCCAAGGTCAAGCTCGGCGTGACCCCGGAGATCAATGCGCTGACCACGATCATCGTGGTGCTGGTGGCCCTGGGCGTGAGCCTGGCCGGCATCCTCATGCACCGGCGCGAGCGGCACTTGGCCAAGCGCCGGGACTGAGCGGAGCCGACAATGTGGAGCCGCGCAGGCGTCCGCTGAACGCGCGATGGGGCGAGCCGGGCCAGGCGGCGCGCCACCGCGCCCGGCCGCGCAAGGCGGCGGCGCGCAGGCCACGGGCCGCGGCGCTGGCGCACGGCGCCCGGCCTCGCAGAGCCTGCCGCCGCAGCCGCGGACTCAGCCCGCCGCCGGCGCCGCCTCGTCCTCGTCCTGGCGCACCGCCTGCGCGCGTTCCTGCGCCAGCGCCGACAGGCGCTCTAGGTTGCGCATCGACACCAAGTGGGTGTAGATCAGGCCCAGTGCGCCGGAACGCAGCAACTCCGGAATGGCGGCGTCGTCCAGTTTGAGCAGGCGCTCCTCGGACACCACGTACACCCCGCCCAGTTCGCGCTGCGGCTCGCCCTCGCCGCCGAAGCGGATCACCCGCTGCTCCAGCAGGTCCAGTTCCTTGAGCTTGGCGGTGAAGGCGGCAGTGCGCTTGAACTCGTTGTGGAACTCCTGCAGGAAGCTCATCGCCTGGGAAAGATTGGCGCTGTCCTGGCCCTGTTCGTCGAACAGCGGCTCGCCTTCCTGCTCGGACAGGCCGTCGTAGGCCATGTCCACGCACACGGTGAGCATGCCGTTGGCCGGGTCCTCGGCCAGCATGAACGGGTATTGGCGCAGGAACGCCGGCACATAGCCGCGCTTCCAGCGCGAGTCCGCGTCCACGTACAGGTTTTCCGCGTTGCGCAGCCCGACCATCGCCGCCGGCAGGAAATTGCCGTTCTCCAGGCGGGCGAACACGATCGCGTACTCGGAGGCGGCGTGCGGGAACTCGACGGTGGTCAGCGGCACCGAGTTCAGCGAGGCGGCGAAGCGCGCGTTGTGCTGGGCCGTGCGCAGGCGCAGGCGGCGGTGGGTGTTGCGGTTCAACGGTACGACGCGGTCGTAGATCAGCATGGAGGTCCGGTTCCTGGTAGCGGTGCCCGCCGGTCCGGCGGTGCGGCGAAGATGCGCCATCCCGATCGCGGATACAACGACCGACGCCGCGGAACCGGCACGCGGGCACCGAGCCGCAGGGAACCCCCAGGTTCCGGGCGCAGTCTCGTCCCGGTCCGACGGCGCCCAGGCAGAAGTCCGGTTCCCGCTCCACTCCGCGCTCCCGCCCGATCCCGGGTCGCCGCCGGCCCGGCCCCGGAGGGTCACCGCTCCCGCGCCGCCAGAGGACCGCTCCGCCACTTCGTATCCCTGCGCACGCCCACGACCGGCCGACTCCATCCGCGTCCGCGTCCGCATCCGCGTTCCTTGCGGGGCCGGACGCCTTCGCCGGCGGTCGCCTGGGCCGCGTGCGCGGTGCCATCGCGCCCACCGCGCGGCCCCGCCAACCTGCCGGACCGGGGTCCGTCAACGAGCCCTCACGCTGCTTGGCCTATCGTGGCCGGCGGCACAGCGATGCACGTGCCGGCACCACGAGGGGAATCGATTTTGTTCAAAGTGTCGCTGAGAGAACACGCCCTGCTGAGCGTGCTGGTGGGCCTGCAACGCGGCGTGCAACCGGAAACCAGCCACCTCAAGCACGCCCTGGTCGAAGATGGACTGGCGCTCAGCCAGGACGGCCGGCTGAGCCTGTCCGACGCCGGCCGGACCTTGCTGCAGGCCTTGCAGCACATGGTCTGGGCCGAGGTCGAATCGCTCCAGCAAGTGCTGGCCAACAAGTCCAGCGCGCCCAGCGACGAAGTCCTGCGGATGTCGCGGCATCCGGCCGTGCCGGTCGCCGACTGACTGCGCCGGCCCGACACAGCGCCGCAGGCGCCTGGGGCAGCTCCCGGCGGCAGACGCAGAAGGCGCCGGCCACGCCCGCCCGGCCTTGCGCTCGGCCAGTGTGCCCGTGGTCGGCAAACGCGCAGCCAGCGCGGAGACGGTCCGCGCGCAGACATCCGGCGCCCACCGCGCCAGCACGGTGCCGGTCAGTGCGCACTCCCAGGCCCGCGGCCCAAGCACGGGCGAAAGGCACCGGCGCTACGCACCGGCCCTTGCGCTGCGCCCCCCTCGCCGACCGCCCTGGCCGCACCGCACGCGCACGGCCGGCCTCGCCGCGCGCAAGCGATCAGCCGCCCGCGCGGCTCCGCCAAGCCGCTTCCAGCCGCCGGCTCAAGCCGCGCCCGGCCACAGCCCGCGGCCCAGCCGCCAGCCGGCCACGATCGCCAGCAAGCCCAGGCCGACATGCGCAGCCACGGTCAACGCCAGCCAGTCGTAGCGGCCGGCGCGCAGCAGCGCCAGCAGCTCCACACCGAAGGCCGAGAAGGTGGTCAGCCCGCCCAGCACCCCGGTCAGCAACAGCGCGCGCCAGAACTCGGCGTTGTCGCGCTGGCCCAGCCAGACCAGCAACACACCGGCACAGAAACAGCCCAGCACGTTGACGCCGAAGGTAGACCAGGCCGGCAACGGCGCGGCTGCCCGCGGCAGCAGCAGGTTGGCGCCGTGGCGCAGCATCGCGCCGAGTCCGCCGCCGACAGCGACGGCGAGCAACTGCCACAGGGCGGCACGAGTCATGGGCGCGAGGCTCCTGGCCGGGGACACTGAGGGACGTGCAACGCAAGGACGTGCAGCGAAAGGGCCGGGAGCAGGAAAACCCCGGGCGCAGCGGCAGCGGGCGGAACCACACCCGGCGCCCGCGCCCACGCACGCAAGCGGCGGCCAGCGACGGCGCCGGGCGCGCTCACGCCGGCTCCGCGTCGTCGCCGGGGCCGGCGGGCGCCTCGCCGCGCGCCTGCGCCCGCAGCGCGCGCAGGCGGGCCAGCTTCTCGCCGAGCTTGATTTCCAGGCCGCGCTCGACCGGCCGGTAATACACCCGCTCGCCCATCGCCTCGGGAAAGCCGGTCTGGTCCAGGGCGATGCCGCCGTCCGCGTCGTGGTCGTACTGGTAGCCCTTGGCGTAGCCGAGCTGTTTCATCAGCCGGGTCGGCGCATTGCGCAGATGCAGGGGCACGTCCTGGGTGCCGTGCGCGGCCACGTCGGCCTTGGCTGCGTTGAAGGCGGCATAAGCTGCGTTGGACTTGGCCGTGCTGGCCAGGTAGATCGCGACCTGGGCCAGGGCCAGATCGCCTTCGGGGCTACCCAGGCGGTCGTAAGTGTCCCAGGCGTCCACCGCCATCTGCAGCGCGCGCGGATCGGCCAGGCCGATGTCCTCCACCGCCATCCGGGTCAGGCGCCGGGCCAGGTAGTGCGGGTCGCAGCCGCCGTCGAGCATGCGCGCCAGCCAGTACAGGGCCGAATCGGGATTGGAACTGCGCACGGATTTGTGCAGCGCCGAGATCTGGTCGTAGAACTGCTCGCCGCCCTTGTCGAAGCGTCGGGTGCGGTCGGCCAACACCTGGGCCAGGGTCGTCGCGGTGATCCGGCCGCCTTCGTCCTGGGCCAGTTCGGCGGCGATCTCCAGCAGGGTCAGGCTGCGCCGCACATCGCCGTCGGCGGCGGTGGCGATCTGCAACAGCAGTTCGTCTTCCACCTGCACCGGCGCGGCGCCCAGCCCGCGCTCGGCGTCCTCCAGCGCGCGCCGCAGCGCCTGGGCGATGTCCTGCGGCGAAACCGCTTCCATCACATGCACGCGGCAGCGCGAGAGCAGCGCCGAGTTCAACTCGAAGGACGGGTTCTCGGTGGTCGCGCCGACGAAGACGATGGTGCCGCGCTCGATGTGCGGCAGGAACGCGTCCTGCTGGCTCTTGTTGAAGCGGTGCACCTCGTCCACGAACAGCACCGTGCGCCGGCCCTGGGCGAAGCGCTGGGCGGCCTCGGCCAGCACCTGGCGCACTTCCGGCAGCCCCGAGAGCACGGCCGAGATGGCGCGGAACTCGGCGTCGGCGTAGTGCGCCAGCAGCAGCGCCAGGGTGGTCTTGCCGCAGCCCGGCGGGCCCCACAGGATCATCGAATGGACCCGCCCGGCCTCGACCGCGCGCCGCAGCGCCGAGCCCGGCGCCAGCAGCCGGCGCTGGCCGACCATCTCGTCCAGGCTGCGCGGGCGCATGCGCTCGGCCAGCGGGCGCAGGCCTTCGCGGTCCACGCTCAGCAGGTCGGGTTCGGAAACGGGAGCGGAAGGTCGGCGGGCCACGGGGGCGGATGGTTGCGCGTTCGTCGGCCGACACGATAGCAAGATCGCGCCCCGGCCGGACCGGCGCTGGCCGCCCGGCGGCGATCTCGGAGGATCGCGCACAGTGCCGCGCCGCTCACACCCGCCGCCGCGGCGCGTTTGCGCAGGCATCGCACCGCAGGATGCCGCCATGGCCCATTTCGAGATCTACCTGCCGCAACTGCTGCGCTTTGAAGGCGGTTATGTCGACGACCCGCACGACCCCGGCGGCGCCACCAACAAGGGCATCACCCTGGCGGTGTTCAAGGCCCAGGCGCCGGCGCTGCTGGGCGTGCAGGGCGATCTGCACGAGCTGGCCTGTCTGGACGATGCCCAGGCCGGGCGCCTGTACAAGGCGCTGTACTGGGACCCGGTCCAGGGCGATGCCATCGCCAGCCAGGGCCTGGCCGAGATCGTGTTCGACTTCCACGTCAACGCCGGCCCGCACGCCATCGCACTGTTGCAGCGCCTGCTCGGCCCGCCGCTGAGCGCGGACGGGCGCTTCGGCCCGAGCACCGGCGCCGCGCTGATGCGGGCCGATCCGGCCGCGCTGTATCCGCGCTATCGCCAGGGCCGCATCGACTATTACCGCGCGCTGGCCGCCGAACACCCGGTGCTGCGCCGCTTCCTGTCCGGTTGGCTGGCGCGGGCGGAGTGGTTCCCGCCGCAAGCGCGCGCCTGAAGACAAGCGCGGCCGCGGCCGCCGGCGCGACAATGGCGCCCGCCCCACGCCGAGCTTGTTCGCCGATGCCTGCCCAGACACTGTTGCTGCGCGCCGCCCGAGCCGACGACCGCGCCGCGGTGCTGGCGATCCTGGCCGGCACCTTCGCCGACACCTGGCGCCCGCAACTGACCCCGGCGGCCATCGCCGCCTACCAGCGCGACCGGCCGGCCGAGCGTTTCGTCGATGCGCAGTGGCCGCGCCTGCTGCTGGCCGAACTCGACGGCGCGGTGGTGGGCTTCGGCCATCGCCAGGACGGCTTCGTCGATGCCTTGCACGTGGCCGCCAGCGCGCGCCGGCGCGGTGTGGCGCGCGCGCTGATGCAGGCGCTGGAAGCGCAGATGCGCGCACAGGGGCTGGAGCGCGCCAGCCTGGAGACCGACAGCTTCAACACCGCCAGCCAGGCCTTGTATCTCGCGCTGGGCTATCGCGAAGCCGGGCGCTATCCCGACCTGGAATGGAACAGCGGCCTGACCACGGTGCGCTACGAAAAAATGCTCTGAGGCCCGCACCGCTGAGGCCTGCGTCCCTGAGGCCCGGCCTTCCGAAGCCGGCCCGCCGACCGGCGCCGCGCGCGGCGCCGGCACGGCCGCGGCTCAGCCTTCGCCGATCACGTCCACGCCCTTGGCCGGGGCATATTTGAAGGTGGTCGCCGGGAAGCTGGGATTGCGCTTCCAGCCGCTGAAATCGATCTCGGTCTTCTGTCCCAGCGCATCGACGATCTCCATCCGCGCCAGGCCAGTGGCGTTGAAGCCCAGGCGCGCATTGCGGAAGCTGGCCTCCTGCTGCTTGGGCGCCAGCACCAGCCAGTTCAGGCCGCCGTGGCTGCCGCCTTCCTTGACCGTGAACATGCTGTCCAGGCGGCTGGGATCGATCAGCGCGGCCAACGGGCTGTTCTGCTCTTCCACGCCCTGCGGCCGCACCGTGACTTGCTGCAGGTCCGGCTCGTACACCCACACCTTCTTGCCGTCGGCGACGATCAACTGCGGATACGGCTTGGCGTACTCCCAGCGGAACAGCCGCGGCGCCGACAGCGCGACCTGCCCGGTCGAGCGCTCCTTGAGCCGGCCGTTGGGGTCGTAGACCTGCTGGGCGAACTGGCCGTCCAGGCCCTTCAGGCCCCGGGTGAACGCAGTCAGGTCCTCGCGCGCGCCAGCGGCGGCGGCACTGGCGAACAAGGTCGCCGAAAGCGACAGCGCGAGGGCGGCGCGGCGGGCGGAACGGGTCACGGGCGTGCTCCTGATTGGGTGGCGGCAGTGTGCTGGGATGCGGCTGAACGGGCTCGTGACGGAAGAACCTCGGTTCAGAGCACATTTTGCCACGCCCAGCGCGGCTAACTTCGACAGGCAGCCGGACCGGCTGCTTCGACAAGGAGTCGTTCGCATGAAGCCATTGCGCACCTTGCTGCCACCGGCGCTGGCCGTGGCCGCGCTGGCCGGCACGCTGGCCCTGGGCACCGTCGTCGCGCGGCCGCCGCCGCCCTTGCCCGACCACGATTACGACATCCGCTATTACGCCGATCCCGCGCAGACCGAGCTGATCGGCGGCGAGCGCTGGGATTGCGCCGGCAACCACCAGAGCTGGGGCGAGCGCAGCGCGTATCGCCAGTACTCGCAACTGCCTTGCTGAGCCGCTGCTCTCGCACCGATCGCGGCAGGCCCGTCCTGCCCGGCCCCGACACCACCACGCAGGAGAATCCCGATGAACAGGAAAGTCGCTTATCTCGCCGCCGCCCTGGCCCTGACCACCGGCCTGATCGCGGGCACCAGCCTGGCCAGCGCACCGCCCTACGGCACCGAGCAGTTCGAGGAGTGGTACGACAGTGCCGGCAACCTGGTCGGCTATGTGCACTGGACCTGCGACGGCACGCGCGAGACCTGGGGCGTGCGCAGCGGCCGCCTGGAAGTCACCCGCCGGGCCTGCCCGCAGCCCTGAACTCCGCAACCTCGAACTGCGCAACCTCGAACCCCGCGGCGGCCGCACCCACGGTGCGGTCGCCGGCCGGGCCGCCGCTTACTTCGGCGGCGGCGGCGCCAGCACGCTGCGGTCGCCGTTGTGTTCCGGCGCCGACACCACGCCGGCGTTCTCCATCGCCTCGATCAGGCGCGCGGCGCGGTTGTAGCCGATCTTCAAGCGGCGCTGGACACCGGAGATCGATGCCCGCCGGGTCTCGGTGACGATGCGCACCGCTTCGTCGTAGAGCGGGTCGGACTCGTCGCCGCCCCCGCTGTTGGCCTCCGGCAAGCCGGTGGCGCCGACCACGGTGCCGTCGCCCATGGTCTGGACCTCGTCCAGCACGCCCTCGATGTAGTCCGGGCCGCCGCCGATCTGCTTGAGGTGCTCGACCACCCGGTGGACCTCCTCGTCGGAGACGAAGGCGCCATGCACGCGCTCGGGCATGGCCGTGCCGGGCGGCAGATAGAGCATGTCGCCGTGGCCGAGCAGGGTCTCGGCGCCGGACTGATCCAGGATGGTGCGCGAGTCGATCTTGCTGGAGACCTGGAAGGCGATGCGGGTGGGGATGTTGGCCTTGATCAGGCCGGTGATCACGTCCACCGACGGGCGCTGGGTGGCCAGGATCAGGTGGATGCCGGCCGCGCGCGCCTTCTGCGCCAGGCGGGCGATCAGCTCTTCGACCTTCTTGCCGACGATCATCATCATGTCGGCGAATTCGTCGATGAAGATGACGATGAACGGCAGCGTCTCCAGCGGCCGCGGCGCCTCGCCCAGTTCGGCGTTGGGCTTGAACAGCGGGTCCATCAGCGGCTGGCCGGCGTCCTGGGCGTCCTTGACCTTCTTGTTGAAGCCGGCCAGGTTGCGCACGCCGACCGCGGACATGAGCTTGTAGCGCCGCTCCATCTCGGCCACGCACCAGCGCAGGCCGTTGGCGGCCTCCTTCATGTCGGTGACCACCGGCGCCAGCAGGTGCGGAATGCCTTCGTAGACCGACAGCTCCAGCATCTTGGGATCGATCATCAGCATCCGCAGGTCCTGCGCGGAGGCCTTGTACAGCAGGCTCAGGACCATGGCGTTGACCGCCACCGACTTGCCCGAGCCGGTGGTGCCGGCCACCAGCAGGTGCGGCATGCGCGCCAGGTCGGCCACGGTCGGGCGGCCGGCGATGTCCTTGCCCAGCGCCAGGGTCAGCGGGCTGCCGGACTTGTCGTACTCCTTGGAGCGCAGCAGCTCGGACAGGAAGATCATCTCGCGGGTGGTGTTCGGCGTTTCCAGGCCGATCACCGACTTGCCCGGGATCACATCGACCACGCGCACCGACTTGACCGACAGGCCGCGGGCAATGTCTTTGTCCAGCGAGCTGATCTGGCTGACCTTCACCCCGGGCGCGGGCTGGACCTCGAAGCGGGTGATCACCGGCCCCGGGTAGGCGCCCATCACCTGGGCCTCGATACGGAAGTCCTTGAGCTTGAATTCGATCTGCCGCGACAGCGTTTCCAGGGTCTCCTCGCTGTAGCCCTTGGGCTGGGGCTTGGGATCGTCCAGCAAGGCCAGCGGCGGCAGGCCGCTGCCATCGCCGGTATGAAACAGCGGGATCTGGGTCTCGCGCTTGGCGCGCTCGCTTTTCTCCACCACCGGCGCCGGCGGCGGCTCGATCTTGACCTTCTCGCGCTTGGCCCGCAGTTCGGTATCGACCTTGCGCGCTTCCTCGCGCTCCTCGCGCATGACCTGGGTCTGGCGCCATTCGCTGGCCTGCTGGCTGCCGCGGCGGAACAGCTTGCTCACCGTCGGCCCCAACGCCATCACCCACTGGCCGATCTTGTCCATGAACGCCAGCCACGACAGCCCGGTGGCCAGGGTCACCGACACCAGCAGCAGGGCCAGCAGGAACAGATTGCCGCCGACCGGGCCGAAGCCCGAATGCAGCGAGCGCCCGACCAACTGGCCGAGGACGCCGCCGCTGCCCGCGGAGAGATACTCGGCGGTGCCCGCGCGCAGGTGCAGCAAGCCCGCGGCCGACACCAGGAAACCGACGATGCCGACCAAGCGCAGCGCCGGGCCGAGGTCGGCCTGGCCGTCGCCGTCGCTGTCCATGCCGAACAGCGCGATCCAGGCGATCGCGCCGAGGATCAGCGGCAACAGGAAGGCGACATAGCCGCACAGGTACAACAGCACATCGGCCGTCCAGGCGCCGACCCGGCCGCCGTAGTTGTGCACCGGCGCGGTGATCGAGCCCGAATGCGACCAACCCGGATCGGTCGGCGAGAACGACACCAGGCTGGCCAACAGGTACAGCAGCAAGGGCGCGATCACGATCAACGCGATGTCGCGCATCAGGCGCTGCCGCTTCGGCGAGGGCGCGCCGCCGCCGGCTTCGGCGCCGGGCTTGGCCTTCTTGCGTGGGGCTGTGGGTGCGGACGCCACCGTGATGTGCTGCCTTAGCTAGATTGCGTTAGTCGTTGAATATACAGGAAGAGCGAGCAGGAAAAGCGAGAAGGGCTGCGGCCAGGAGCGAGCCAGGCGGCCCTTGGGCGTCCTGGCCCATCGAACGCGGCCTGTTCAGGCAGACAAGAACGACCGGCCTCATCCGCAAACATCGGACCTCCACCGGACCTCGAGGCCCCATGAAAACACAACTGGCCGGGCCGCCCCAACCCGCTCCC
>CBIFVU010000123.1:0-11193 GCA_966185905.1 uncultured Lysobacter sp.
CCATGACCCATGCGGCGATGTCGCCGGAAGCGCGCGCCGCCGCCGGCATCGGCGATGGCCTGCTGCGCCTGTCGGTCGGCATCGAGCATGCCGAGGACTTGTTGGCCGACCTGGAAGCGGCGCTGGAACGCGCCAGCGCCGCATCGGCCACGGCGGCGCGCGCGAAACGATGAGCGCCCTCGCCAGCGCCGCCGCGGGCCTGCCCGCACACCCGTCCGCGCTCGCGCAGGCGGCCGCGCCGACTCCCTCCCCAAGCCGCGGCGCGGCGCCTGCGCGGGTGGCCTTGCTCGGCACCGGCACGGTCGGCAGTGCGGTGCTGGCCCGGTTGGCGTCCTGGCGCGGGCAGCCGCTCGGCGAACGCCTGCGCTTGGTGCACGTGGCCAACTCGCGCCGGGCGGTGGCCGATGCCGCCGGCCTGCTGCCCGACCACGCCGCCACGGCGCTGGCGGTGTCCGGCCGCCACAGCGCGCTGGATGCGGTGGCCGAAGCGCTGCGCGGCGAGGAGCCGCGCGTGATCATCGACGCCACCGCCAGCGAAGCGGTGGCCGACCTGCATCCGCACTGGCTGGCCCAGGGCATCCACGTGGCCACCGCCTGCAAGATCGGCCAGGGCACCTCGCTGGTGCGCTGGCGCGCCATCGCCGAGGCCGGCACGGCCGGCGGCGCCGGCTACGGCGACAGCGCCACCGTCGGCGCCGGCCTGCCCTTGCTGCGCAGCCTGCGCGAGTTGCAGGCCGGAGGCGACCGCATCCACGCCGTCGCCGGGGTGCTGTCGGGCTCGCTGGCGTGGCTGTTCAATCACTACGACGGGATGCGGCCGTTCTCGGCGCTGGTGCGCCAGGCGCGCGATGCCGGTTACACCGAGCCGGACCCGCGCGACGACCTGTCCGGCGAGGACGTACGGCGCAAGCTGTTGATCCTGGCGCGAGCCGCCGGCGTGGCGCTGGAGGCCAACGATGTGGAGGTGGCCTCGCTGGTGCCGCCGGAACTGGCCCTGCTCAACCGCGACAGCGTGGATGCGGCCCTGCCCGCGCTCGACGCCGCGCTGCGCGAACGCTACGCCGCCGCCTACAAGGACGGGGCCAAGCTGCGCTTCATCGCCCGCTTGCAACGCGAGGACCACGGCCGCGTGTCGGCCAAGGTCGGCTTGCAGGCCTTGCCGGCCGATCATCCGCTGGCCGGCGGCGCCGGCACCGACAACAAGGTCGCGATCTGGTCCGATCGCTACGACGCCCAGCCGCTGGTGATCCAGGGCCCAGGCGCTGGGGCCGGCGTGACTGCCGCCGGCCTGCTCGACGACGCGCTGCGCCTGGCGGCGCGCTGATCGCCGACGGCGCGCGCAGCGCAGGCGCTGCGTTCACCGCGCGCCGGGCCCGATGCGCGCGGGCCGATGCGTGCGGCGAGCAGCGCGGTTGAGTGCGCGGCGATGCGGCCATCCCCGCAGGTATCCACGGGCGGGGCGTCGGCATCCATCTGCGCAGGCGATGTGTCCTGCGCCTTCCTGCGTGTCGCGTGCGTGCAGCGCGGCCCGCGCAGTGCCGCAACGCAGCATGGCCCCGCGCGCTGCGCCATCGCTCTCGCCGCGATGGCCGCGCCCGCGCCGCGCCGGCCCTGTCGACTTCGTCCTCGCTCCGGGTACTATCGGGCCACAGGGGGTGGTGTTCCGAGGGGCTGGAAGGATGGATTCACCGCAACACGCGCCGCCGCGGGTGGCGCTGCTGGAAGACGATGCCTTGCTGCGCGAGCGTGTGTTGTTGCCTGGATTGGCGAATTTCGGCTTCGCTGTCGCCGGCATGGAGACCGCCGCCGCGCTGCACCTGCACATGGCGCGCGCGCATTACGACATCGTCGTGCTCGACGTCGGCCTGCCCGATGCCGATGGCTTCCTGCTGGCGCGCGAACTGCGCCAGGCACATTCCGAACTCGGCATCGTCATGCTCACCGGGCGCGGCGCCACGCCCGACCGCGTGCGCGGCCTCAGCCACGGCGCCGATGCCTACCTGGCCAAGCCGGTGGAAGTGGAGCTGCTGGCCGCGACCCTGCACAGCCTCGCGCGCCGCCTGGGCGGCGGAGCCAGCGTGGCCGCCGCGCCGTCCGCCGAGCGCACCGTGGCGCCGCACTGGCGGCTCGATGCCGGCGGCTGGTGCCTGCGTTCGCCGGCCGGCGGCACCGTGGCGCTGACCCGTACCGAGCGCCGTGTGGTGGAGCGATTGACCTCGGCGCCGGGGCAATTGGTCACCCGCGCGCAGTTGGTCGAGGTACTGACCGACAACGTCTACGATTTCGATCCGCACCGGCTGGACTCGCTGATCTATCGCTTGCGGCGGAAGGTGGCCGACACGTGTGGCGAGCCGCTGCCGCTCAATGCGGTGCACGGCGAGGGCTACGTGCTGGCCGCCGCGCACTGAGCCGCGCGTAGGCGCACGTTGCCGCGTCTGCGGGCCGTCGCCGGCGGCGTGGGCGCAGGCTTGGCGGGAGCTTGGCAGGCGCGGGCTCGGCCCACCGGCGCGGGCTGCGCAGCGCCGGACTTGCGGACGGGTGTTCTCGCGGCGCGGGCGCTGCTGCGCCCCGGTGGTGCGTGCGCCAGCCGTCGTTCGGGCCGAACGTTGCTCGGTCGCGCGCCGGCTCAGGCCGCGCTCGCGGCCCGTGCCTGCGGCAGGTGGATGGTCACGGTGGTGCCTTCGCCCGGCGCGCTGTCGATGCGGATATCGCCGCCGACGGTCTTGACCAAGTCGTGGACCACGGCCAGGCCCAGGCCCGTGCCGGTCGCGGCGGGCTTGGTGCTGAAGAACGGCTCGAATACCCGCTCGCGCACCTGCGCCTCCATGCCCTGGCCGCTGTCGGACAAAGCGATGCGCACCTCGCCGTCCTCGGCCCAGGCCGCCACCGCGAAGCGACCGCCTTCGGGCATGGCGTCGCGCGCGTTGGCGGCGATGTTGAGCACCATCAGCTCGAACTCGCCGCGATCCAGCCGCACCGGCAACGCAGCCCCGGCGGCCGGCCGCTGCAACCGCACCGAGGGCGGGAACAACTGCCGCAGCATCGGCATCAGTCCGTCCAGCGCGGCGGCGGCGTCGAAGGTCTCGATCCGCAGCACGTCGTTGCGGCTGAAGCCCAGCAGCTTGCGGGTCAGGGCCGTGCCGCGGTCGGCGGCTTCTTCCGCGCCTTCCAGCGCCGCTTCCAGCAGCGCGGCGCGCTCGCGCGGGTCGGCCAGCTCCGCGGCCAGGTGGCGCTGCGCGGCGAAGCCGCGGACCAGCCCGAGCAGGTTGTTGAAATCGTGGGCGATGCCGTTGGCCAGCCGGCCGCTGGCTTCCAGCTTCTGGGCATGGATCAACTGCGACTGCGCGCGCTCGCGCCGGGCCATTTCCAGCTCCAGCTCGCGCTCGCGCGCGGTGGCCTCGTCCAGGCTCTCGCGCAGGGCGGTGACTGCGCGGTCGAGGATGGCGGTGATGATCAGGTAGCTGGCCACCAGCGAAGGCGCGTTGCGCAGCACGCTGCCGATCCACTGCGGGCCTTTGGCGGCATTGCCGGCGTCGGTGGCGAAACCGATGGCGAAGATGCCCAGCAGCAGCGCGAACACCGACCACAGCGCGCGCCGGCCCAGCACTACGCCGGCGATCACCAAGGTCAGGATCACCGCGGTCTGGTCGATCAACTGCGCCTGCGCGCCGAGCTTGTGGAAGGCCAGCGCCAGCGACGCCAGCAGGGCGCCGAGGAACAGCCTCATCGCGCCGCGGAAACGGCCGCGGCGGATCAGCGCCACGCACAGCAAGGCCAGCGCGGCGGTCGCCAGGTCGAGCAGCAACACCAGCGTCCAGCCCGGGGGTATCGAGCGCGAAGATAGATGCCACGCCCAATTGGCCGGAAGCGCGATGCCGTAGAACAGCAGCAGCAATTGCATCGCCGGGGCGTTGCGTCGGTCCACTGCGTCGGCGATGGGCGCACTGCGCAGCCAGTGCGCAAGGGGTTTCCACATGACGGGCGGCTCGCTGCGGGGCGGAACGCGCCCGGGCGGGCCGGTGCGTTCGGTGAGAACCCGGTGATTATTCGGCGAGAACGCGCGCGTGACAACGCGCACAGTCGCGCCTTAGGTTCAGCGACAGCCCGGCACCGGCACGGATCCTTCCAGCCGATGCCTCATCACAGCGGGCCTGCCCGGGCGGGGCGGGCGCCGCATCCAAACGGCAGTGCGATGCGACGGCATCGACCGGGCGACCGGTCGTTCTGGGCCGATGGGCGTCGCTTTGTCCCTGAAACGAACAAAGCTGGCGGGAGAGCGTGGATGAACAAGATTTTCAGCCGTGTCTGGAGCCATTCCAAGCAGGCGATGGTGGTCACTTCGGAACTGGCTCCGGCGCGCGGAAGGAAGGACGGCCGGCGCCGCCTGGGTGCGGTCGGCGCAGGCGCGCTGCCGCTGGCGCTGCTGTTCGCGCACGGCGTCTCTCCCGCCTTGGCCGAGCAACGCGTACAGGTCTCGGCCGCAACGGTCGCCGCCTGCGCCGCCCAGCACGCCGAGGCCGCGCCGCGCGAGGCGTGCATGGCGCAGGCGCGCGCAGCGGCCGCCGCGACCGCCAGCGGCGCGCCTGCGGCGGCGACTGCCGCGGTCGGCGACGCGCCGGAGAAGATCCTCGACCTGCATTACCTGGAGATCACCGGTCCGCAGGATCTGCCGTGGACGCCGGAAGTCGAAGGCCCGGTGCAGGCGGTGGCCAGCGGCTACAGCGCGATGGCCATGGGTTCGGCCGCGCTGGCCGAAGGCGACCACAGCCTGGCCCTGGGCGACAGCGCCTGGGCCGCGGCCAATGCGGCCACCGCAGTCGGCGCGCAGGCGGTGGGCTATGGCATCGGCTCCAGCGCCTTCGGCCAGGGCGCATTGGCCATCGGCGATGCCAGCGCCGCACTCGGCCAGAGCGCAGTGGCCGCCGGCTTCGGCAACACCGCCGTCGGCGCCAGCGCCGAGGCTACCGCGGAGCAGGCCGCGACCGCGGTCGGCGCGCTCAGCACCGCCTCGGGCACCGGTTCGACCGCGCTCGGCGGCGGCACCATGGCCTATGGCGCAGGCAGCCTGGTCGGCGGCTTCGGCGCCGGCGCCAACGGCGAGGCCGGGGTCGCCCTGGGGGCGAATTCGCTCGCAGTCAGCGGCGACTTCGGCGTGGCCGTCGGCGGTTACGCCACCGTGGTCGGCACCGGCAGCATCGGCGTCGGCGGCAACAGTTACGCCGCGGCTTCGCGTGCGGTCGCGGTCGGCCAGAATGCAGCGGCCGGCAGCGAGGGCGCCATCGCCATCGGCGGCAGCGAATGGACCGATCTGGACGGCGACGGCGGCCCGGGCATCGGCGAGGCGACCTACGCCGCCGGCCAGAACGCTGTGGCCATCGGCCAGCTCGCCGGCGCCAGCGGCGCAGGCGCCCTGGCGGTGGGCGAACAGGCGCGCGCGCTGACCGGCAACGCCACCGCGCTCGGCGCGCAGAGCCTGGCGGCCGGCGAATCGAGCACCGCCACCGGCGCCTACAGCGTTGCCGACGGCGTGCAGAGCAGCGCCTACGGCCACCAGAGCCAGGCCTCGGGCGATCATTCCGTCGCGCTCGGCGATTCCAGCCTCGCCTTGGGCGAAGGCGCGGCTGCCGTCGGCAGCGGCGCCAACGCGCTCGGCGACTACAGCCAGGCCAGCGGCTACGGCAGCGTCGCCAGCGGCGCCAATTCCATCGCCAACGGTACCGGCGCGAGCGCCGAGGGCGGCGCCTCCATCGCCATCGGCGGCGGCAGCCGCACGGTCTACGGCAACACCGTCGCGCTGGGCTACGGCAGCCTGGCCGAAGGCGTGGGCGCGCTGGCCCTGGGCGGGCTGGCCCAGGCCACCGGGCCGGTGAGCACGGCGGTCGGCGCCTTCGCCGCCGCCGAGGGCATGCAGAGTGCAGCCTTCGGCGCCGGAGCCGCGGCCCAGGGCTGGAAGTCGGCTGCGCTCGGCGCGGGCAGTTGGGCCAACGGCAGTTTCTCCACCGCCGTCGGCGGCGGCGCCATGGCCGATGAGGTCGCGGTGGCGGTAGGCACCGATGCCATCGCCGGCGAGGGTTCGGTGGGCATCGGCCCGGCCGCTACCGCGCAGCAAGGCGGCGTGGCGCTGGGCCTGAACACCTATGCCAGCCAGGACAGCGTGGCCTTGGGCCGCGAGAGCTGGGCCACCGGCGTGGAGGCCACGGCGGTCGGTTTCAACAGCTATGGCGATGCCGCCGGCACCACCGCCGCCGGTTCCAACGCCTGGGCGATGGCGGCCAACGCCACCGCGGTCGGCTCCTACAGCCAGGCCACGGCGGAGAACAGCGTGGCCCTGGGCCACGGCTCGCACACCGGCGACCGCGCCAACACCGTGTCGGTGGGCGCGGCGCAGGCTTGGACCGACCAATACGGCAACACCTTCGCCGCCACCGACCGCCAGATCACCAACGTCGCCGCCGGCACCGAGGCCACCGATGCGGTCAACAAGGCCCAGCTCGACGCAGTCGCCGACAGTGTCGGCGATGCCAACCATTACCTCGCCGCCGATGGCGCCGGCGACGGCAGCGATGCCGCCATCGCCGAGGCCGAGCATTCGGCGGCGGTCGGCGCCAATGCAGTGGCCGGCGGTGTGGAGAGCACGGCGATGGGCTACCAGAGCCACGCCGCGGGCGATTACTCGACCGCGATGGGCAGCGGCAGCCTGGCGCTGGGCGAGGGCGCTGCGGCCTTCGGCAGCGGCGCCAACGCCATCGGCGCGCGCAGCCTCGCCGCCGGCTATGGCGCAGTGGCCAGCGGCGAGGACGCCATCGCCCAGGGCAGCGGCGCCAGCGCCGAAGGCTACTACGCGGTCGCGATGGGCAATGCCAGCCAGGCGGGCGGCGACAGCGCCATTGCCTTGGGCAACCAGGCCCTGGCGACGGGGCTGGGCGCCACCGCCGTGGGCGCGCTGACCCAGGCCAGCGGCGCGTTCGCGACCGCGGTGGGGGTGTTCGCGACCGCCGAAGGCATGCAGGCTTCCGCCTTCGGCGCCGGCGCCTACGCCAACGGCTGGAAGGCCTCGGCGCTGGGCTGGGGCGCGCGCGCGGACGGTCTGTTCGCCACCGCGCTGGGCGCGGAGGCCATGGCCAGCCACGTCGCGGTGGCGGTGGGCCAGGGCACAGTCGCCAACGTCGCCGGCACCGGCGTGGGCGTGCAAGCCCGGGCCGGCGAGGCCGGCGTGTCGATCGGCAACAACAGCCTGACCGGTACGCAGAGCGTCGCGGTCGGCGTGGAAAGCTGGGCCGACGGCACCGAGGCGACCTCGCTGGGCTACAACAGTTACGGCAATGGCGATGGCGCCACTGCCGCCGGTTCCAACGCCTGGGCGATGGCGGCCAACGCCACCGCGGTCGGCTCCTACAGCCAGGCCACGGCGGAGAACAGCGTGGCCCTGGGCCACGGCTCGCACACCGGCGACCGCGCCAACACCGTGTCGGTGGGCGCGGCGCAGGCTTGGACCGACCAATACGGCAACACCTTCGCCGCCACCGACCGCCAGATCACCAACGTCGCCGCCGGCACCGAGGCCACCGATGCGGTCAACAAGGGCCAACTCGATGCGGTCGCCGGCGGCGTGAGCCAGGCCAGCCACTACTTCAAGTCCAGCGGCAAGCAGGACGGCAGCGACGATGCCTCCCTCAGTGGCGAAGGCGCGCTGGCGGCGGGCGCCAAGGCGGTGGCCGGCGGCAACGGCGCCACCGCCGTCGGCGCCGGCGCGCAGGCGGGCAAAGTCAGCGCTTCGGCCTACGGCAACAACGCCCGCGCCAGCGAAGCCAACGCCAGCGCCGTGGGCGCCGGCAGCCAGGCCATCGCCGCCACCGCCAGCGCGGTCGGCTCCAATGCGCAGGCGCGCGCGCGCGGCGCCACTGCCGTCGGCTACGACGCCCGGGTCGGCGACAACGCCCAGGACAGCGTGGCCATCGGCACCCGCGCCCGCGCGAATGCCGCCGATGCGGTCGCTCTCGGCGCCGGTTCGGTCGCCGACCGCGCCGGCACGGTCGCCGTCGGCAGCGCCGGCAAGGAGCGCAGCATCGTCCACGTCAAGGCCGGCAGCGCGGATACCGACGCGGTCAATGTCGGCCAGTTGAACGCTGCGGTGGGCGAGGTCGGCGCTGGCTTGGCCGATGCGGTCAAGTACGACGACGAGGACCAGCGCGCGCTCACCCTGCAGGGCGAAGGCGGCACGGTGATCGGCAATGTCGCCGCCGGCAGCCTGGCCGCGGACAGCCGCGAGGCGGTCAACGGCGGGCAGTTGTTCCAGCTCGGCGACGGCATAGCCCAGGCCCTGGGCGGTGGCGCTTCGATGGGCGCCGGCGGTCTGGTCGGGCCGGTGTATGGCGTGCAGGGCGGCAGCTACTACAGCGTCGGCGATGCGGTCGGCGCGCTGGACGGCGCGATCGACGGCCTCAACACACGCGTTGGCCGGCTGGAGCAAGGCCAGGGCGGCGGCGGTGGCGCGGGTGGTGCTGGCGCCAGCGGCGGCGGCAACGAAGCCATCGCCGCCGGCGATAGCCAGCCGGCTCCCGCGCCGGCTCCGGCTCCTGCTCCGGCGCCCGCGCCCGAGACCGGGGCGGTCGCAGCGGCCGGGCCGGTCGTGGTCGGCAATGTCGCCAGCGGTGTCAGTGCCACCGATGCGACCAACCTGCAACAGGTGCAGGCCGGCGATGCGCAGGCGCTGGCCAGCGCCAATGCCTACGCTGATCGCACTGCCAGCCAGACCTTGTCCTCGGCCAACGCCTACACCGACAGCCGCTACCAGGCGCTGAGCGATGAGTTCACCGGCTTGCGCGACGAACTGGGCTATCGCCTGTCGCGCCAGGACCAGCGCATCGACCGCCAGGGCGCGATGAGCGCGGCGATGATGAACATGTCGATCAATGCCGCCAACAGCCGCAGCCCGCGCGGCCGCATCGCGATCGGCGCGGGCTGGCAGAACGGCGAGAGCGCCTTGTCGGTGGGCTATTCCAAGGCCATCGGCGATCGCGCCTCGATGAGCATCGGCGGCGCCTTCAGCAGCGGGGATTCCTCCGCCGGCGTCGGCTTCGGCATCGACCTGTGACCTGCGCGGCGCGCTGAGCGCCGCAACGGCCCGCGCGAGTCCGCTCGCGCGGGCCGCCCGGCACCGGCGGCCCGCATCGCAGCTTCCCGGCGCGTCCGCCCGCCCGCGGCCGCGCTCCACCGCATCGCCCGCGCGCTCCGCCGCGCTCGACGAACCATCCTGAACTTTCCTGGGAGAGCATCATGAACAAGAGCACCCGCATCCTCGCCACCGGCGCACTGAGCACCGCCGTGGTCGCCGCCCTGTCGGCCTTCGCCTCCGGCTATCTGACCGGCGCTTCGCCGTGGCCGCCCTCGGGCTTGACGACGCTGGCCGCCGGCGCGCCGCAGGCCGTGGCCCAGGCCGCGCAGGCCGGCGCCCGGGCGCCGTCGGCGAACAAGACCCTGCTGAGCGCAGCTGCGCCGGCGCAGGACCGTTTCGACCGTTTCATCGTGCGCTACCGCGACGACGCCAGCGCCCGCGCCGGCCAGGCCTCGGTGCGCGCCACCCTCGATGCCGCCGTGCGCCGCGCCGGCGCCGCCGGCATGCGCAGCCTGTCCAGCGGTCCGGCGCTGCAGGTGCAGCACCTGCGCCGGCTCGGCAACGGCGCCGAGCTGGTGCGCCTGTCGCGCGGCCTGGACCGCAGCGAGGCCGACGCGCTGCTGGCGCAACTGCGCAGCGATCCGGCGGTCAAGTACGCCCAGCCGGACTTCATCAAGCAGCGCCTGGAATTCGTGCCCAACGATCCGCGCCTGGACCTGCAGTGGCATTACACCCATCCCACCAGCGGCATCGGCGCGCCCAAGGCCTGGGACACCAGCAGCGGCGAAGGCGTGGTGGTGGCGGTGATCGACACCGGCTACCTCGATCATGCCGACCTCAACGCCAACATCGTGTCCGGCTACGACTTCATCGACGATCCGGAAGTGGCCGGCGACGGCGACGGCCGCGATGCCGACGCGCACGATCCGGGCGACTGGTACGACGGCGACCCCAGCTCCTTCCACGGCACCCATGTCGCCGGCACGGTCGCGGCCATGACCAACAACGCGCTCGGGCTGGCCGGCGTGGCCTATGGCGCCAAGGTGCAGCCGGTGCGTGTGCTCGGCCATGGCGGCGGCTACAGCTCCGACATCGCCGACGCCATCGTCTGGGCCTCCGGCGGCCACGTCGACGGCGTGCCCGACAACGCCACCCCGGCCGAGGTGCTCAACCTCAGCCTCGGCGGGCCGGGCGTGTGCAGTGGCGATCCGGTCACCCAGGAGGCCATCGATGGCGCGATCTCGCGCGGGTCGACGGTCGTGGTGGCCTCGGGCAACTCCAATACCGATGCCGGCTCGTTCTCGCCGGCCAGTTGCAAGGGCGTGATCACCGTCGGCGCCAGCGGCATCGATGGCGCCCGCTCGTGGTTCTCCAACTACGGCGCCACTGTCACCCTGACCGCGCCGGGCGGCAGCGCCACCAGCGGCTCGGATCCGGACGACCGCTGGATCTGGTCGCTGGGCAACGCCGGCACCACCACCCCGGTGCCCAGCCCGGAAGGCGACCGCCTGACCGCCATGATCGGCACCTCGATGGCCGCCCCGCACGTAGCCGGCATCGTCGCCTTGATGCAGAGCGCGGCCAATGCCGCCGGCCGGCCGGCGCTGAGTCCCGACCAGGTCAAGCAATTGCTGCGCGCCACGGTCAAGCCGTTCACCGTCGCGCCGCCGGCGAACAAGCCGCAGGGCCCGGGCATCGTCGATGCCGCCGCCGCGGTCCAGGCCGCCACCGAGGAAGTGCCCGAGGAGCAGGGCGAGCTGTTGATCAACCGCACGCCGACCGCCGGCCAGACCGGCGCCGCCGGCGAGGCGCGCCTGTTCAAGCTGGAAGTGCCCACCGGCGCGCGCAGCCTCAACCTGCGCAGCTATGGCGGCAGCGGCGATGTCTCGCTGTACCTCGCCTACGAGCGGGCGCCGACCGCGCTGCTGTTCGACCGCAAATCGGCCAAGCCCGGCAACAGCGAAGCGGTGGTCATCACCAACCCGCAGCCCGGCACCTACTACCTCTCGGTGGTGGGCGAGGCTGCCTTCGCCAATGTCACGGTGCTGGGGGTGTATCAGTAAGGCGGGGATTGGGGA
>CBIFVU010000124.1:0-11151 GCA_966185905.1 uncultured Lysobacter sp.
GCGGCAGCTTGCGGTTGGTCTTGACGTACTGCTCGAACAGGCCCATCAGCGAACGCGCGATCGCCTCGATCTCGCGCTCTTCGCGATCGACCACCGGCTCGACCATCGTCGCCTCGCCGGACAGCGCGTTGTCGCGCTCGACCACGTCGTGCACGTCGACCCGCGCCACGCCCTCCACCAGCACCTTGATCGTGCCGTCGGGCAGCTTGAGCAATTGCAGCACCTGCGCCAGGGTGCCGATCTGGTAGAGATCGCCGGCGCCGGGATCGTCGGTCTCGGCCGATTTCTGCGCCACCAGCAGGATGCGCTTGTCGGCCTCCATCGCCAGGTCGAGGGCGCGGATGGACTTGTCGCGGCCGACGAACAGCGGGATCACCATGTGCGGGAACACGACCACATCGCGCAGCGGCAGCACTGGCAGGGTCATGGATTCGGAAGACTGAGTCATCGGAGTTCTCGGACGTGGGGTGAGGATGCCGGGGCACCCAGGCTCCCGTTATGGGGGTGGCCGCCCGGCAGCGCAAGCAGAGCCCGCCGGGCGGCCCGCAGAATCGACAAAAACCCTTTACCGATCAGTTTCTTGTGGAACCGACGAGGGCCGGGACGGAGCATTCCGCCGACGGCCCCGGAGGACGCACTCGAAGCGGCCGCGACGGCAGTCCGGGGGGCTCTGCGCGCGCGCCGGGAGGCGCCGCCGGAGGCCGGCGCGGGGGCGGGCGGCAGCCCGCCTTCCAGGCCGCTGCGCGGCCCGGCAACGACGGCGCCGACCGCGCCTGCGCAGGGCCCAAAACGAACGCCCCCGCGCGAGCGGGGGCGTCGGGCACGCTGCGCAGGGCCGAGGGGCTTACTCGGCCGAGGCGACCTTGGGCTGCTGCTGCGCCGGCGGCGTCTGGTAGATCAGGTAGGGCTCGGACTTGTGGTCGATGACCGACTCGTCCACCACCACCTTGCTGACGTTCTCCAGCGAGGGCAGCTCGTACATCGTGTCCAGCAGCACCGATTCGACGATGGTGCGCAGGCCGCGCGCGCCGGTCTTGCGCTTGAGCGCCTTGCGCGCGATCGCCGACAGCGCGTCGGGACGGAACTCCAGCTCCACGCTCTCCATCTCGAACAGCTTGCGGAACTGCTTGGTGATGGCGTTCTTCGGCTCGGTCAGGATCGACACCAGCGCGGCCTCGTCCAGCTCCTCCAGCGTGGCGACCACCGGCAGGCGGCCGACGAACTCGGGGATCAGGCCGAACTTGATCAGGTCCTCGGGCTCGACCTCGGCCAGCACCTTGCCGATGTCGGCCTTGCGCTCGCTGCTCTTGACCTTGGCGCCGAAGCCCATGCCGCCGGCCTCGGTGCTGCGCTGCTGGATGATCTTGTCCAGGCCGGCGAAGGCGCCGCCGACGATGAACAGGATGTTGCGCGTATCGACCTGCAGGAATTCCTGCTGCGGATGCTTGCGCCCGCCCTGCGGCGGCACGCTGGCCACGGTGCCTTCGATCAGCTTGAGCAGGGCCTGCTGCACGCCTTCGCCGGACACGTCGCGGGTGATGGAGGGGTTGTCGCTCTTGCGCGAGATCTTGTCGATCTCGTCGATGTAGACGATGCCCTGCTGCGCCTTCTCGACATCGTAGTCGCACTTCTGCAGCAGCTTCTGGATGATGTTCTCCACGTCCTCGCCGACATAGCCGGCCTCGGTCAGCGTGGTCGCATCGGCGATGGTGAAGGGCACGTTGAGCAGGCGCGCGAGGGTCTCGGCCAACAGGGTCTTGCCCGAACCGGTCGGGCCGACCAGCAGGATGTTGGACTTGGACAGCTCGACGTCGTCGTTCTTCTGCCGGCTCTCGATGCGCTTGTAGTGGTTGTACACGGCGACCGCGAGCGTGCGCTTGGCGCGCTGCTGGCCGATCACGTACTGGTCGAGCACCTCCAGGATCTCGCGCGGCTTGGGCAGGTGGCTGCGCGCCGACTGCGCCTTCTCCTCGAGCTCCTCGCGGATGATGTCGTTGCACAGCTCCACGCATTCATCGCAGATGAACACGCTGGGGCCCGCGATCAGCTTGCGGACTTCGTGCTGGCTTTTACCGCAGAACGAGCAATACAGGATCTTGTTGCTCTCGCCCGTGCTGCGTCCTTGTCGATCGTCGGTCATGCTGGTGTGGCCCGTTGGTGCTCAGTCGTACTGCTAGCTCTTATTAATCCCGAACGGCCGGGGCGGCAAGCGCCCGCAGGCTCCGTTCAGCTGTGGCGACCCGAGAATAACACAGCGTCCGGAGCCGCCCCGCGAGGCGCGCCCGGACGCTGCCGCCCTTCCGGATCAAGGGCTTGCGCCCCGCCGGCGGTCATTGGGCCTGGATGGTCTCGTCCGGGCGGCGCTCCAGCACCAGATCGACCAGGCCGTAGTCGCGCGCGGCCTCGGCGCTCTTGAAGTTGTCGCGCTCGGTGTCGCGGGCGATGGTCTCCAGCGCCTGGCCGGTGTGCTTGGACAGGATCTCGTTCAGGCGCTGGCGCAGGGTCAGGATCTCGCGCGCGTGGATGTCGATGTCGGTGGCCTGGCCCTGGAAGCCGCCCAGCGGCTGGTGGATCATCACCCGCGAGTTCGGCAGCGCCAGGCGCTTGCCCTTGGCGCCGGCGGCCAGCAGCAGCGCGCCCATGCTGGCGGCCTGGCCGATGCAGATGGTGCTCACGTCCGGCTTGATGTACTGCATGGTGTCGTAGATCGCCATGCCCGCGGTGACCACGCCGCCGGGGGAGTTGATGTAGAAGCTGATGTCCTTCTCGGGGTTCTCGGCTTCCAGGAACAGCATCTGGGCCACGATCACGTTGGCGACGTGGTCGTCCACGCCGCCGACCAGGAAGATGATGCGCTCCTTGAGCAGGCGCGAGTAGATGTCGTACGCGCGCTCGCCGCGGCTGGTCTGTTCGACCACCATCGGCACCAGGTTCAAGGCTTTGGTTCGGGTATCCATTTAGACGGCACCTGTTGGCTGACGTAGGCGGGGCGCTGAAGATGCGAGCGCGGTCCGCCCAACTTGGGGCCGGGCCGGGCGCAGCGCAAGAGGCGCGATTGCTAAAAGCCGGGCCCCGGCGCGCGACCGCCCGGAGCGGACAGGCCGGCGGGCGCGCGCGGCATCGCCCGGGCCAGAGCGAGAAGGCCCCCGGGAGCGATCCCGGGGGCCTTGCGATCAGGACGGGCGGATCGCTTCGCTGAACGACAGCGGCTGTTCGGTGTGCTGGGCGCGCTCGGCGATCCAGTCGATCACCTGCTCCTCCATCACCCGGTTCTGCAGGCCGGACATGAGCTGCTGGTCGTTGCGGTACAGGTCGATCACCTGCTGCGGCTCCTCGTAGGTCGAGGCGATCAGGCGCAGGGTCTCGTTCAGGCGCTTGGGGTCCAGGCGCAGGTCGTTGCGGCGGGCGATCTCGCCGACCAACAGGCCGACCAGCACGCGCTTGCGCGCGGCGTCCATGTAGCCCAGGTGGGCGTCGGCCGGCGCTTCGATCTGGCGGCCCTGGCGGCGGGCCTGCTCGACGGTCTGCCAGACCATGTCGCGGGCTTCGTTCTCCACCAGCTTGGGCGGCATTTCCACCGACTCGTAGGCGCGCACCAGCTCCTCGCCGACTTCGCGGCGCAGGCGGTTCATCAGCGCGCCCTTGAGCTCGCGCTCCAGGTTGGTGCGGATGTCGCCGCGGAACTGCTCCAGGCCGCCGCCCTTGACGCCGAAGCTCTTGATGAAGGCTTCGTCGACTTCCGGCAGCACCGGCTCGGACACGCGGGTGGCCTTGATGTGCACGCTGGCCTGCTTGCCGGCCAGCTGCGGGGCGCGCCACTCGGCCGGGAACTCGACCTCGGCGACGGTTTCCTCGCCGGCCTTCAGGCCGACCAGGGCGTCTTCCAGCGGCTTGAACATCGCTTCCGAGCCGATCTGGGTGTTGCCGTACTCAACGCCCTCGGCCGGCAGGCGCTCATCGCCGACCTGGGTCCAGGTCTCCAGCTCGACCACGTCGCCGGCCTGGGCGGCGCGTTCGACCGGCTCCAGGGTACGGCGCTGCAGGCGCAGGTTCTCGATCATCGCGTCGATGTCGGCGTCGGTCACCTCGGCCGCGTGGCGGGTGATGTTGAGCTTGGACACGTCGATGTCGCCGAAATCCGGCACCACCTCGAAGGTGGCCACGTACGACAGCGTCTGGCCGTCTTCCTGGGCCGGCTCGATGCGCGGGCTGCCGGCGATCTGCAACTGCTCCTGGCGCACGGCGTTGCTGAAGCCCTCGCGCAGCATGCCGTCGAGGATTTCGGCGCGGACCTGGGCGCCGAAGCGCTGCTCGATGACCTTGGCCGGCACCTTGCCCGGGCGGAAGCCCTTGATCTTGGCGCCGCGCGCGATCTCGCGCAGGCGGCCGCCGACCTGGCTTTCCAGGTTCTCGGCCGGGAGGCTGAAGGTCAGTCGGCGTTCGAGCGAGCCGGTCGATTCGAGCGAAACTTGCATATCCACTCCTGCGACCGCGGCACCCGCCGCGGCACGATGTTGGTTGGTCCTGTGCGGCCGCCGGCCCCGGCCACGCAGTGGCCGTCCGGCGGAACTTGCTAGTTTGGCCGATAACGCCCGCCGCTGCCAGCGCCGCCGGGCGGAACGGCCGGCGGGGCCAGGGTTCTGGGGGCGAGTCGGCGGTTTGACGGGGGATCCGGGGCAGCGGCCCGGCGGCGGCTCAGCCCGGCTTGAGACCGGCGCCTGCGCCGTAGCGCCGGTTTGGGCGGTTTGGGCGGCCCGGAGGCCGCGGCGCGCAGGGCGGGACGGACCGCTGGACCCGACTCCGGGAAGCCGAGCGCGCGCGGGCGCCTTACACCATGTGGAGAGATCCAGGGGCGAGCCGCCAGGGGCGCGCGCGAGGCTGCGGCGCCCCGCTTCACTGCGGAATGACCGCAAGCAGCCTGGACCGCCGCTGATCGGGCTTGTGATGCATGGCCACCGACCAAGCCAAGTCGGGCCTGACCGCGAGCACCTGCGCGAACGTGTCGCGGATACAGCGGTCGATGCGCTCCCCCTGCCCCGCCATCAGCGCCTCCGCCAAGGCCGGGATCGCTCGCTCCAGGAGCAGGCGGTGCCCGCTCAATGCGTGGGTCAGGGCCTGGAGCGCGTGCGCACGCCTGAGGTGGTGCGGCTCGGTCTTGGCCAGTTCGATCAGGCCTTCCAGATGCTCGGCCGCGAGCCCGGGGCAGACCTCGGCGAGCACTCGCAGCGACCAGGAGGACACGGTGACGACCCGGTTGGCCTGCTCCTGTTCGCGCGCAGCCGCCAGCGACTCGAGCAGGACACGCTCCTGATCGCGGCCTTTCAAGTGCTCGGCGGCCGTCGCCAGGGCCTGGCAGCGATACCACGGATGCTCGATGCCGCGCGCCGTACTCAGCGCGCCGGCGACATCCCTCGGCGCGAGTTTTCCAACCCGCGCGCGCGCGGCCACATCTTCGCGCGTGATTTCCCTCTCGCTCATCGGCGCCCGGTCCAACCGTCCTGGAGTGGCTCGGATTATGCACAGCCTGCGGCTGCGCCCGGGCGTGGGCGGATTGGCCTGCGCGTGAGGCGGGCGGCAGTCGCGAGCGGCGCTGGCCCTTGGGCCTTGCGCCACGATCCGGCCCGGCGCCGGCACCGACGCTGCGAAGTTGGCATCTCGTGCAGCCCTCAGGAGAGACGGCGGTCATGCCCCGGCGCTCTTAGGGACGCCTTTCCTTGACCCCTGGAGGGCGCCTCTTACACGATGGCCTCGCGAGTGCGCCAGCAGTCCGGAAGCTGAACCGAGGCACACACGGAGAAGTCCATGCCCAAGCCCGCCCACCTCCTAGCATCCCGTCTGGCGCCGTTGCTCTGTGCGCTCGCTGCCTGCGCGTGCGTGTCCACCTCACGCCCCCTATCGGCAAAGGAGAGCAACACCATGACGGAACCGGCCGCAGCGACAGCTGGCCTCAGCGCCCAGCAACTGAACGACAAGATTCTGGGACTGATCCTGAGCATGGACGGTCCTCAAGACCTGACCGCACAGAACATCGCGCAACGCACCGGCTTGAAAGTTGAACCGCACCCCGAAGATCCAAGCGGGTTCTACAGCACGGGATCACTGCCCGCGGGGTGGTTCTATTCCCTGGTCTCGGTGGAGCCAGTCCCCGGAACTCCTCATCATGCGCTACTGCTGAACATGGGGCATCCGGCAGAGGGCTACACCGACAGGACTCCCGTCTGCGTCGGCCTGGAGCATTATCGCTCCGCGCTCACCTCGGCGGGGTTCAAAGAGTCGCAGAGACCGCCCCGGCTGGGTACTGAATACAGGTTCTTTCGCTCGGGCAAGGTCAACGTGCGCGTTGAACTGCGGGGAAGGACCAAGCGTCACGACGAAGACCTGTGCGTGTCCAGGGTCTTCATTAGCGGCAGCCCTCAAGGATGATCGAGCATGGCGACACTTCAGGAGGAATTGGAAGCGCGGCATAAGCTGGACGCAATGCTCGCCGATTTTGAACGGCAGACGCGCACCGATACCACCAACCCGGGCGCTATTTTCCGGGAGGTCTTAAACAGCACCCCGGGACTGCGCGAGCAATACGAACGGGCCGTCAGGGAGGGGAATCTGGTCGGCCTGGAGGTAGAAAAAGATCCTCGATTCAACGGAAGCTACCACGGCGATAGCCGCAAGATGAGCCTGTCCGTGGATCAGCTGAACGAAGCCGGCCCGCCCAATGATCCGCATGAAATTCGCGACGCGGTCAACGCCATTCGCTACACCGCCGGTCATGAGATCGACCATGCACACCACCGCGAAGAGAACGCGCGGCGGGCCCAGCGCTTCCGGGAGCAGGTTGCGGCGATAGCGAGCGGCTCCTCGCCCCACGACTTCACCGGCCCGGTTAAGGAGTACAACGACGGCGCGCGCAAGAGCGAGGCGCGAGCCGAGATCGCAGGTTTCAATGCAGTCGCCGCTCAAGTGAAGCGCGACAATCCGCGGGCGACCCTGAGAGATCTCTACAACGCAGACGGCGGCGTCTCCAACTACATGGAGAGCGACGACAAAGCGCGCACGACCGTCAAGATGGATGCAGGCTTCCACATAAGGCGCGACTTGCAGCTGGATCCCGACAAGAGCCTGGAGGCAATGGCAAAGGCGTTTTACGACGGCAACCAAGGCTATCCCGCACGCAACATTGATTGGGCGTTCGGCGAAATCTATCGCCAGGAGGCGATTGCACAGGAGGCCCATCCCGGCCGCCCGTTCCCAGAGATGACGGTCAACGTGCTAGCTCTGGGTGCCGACATAGAACTGCCGCTCGGCTTCAAAGACTCCAGCCCCGTACAAGACAAACCCGCGCTGCGCTCAGAGCGTCCGGCCACGCCCGACGCCAGCGACCCGAGCAGCCCCGATCACAAATTGCTGGAGAAGATCAGGGTTAGCGTTCGCGACCTGGAGCAGAGCCTCGGCAAACCTTGGGACGCCCAGAGCGAACGCATGAGCGCCGCTGCGTTTTCATTGGCGGTCGGCAGCGAGTTCGGCCCCGGCGACGACGTGCGTGTCGCGCTCAATCGCCCCACGACGCAGAACGCGGCGGGCGAAGTGTTGTTTGTGTATCGCGAAGGTCCGAACGCATCGCCCGACCCTGCCGCCAACTTCGCGCACATGCCCATGGCGCAGGCATTAGCCACACCCGCAGCCGAGCGCTACGAGCAGGCGCAGGCCATCGAGCAGCAGCGCGCGCAAGAAGCAGAAGCGGCGCAACAGCAATCCCAATCAGCAGGCGGGCAGTCCCAAGACAGCCCCAAGATGCAGAGGTAGGGCTTGCGTGGGCAACTATCGACCCGGCAACGTCGAAAAACGATGGACAGGTCGGTCATGCCCCCTACCCCGGGCAGCATCCTCGATGGCATCCGTCCCTCAGGCCAAGGCCGTTGCATCGTCGGCCGACATCCCCGAGCGGCGATGGATGCCCCCTGCTTGCACCCGGCTGAAAGCCGAAACCACAACGAGACGCCCTGGAATCCGGCACCAGTGCACCATCACGGCACAGGGGACCGCTTGTGCGGGACAACCTTTCCCCATCCCAGCAATTCCAGGCACGAGCGCCCTCCTCTGAGGCCCACTCCTGCGGTCGCGTAAATCCCGCCCCAGGGCGTTAACCGCGACAGCCCCAGCCAGAGGAAATAACCCGACGTATCAATGAGATATGGTGCGAAAGGCGGGACTCGAACCCGCACGGGGGTTACCCGCTGGAACCTAAATCCAGTGCGTCTACCAATTCCGCCACTTTCGCATCGGCCCGGCGCGCGGCCGGGCTGGCGCATTCTAGCCGCGGCGCGGGCAAAAATCGCTGTGCGACTGCCTGCGCGCCCGGCCGTGGGCTGGGCGCCGGCGTCCTCCCAGGCTCCGTTCGCCCTGCCCGGCCGCGCAACGGCCAGGCGCCGGCGAGCGCGCCGGGCGCGCGGGGACTATGCTCGGCGCAGGGCGCGCTTCCGCCGCGCCGACCGGAACGCCGCCATGCGCGAGATGTACCCGCCCATCGAGCCCTATCTCGCCCGCCGCCTGGCGGTGGATGGCCTGCACGAGCTGCATGTGGAGGAATGCGGCCGCGCCGACGGGCTGCCGGCGCTGTTCCTGCACGGCGGGCCGGGCGCGGGCGTTTCGCCCTACCATCGCCGCTTCTTCGACCCGGCGCGCTACCGCGTGGTCTTGTTCGACCAGCGCGGCGCCGGCCGCTCCACGCCGCACGCCGAATTGCGCGAGAACACCACCGCTCACCTGGTCGCCGACATCGAAGCGGTGCGCCGGCAGGCGGGGATCGAGCGCTGGGTGGTGTTCGGCGGCTCCTGGGGCTCGACCCTGGCGCTGGCCTATGCCCAGGCCCATCCCGAGCGAGTGCTCGGCCTGGTGCTGCGCGGCATCTTCCTGGGGCGGCCGGAGGAACTGCGCTGGTTCAATCAGCTCGATGGCGGCGCGCGCTTCGTCTTTCCCGAACGCTGGGCGCGTTATCTGGCGCATATCCCGGCCGAGGAACACGACGACTTGGTAGAGGCCTACTGGCGCCGCCTGGACAGCCCCGATCCGCAAGTCCGGCTGGCCGCGGCGCTGGCCTGGAGCGACTGGGAAGGCGGCAGCACCACCTTGCTGCACGACCCCGACGCGCCCAGCCAGTTCGACACGCCGCAAGCGGCCATCGCCGTGGCCCGCACCGAAGCGCACTATTTCCGCCACGAGGTGTTCCTGGCTCCGGGCCAGTTGCTGGGTGGGGTCGAGCGCATCCGCCATCTGCCGGCGACCATCGTCCACGGCCGCTACGACCTGATCTGCCCGGTCAAGAGCGCGGTGGACCTGGCGGCGGCCTGGCCCGAAGCGGACCTGCGGATCGTGCTGGCGGGCCACAGTGCGGCCGATCCGGCCATCGTCGATGCGCTGGTCCAGGCCACCGACGCGCTGGCCGATCGTTTCGGCTGAGCCCAGCGCGCATGCGCGCGGCTCGGTCGCCCGGCCGCCGAAATGGGCGCGCCGCGCCGGCTAGCCCGGCCGCGCCGCGTCGGCAGCGCCTGTTGCGGCCGAACCGCCGGCGTGCCGCTCCATCAGGCTCCGCCATTCGTCCCAGAAGCGGGCCCAGCCCTGGCGCTCCAGCTCGTCCTCGCAAGGCACCTTGGGCGAACTGGCGGCGTAGAACGCCTCAACGCGGCGGGCGAAGGCCACCACCGCGGCGGCCCATTCGGCCCAATCCAGCTCGGCCACGCGCCCATCGCGGCTCAGGCGCACCCGGCTGCCGGGCAGGTGCTCGACCCAGACATCCAGGCCGCGCGGGCAGCCCATCCGCTCCAGGGTTTCGCCATCGGCGGCCGGCCAGGCATTGAAGGCGCAGCCGGGGAACATGGGATTGCCGCCGGCCAGCGGGGCCTGCGGAGTGTGCTCGTTCTCCAGCGTGCGCAACATCGAATGCGCCGCGCAACTGACGGTGATGCCGCCGTCGCCGGCGTCCACCAGGACCACCTCGCCCACGCGCAGGCGGACGCGGCCGTGCGCGCACAAGTCGTCGGGATCGTCGGCCGAGCCGTCGATCCAGCTCATGTCCAATGGAACCAGTTCGATCACGTAGCGGCGCTCCAGGCGAAGGCGCTGCGGCCCTCAGGCCGGATCATCGGCAAGGCATCCGAGGCGGGTCAAGCGTGAATACGAATTCAACCCGGCCGCGCCGCGAGCGGCCAAGAGCGGTACGTCCACCGGGCCGCCGCGCGCAAGCGCGGCCTGTCGGCCCGCTACGACGAGGTTCCGGCCCAGGCGGCGTCCAGCCGGGAGGCGAGCTCGGCCAGGGCGAAGGGCGCGCCGGCGCCGATCGCGGCGGTGCCGGCGGCGCAATCGATCCGCACCTCGATCTCGGCGGGGAGAAGCTCGCCGGGAGGGCGGCCAGGGAATCGGCACACGAGCATCGACAGCACCGCCGCATCGCGCCAGGCCGCCCGTTCCAGCGACCAGTGCGGCGCCAGCGCCAGCACCTCCGCGCCGCTGCGCTCATCGATCAGGCGAGGCACATAGACCCAGCAGGATGCGCGCGCTTCGCGGGCCAGGGTGCGCAGGGTGTAGGCGCCGTCGGGCGAAGCCAGCATGTGCGGATACTCGGTCGTCGGAGGTCAACCAGGGGCGAGCTTCATCGCAGCGCCCGCGGCGCAAGCGCCACGCCGGCGGACGCACCGCGAGGGCCCGCGCTGCGCAGGCCGGCCGGCAGCGGTTTCACGCTGGCTCGCGCATGTGCCGCGATCGCTCCCCGGCCTGCTCCGGTTCCCGGCCGGCAGGGGCGCGCTGATCCATGCGCTCATCCCCACGCTCGTCCGCGGGCGCGCCGGCGTGCTCGGCCTGCATCATCAGGCAGACCGCGCCGTCGCGCACATCGAGCACTTCGCGCTCGGTCAGCGGCGCGCCCTTGCGCCGCTCGGCGTTGCCCAGCAGGACCATCAACGCCGGCATGAACACCGGCCGCAATCGCATATCTGTATCGGTCATGGTCTTCCTTGATCCGGTCAGTGAGCGCCGGGCTGCCGCCCGCAAGCGCACCATCCCATGCCGCGGCCCGGAAGACAAACCCACCGGCGGCCCTGCATCCCCGGCCGCCTCGCCCCCTGACTTCGCGCACTGGAGCCCCGCCGCGGCCACGGCCAA
>CBIFVU010000125.1:0-11143 GCA_966185905.1 uncultured Lysobacter sp.
ATTTGCGCGTGCCCCCATCCGCCCTGCGGGCACCTTCTCCCGCAGGCGGGAGAAGACCAAGCGGGAGAAGAACAAGCGGAAGAAGAAGCAGCAAAGGCCCGCGTTCTGCCCCTCTCCCGCTGGCGGGAGAGGGGGGGGAGGGGGCGCGTTCTATGGCGGTGCCGGCCGCCCACGAGCCCGCGCCCTCGTCCGGCCCTGTAGGCGCGCCCGGGTCGGACGGGCGCCGAATGCTCCCCCTGGCCGGGGCGGGCGACCGGGCAGGCGCGGGGACGGCCTGCGGCCGGGCAGCGCAGGCCCCGGGGGCTGGCCTGCGACCCGGAGGCGGCCTTGCTAGAATGTGGGTTTCCCCACTTCCCACCGCCCCGGCGGCCGCAGGAGTTCCTTCAATGACGATCAAGGTAGGCATCAACGGCTTCGGCCGCATCGGGCGCAACGTGCTGCGCGCGGCCGTGCAGAACTTCGAGGGCGAGATCGAAATCGTCGCCATCAACGATCTGCTGGAGCCGGACTACCTGGCCTACATGCTGCAATACGACTCCGTCCACGGCCGCTTCAAGGGCACCATCGCGGTCGAAGGCAACACCCTGGTCGTCAACGGCAAGAAGATCCGCCTGACCCAGGAGCGCGACCCGGCCAACCTCAAGTGGGACGAGGTCGGCGCTGAAGTCGTCATCGAGTCCACCGGCCTGTTCCTGGACAAGACCACCGCGCAGAAGCACCTGGACGCCGGCGCCAAGAAGGTCGTGCTGTCGGCGCCGTCGAAGGACGACACGCCGATGTTCGTCTACGGCGTCAACCACAAGACCTACCAGGGCGAGGCCATCGTCTCCAACGCCTCGTGCACGACCAACTGCCTGGCGCCGCTGGCCAAGGTGCTCAACGACAAGTGGGGCATCAAGCGCGGCCTGATGACCACCGTGCACGCCGCCACCGCCACCCAGAAGACCGTCGACGGCCCGTCCAACAAGGACTGGCGCGGCGGCCGCGGCATCCTGGAGAACATCATTCCCTCCAGCACCGGTGCGGCCAAGGCGGTCGGCGTGGTCATCCCGGAGCTGAACAAGAAGCTCACCGGCATGAGCTTCCGCGTGCCGACCTCGGACGTGTCGGTGGTCGACCTGACCGTCGAGCTGGTCAAGGACGCCACCTACGCCGAGATCTGCGCCGAGATGAAGGCCCAGTCCGAAGGCGCGCTCAAGGGCGTGCTGGGCTACACCGAGGACAAGGTCGTCGCCACCGATTTCCGCGGCGACGCGCGCACCTCGATCTTCGACGCCGAGGCCGGCATCGCGCTGGACGGCACCTTCGTCAAGCTGGTGAGCTGGTACGACAACGAGTGGGGCTACTCCAACAAGTGCCTGGAGATGGTCAAGGTGGTCGCGGGCAAGTAAGCCGCGGCGCCGCGATCGCGATGAAAGCCCCGCATCCGCGGGGCTTTTTCTTTGCGCGGTTGCGCGTTCTTTGCGCGGTCGCGCGGCCGGCGGCGGTCGCGCGCCTCAGCCCGGCTGCGCCACGGCCTGGCGCAAGCCGCGCGCCGCGGCCACCATCGCCCGCAAGGCCGCGCGCACCTCCGGCCAGCCGCGGGTCTTGAGCCCGCAATCGGGGTTGACCCACAGCTGCGCCGGCTCGAGCACGCCCAGCGCCTTGTCCAGCAGCTCGCGCATCTCCGCCTCGCCGGGCACGCGCGGGGAATGGATGTCGTACACGCCCGGGCCGATGCCGTTGGGATAGCGGTAGCGCGCGAAGGCGTCCAGCAGCTCCATGCGCGAGCGCGAGGTCTCGATCGAGATCACGTCGGCGTCGAGCGCGGCGACCGCGTCGATGATGTCGTTGAATTCGGCGTAGCACATGTGGGTGTGGATCTGGGTCGCGTCGCCGACGCCGCTGGCGGCGAGGCGGAAGCTCTCGCCGGCCCAGGCCAGGTACGCCGGCCAGTCGGCGCGGCGCAGCGGCAGGCCTTCGCGCAGCGCCGGTTCGTCGATCTGGATCGCGGCGATGCCGGCCGCCTCCAGGTCCAGCACTTCATCGCGCAGGGCCAGGGCGATCTGCCGGCAGCTGTCGGCGCGCGGCTGGTCGTCGCGCACGAACGACCATTGCAGGATCGTCACCGGGCCGGTCAGCATGCCCTTGACCGGCCGGGACGCGCGCTCCTGGGCGAAGCGGCTCCAGTCCACCGTCATCGCCCGCGGCCGCGCCACCTCGCCGAACAGCACCGGCGGCTTGACGCAGCGCGAGCCGTAGCTTTGCACCCAACCGTGCGAGGTGAAGGCGAAGCCCTCCAGTCGCTCGCCGAAATATTCGACCATGTCGTTGCGCTCGAACTCGCCGTGCACCAGCAGGTCCAGGCCGAGCGCCTCCTGCTCGCGCAGGCAGCGCTGGGTTTCGTCTTCGAGGAAGGCGCGGTAGCCCGCCGGGTCCAGGCGCCCGGCCTTGTGCTCGGCGCGGGCCCGGCGCACCTGCGCGGTCTGCGGGAACGAGCCGATGGTGGTGGTCGGGAACGGCGGCAGGTTCAGCCGCTGCTGTTGCAGGCGCGCGCGCTGCGGATAGGCGCTGGCGCGGCGGGTCATCGCCGGCTCGACCGCGGCCAGGCGCTTGCGCACCTGCGCGTTGCGCAGCAGCGGCGAGGCCAGGCGCGCGGCGCGCGCGCGGGCGGCCGCGGCGAATTCGCGCTCGGCCGCGGCATCGCCGGCGAGGGCACCGGCGATCAGGCGCAGCTCCTGGATCTTCTGCCTGGCATAGGCCATCCATTGCTTGAGCGGGCCGGGCAACTTGCGCTCCAGCGCCAGGTCGGTCGGCACGTGCAGCAGCGAGCACGACGGCGCCAGCCAGCGCGCTCGTTCGCCGGCGCGGCGGGCCAGGCCCAGCGCAGCGTCGAGGTCGGCGCGCCAGATATTGCGTCCATCGACCACCCCCAGGCTCAGCGCGCGTTCCGCCGGCAGCCGCGGCAGCAGCGCTTCGAGTTGTTGCGGCGCGCGCACCAGATCCAGGTGCAGGGCCTCCACCGGCAACTGCGCAGCCAACTCGGCGTTGTCGCCGAGCGCGCCGAAATAGGTGGCGAGCAGGCGCTGCGGCGAATCGGCCTGGGCCAGCGCATCGTAGGCGCGGCGGTAGGCGGCGCGGTCGTCCGGGTCGAGGTCGAGCGCCAGCGCGGGCTCGTCGATCTGCACCCAGGCCGCGCCGGCGGCCTTGAGCTTGGCCAGCAGCTCGGCATAGGCGGGGAGCAGCGCGTCGAGCAGTTCGCGCGGGTCGCCGCCGTCGCTGCGCTTGCCGAGCTTGAGCAACGTGACCGGGCCGAGCAGCACTGGCCGCGCGTCCAGGCCGAGCGCGCGCGCCTGCGCCAATTCGGCCAGCGGCTTGTCGGCGCGCAGGGCGAAGCGCTGGCGGGGCTCGAACTGCGGCACCAGGTAGTGGTAGTTGGTGTCGAACCACTTGGTCATCTCCAGCGCGCGCAGGTCGCGGCGGCCGTCCTGCAGGCCGCGGGCCAGGGCGAAATAGCCGGCCAGCGGATCGTCCTGGAACGCGGCGCGGTGCGAGGCGGGAATCGCGTCGAACAGCAGTGCGGTGTCGAGCACGTGGTCGTAGAGCGAGAAATCGTTGCACGGCACGCTGTCGGCGCCGGCGGCGACCGCCAGGCGCCAGTGGCGCTCGCGCAGCGCGGCGGCGGCGGCGTGCAGCGCGGCCGCGTCGCTGTCGCCATTCCAGAACGATTCCAGGGCTTGCTTGAGCTCGCGCCGCGCGCCGATGCGCGGAAAGCCCAGGGTGGTGACGCTGATCATGATGAGTACCTGCGATGCGTGGGCATGGCGCAGGGCAACGAAGGAGACCACGGCCGCGCCGGCCCGTGCGCAGCGCGCCGGGTTCGACGAAGATCCAGTGGCTTCGACCTCCGCCCCCGCGGGCGACCGGCCCGCCGCGAGGGCGGGGCCGGAGTCGGACGGAAGGCGGGCCTTCCGGTCGCGGCAGGTCTTCGGGCTCGGGACTTTGGCGCCAGGAAGGTATCTCCTGGCCCCACACCTAGGGGCCGCTTCCCGGGCCAACCGCGCCCAGTGCCATGGCCGTTCGTTTCCCATACCGCTGCGGGGCAGCTCCGGATTCGCACCGGATTCCCTCTGGCCAGCCAGGCGCGAGCCATGGCTGGCTTGTCCCATCGCTTTATCTGTATGAAGCGATGTTCACCGAGACAGGGCCAAAGTAGCCACGGTGCGGAGCCAAGTCAAATAACGAAGGTGCATAGCGGCGGGGGTGCTCGGCGCGGAGCCGCCCTCGCGGGCGGCGGTGTGCTGTCCCGGCCGGAGCGGGCCGTGCGTGGGCCCGCGCCGCAGCGGTTGCGCCGTTCTGCCGCGCCTGTCGGGCGCCGGCGGTGCCCGGCCGGCCCGGCCGGCTCCCCCCCCCTCGCCCGGGGCCAACATGAAGCCGAGCCTGTTCTCTCGCGCCGGCCGCATTGAGCTTGAACGAGGCTGCCGCTAACGTTTGCACAGCGCAGCGCGCGGCGCGGGCCAGGACGGTCCCGCGCGATTCCGACTCGGTGGCTCGACACATGGTTCCGCAACGCTCTCCCCTCCTGGCCGGCGGCCTGGCCGGCAGATTCCTGGCCGCCACGCTCGCGCTGGCGTCCGCGTTGGCGTTGCCTGCCTGCGGCAAGGACGCGCCGGCACCGGCCGAGGCCCCGGTGACCCTGGGCAGCCAGGACGACGCCCCCCGGCCCGCGCCGGCGGCGATCAGCGAGGAGGACCTGCTCAAGGGCACTTATTGGCCGTCGGCCAAGCTCGACGGCGGCGTCGCCCGGATCAGCTGCGAATACGACTACCCGCGCTTCGGCGACGGCGACAAGCTCGAATCGCTGGACTTCTTCAGCCTGGTCGACGCGATGTCGCCGTGCCAGGAGCGCGGCGTGGTGCGGGTGAGCTACCGGGGCAAGATCGGCGCCGGCTTCACCGCGCTGGCCCAGCGGGTGGCGGCGATGGCCGCGCGCATGGAGATCCCCACCCGCATCCTGGACATCGATTCCAGCGGCGGTCATGTCGAGGAGGCGCTGCGAGCCGGCGACTCCATCGCCGAATCGGGCTGGGCGATCTGGGTGCGCGAGACTTCGGTCTGCCACAGCGCCTGCGTGTTGGTGCTGGCGGCCGGCGACACCCGCTCGATCGAGGGCAAGGTCGGCATCCACCGGCTCATGCGCGACCGCTCCACCGCGACCTCGCGCGCCGAGCTCAGCCGCGAGCTGCGCGCGATCAACCAGCAGGTCCGCGACTACCTGGAACGCAACGGCGTGGCCACCGCGGTCTCGGACCTGATGATGACCGTGGCCAACCGCGACCTGCGCATCCTCACGCCGGAAGAGCTCAAGCAATACGGGCTGGACGGCACCAACGCCGCCCAGGACGACCTCGACCGGATCCGCCTGGCGCGCAAGTGCGGCGAGGATTTCGTGCGCCGCCGCGAATCCTTCCGCCGCGCCTTCGACGCCCAGTGCATGGGCACCGGCAAGAGCTTCGAGTCGATGCCCGAATGCGCCGAGGCGCTGCAGGCGAAGTTCGGTTTCCCGGACAAGACCTGCCCCGGCGACAGCCCGGCCGACCTGTACGCGCGCGACCTGCCGCCGCCGTTGCTGGACGAAGCCGCGGCGGCTGAGGGCGGCGAGGACAAGGCGGCGGACGCCAAGAGCGCCGGCGGCAAGGCCGCCGACAAGCCGGTCACGGCCGAGAAGTCGGCCAAGTAAGCCTTTGGCGGGCGAGGGGCGTCGTAGTCGGATCGGCGCGGTCGCGGCTGGCGCCGCTCCTGCAGGGGCTGCGGAAAGGCTCGTATCCGACTGTAGGAGCGGCGCAAGCCGCGACCGCGACAACCCGATTACGACGCCACCTTCGCGATCGGCATCGCGGCAAAGCCGGACACGGCAGGCGCGGCATCGCCGCGCCCCGCCGCCTTCATCGCTCACCAATCGCGCCGGACGCGCGCCCCGCCGAACATCGCCGCGACGATCCCGGGCAAGGCCAGGAAATCGTGCGGGAACCCCAACGCCACCGCGCTGGCCTGCTGCAGGCGTTCGATCTGCGCCGCGCTGAGTTCGACCTCCAGCGCGCCCAGGTTCTCCAGCAACTGCGCCTGCGTGCGCGCCCCGATCACCGGCACGATCGCGCCCGGCCGTTGCAGCGTCCAGGCCAGCGCGACCTGCGCCGCCGGCCGTCCGAGTTCGTGCGCGATCGCGACCACGACCTCGGCGATGTCCAGCGCGCGCTCGGTCAAGGCACCGTTGCCGATCGCCACCGCGCGCCGGCCCTGCGCCGTGGCCGGGTCCAGGTCGGCGCGCGCGTACTTGCCGGTCAGCACGCCGGACGCCAGCGGCGACCACGCGCTCACGCCCAGGCCGAGCTCGCGCGCCATCGGCAGCAGTTCGCGCTCGCTGTCGCGCTGGACCAGGCTGTACTCGGTCTGCAGCGCCACCAGCGGCGACCAGCCGCGCAGTTCGGCCAGGGTCTGCATGCGCGCGGCCTGCCAGGCCGGCAGATCGGACACGCCGGCATAGAGCACCTTGCCCGCGCGCACCAAGTCGTCGAACCCGCGCATGACCTCCTCCACCGGCGTGGTCGCGTCCCAGGCGTGCAGGTAGAGCAGGTCGATGTAGTCCGTGCCGAGCCGGCGCAGGCTGGCTTCGACCGAACAGCGCAGGTTCTTGCGGTGATTGCCGCCGGCGTTGGGATCGCCCGGGTCGGTGCACAGCGAGAACTTGGTCGCGATCACCAATCGATCGCGCCGGCCTTGGGCGAAGCGGCCGAGCAAGGTCTCCGAGCTGCCGCCGGTGTAGAAATCGGCGGTGTCGAAATAATTGCCGCCGCGTTCGAGATAGGCCTCGAACACGCGCCGCGCTTCGTTCTCGTCGCTGCCCCAGCCCCAGTCGTCGCCGAAGGTCATGGTGCCCAGGCAGATCGGGCTGATGCGCAGGCCGGAGCGGCCCAGGGTGCGGTAGTGATCCAGTGGCATCGCGCTGCTTCCGTGTGAGGACGTGCGGCGATGTTAGGCAGGCGCAGGACGCGGAAATATCCGCGGCTTGCGCTGCCCAATCCCGTCGTCCCGGCGGCGGGCCAGGCGAAGGACGCGGGGCGGGAGCCGCCGGCGCCGGCGGCTCCCGCCCCGCAGGCTCAGCCTCAGCCGGCGCCCGCCAGCGCCTGCACCGCGGTCGGCTTGCCCTCGGCGTCCAGCGCGATCATGGTGAAGCGCCCGCGCGTGGCCAACTGCGATTCGCCGGTCAGCAGATCCTCGCGGATCATCTCCACCTCGACCTGCATCGACGTGCGCCCGGTGTCGACCACGCGCGCGACCAGTTCCACCAGCGCGCCCTTGGGCACGGGCATGTGGAAATCGATCTGCTCCGAACGCGCGGTGACCACGGTGCGGCGCGCATAGCGCGAGGCGGCGATGAAGGCAGCCTTGTCCATCCACGCCAGCGCCTGTCCGCCGAACAGCGTGCCCAGGTGGTTGGTGTGGTCGGGAAAGACGATTTCGATCGTTCGGGCTTCGGTCATAAGGCGGGAAGTGAGCGGGAGGAGGGAGGAGCGAGCGCGGCGACGAGCGGGCAAAGCAGGGGCGAGGCTTCTCGCTCCTCACTCCCCTACGCTCGCTCCTGCTTCAAAACGCCTCATCGAACGCCACCTCCCCCTGCACCCCTACCTGGTACGCCGAGACCCGGCGTTCGAAGAAATTGGTCACTTCCTGCACGTCCTGCAGGTCCATGAAGGCGAAGGGGTTGCTGGCGCCGAAGTGCTTGGGCATGCCGAGCTGGGCCATGCGCTGGTCGGCGCAGTACTGCAGGTACTGGCGCATGTCCTTCAGCGACAGGCCGACTACGCCGCCGGACAGCACGTCCTGGGCGAACTGGTACTCGCACTCCACCGCTTCCTCGAACATGCGCACCACTTGCGCGCGCAGGTCCGCATCGAACAGGTCCGGTTCCTCCTCGCGCGCGGTGCGGATGACCTCGAAGGCGAAGGCCATGTGGCAGCTTTCGTCGCGGAACACCCAATTGGTGCCCGAGGCCAGGCCGTTGAGCAGGCCGCGCGAGCGCAGGTAATAGACATAGGCGAAGGCGGCGAAGAAGAACAGCCCTTCGATGCAGCCGGCGAAGCAGATCAGGTTGAGCAGGAACTGGCGGCGCTGCTCGCGCGTTTCGATCCGATCCAGGCCCTGGATCGAGTCGATCCAGCGGAAGCAGAACTCGGCCTTGGCGCGGATGGAGGGGATGTTCTCGACCGCGTCGAAGGCCTTGGCGCGCTCGTTCGGGTCGGGCAGGTAGGTGTCGAGCAGGGTCAGGTAGAACTGCACGTGCAGCGCTTCCTCGTACAACTGCCGCGACAGGTACATGCGCGCCTCGGGCGCATTGATGTGCTGGTACAGGTTCAGCACCAGGTTGTTGGCGACGATGCTGTCGCCGGTGGCGAAGAACGCCACCAGGCGCTCGACCAGGTGCCGCTCGGCCGGGCCGAACTTGTGCTTCAGGTCGTTGACGTCCTGGGAGAAATCCACCTCCTCCACCGTCCAGGTGTTGCGGATGGCGTCGCGGTACATCTCGTAGAAGTGCGGGTAGCGCATCGGGCGCAGGGTGAGGTCGAAGCCGGGATCGAGCAGGCGGGGCGGGGCGATGGACATAGGTGTTTCCTTGATGCAGCCCTGTAGGAGCGGCGCGAGCCGCGACCGCGGGGTCGCAAGCTCGCGCCGTATGCGCCGTATGCGCGGTCGCGACTGGCGTCGCTCCTACAGGAAGGGGGCGGGCGTTACTGGCAGGCTTCGCAGCTTTCCGGATTTTCCAGCGAGCAGGCGATCGCATCGCCCTCGGTATACGCCGGCTTCGGCGGCACCGGCGCGGCGGCCGGCGCGCTGACCGTGGTCTTGGCGATCTTGGTCGCCGGGCGCGAGCGCAGGTAGTAGGTGGTCTTCAAGCCCTTCTTCCAGGCGTACATGTACATCGAACTGAGCTGGCCGATGTTGGGGCTCTCGATGAACAGGTTCAGCGACTGGCTTTGGTCGATGAAGGCGCCGCGGTCGGCGGCCATGTCGATCAGCGAGCGCATCGGCAGCTCCCAGGCGGTGCGGTAGACCTGGCGCAGCGATTCGGGGATTTCGCCCACCGACTGGATCGAGCCTTCGGCCATCTTGATCCGGTCGCGCATCTGGGCCGTCCACAGGCCCAGCTTCTTGAGTTCTTCGACCAGGTATTTGTTGACCACCAGGAAATCGCCGGAGAGCGTCTCGCGCTTGAACAGGTTGGACACCTGCGGCTCGATGCACTCGTAGCAACCGGCGATGGAGGCGATGGTCGCGGTCGGGGCGATCGCCACCAGCAGCGAGTTGCGCAGGCCATGCTCGCGGATGCGCGCGCGCAGTTCCTCCCAGCGCTGCGGCTGGGCGGGTTCCACGTTCCAGGCCTCGAACTGCAGCTCGCCCTGACTGGCGCGGGTGTCGGCGAAACCGGGATGGCGGCCATGCTCCATCGCCAACTCGTTGGAGGCCGACAGGGCGTGGAAGTAGATCGCCTCGGCGATCTGGCGGCCGAGCTGGCGCGCCGGCTCGGAGTCGAACGGCAGGCGCAGCTTGAAGAACACGTCCTGCAGGCCCATCGCGCCCAGGCCGACCGGGCGCCACTTCAAGTTGGCCCGGCGTGCGGTCTCGATCGGGTAGAAATTCAGGTCGATCACCCGGTCGAGCTGGCGCACGGCCAGGCGCACGGTCTCGGCCAGCTTGTCGAAGTCGAAGGCGCCCTTGCCGTCCTCGCGGATCTCCACATGGTGGGACAGGTTGATCGAGCCCAGGTTGCACACCGCGGTCTCGTCCTGCGAGGTCACTTCCAGGATCTCGGTGCACAGGTTGGACAGGTGCACCACGTTGCCCTCGCGCAGGGTCTGGTTGCAGGCGCGGTTGGACTTGTCCTTGAAGTTCATCCAGCCGTTGCCGGTCTGCGCCAGGGTGCGCATCATCCGCCCGTAGATATCGCGCGCCTTGACCTTCTTGACCGCCAGGCCGGCCGCCTCGGCCGCCGAATAGGCGCGTTCGAAGGCCTCGCCCCACAGGTCGGTCAACTGCGGCACCTTGGCCGGGTCGAACAGCGACCATTCCGCGTCGGCCTCGACCCGGCGCATGAATTCGTCGGGGATCCAGTTGGCCAGGTTGAGGTTGTGGGTGCGACGGGCTTCGTCGCCGGTGTTGTCGCGCAGTTCCAGGAACTCCTCCACGTCGGCGTGCCACGGCTCCAGGTAGACGCAGGCCGCGCCCTTGCGCTTGCCGCCCTGGTTGACCGCGGCGACCGAGGCGTCGAGCGTCTTCAGCCACGGCACGATGCCGTTGGACAAGCCGTTGGTGGAGCGGATCAGCGAGCCGCGCGAGCGGATCCGGGTATAGCTCAGGCCGATGCCGCCGCTGAACTTGCTCAGCTTGGCCACGTCCATGTAGCGCTTGTAGATCGCCTCCAGCGAGTCGTCGGGCGAGTCCAGCAGGAAGCAGCTAGACAACTGCTCGTGAGTGGTGCCCGCATTGAACAGGGTCGGCGAAGAGGGGATGTAGTCCAACTGCGCCATGCGCCGGTACAGCGCCAGCGCATCGGCCACGTCCTGGCTCAGCGCGCAGGCGATGCGCAGGAAGAACTGCTGCGGCGTCTCGATCACCGTGCGCGCGGTCGGATGGCGCAGCAGGTAGCGGTCGTAGAGCGTGCGCAGGCCGAAATAATCGAAGCGCGCGTCCAGGCTGCGGTCGATGGCATCGTTGAGCTTGCGCGCATTGGCCTGGACGAAGTTCAGCAGGCGCTCGTTGATCAGGCCCAGGTCGTAGCCGCGCTGGACCGACTGCGAGAAGGCATGGATCTCCAGCCCGGCGACCTCTTTCTCGATCACCCCCGCCAGCAGGCGCGCGGCCAGGCGGCCGTATTCGGGCTCCTCGGCGGTCAGCAGCGCGGCGGTGCGGATCGACAGCTCGTCCAACTCGCGGGTGCTGGCGCCGTCGTACAGGCCGGAGATGGTGCGGGTGGCCACGCGCATCGGATCGACCGCGTACAAGCCTTCGCCGCAGCGCGTCACCGCGCGCACGATCTTGTTCAGGTCCACCGGCTCGCGGCGGCCGTTGCGCTTGGTCACGCTCATGGTCAGGTTGGCCGCCGCGAGCC
>CBIFVU010000126.1:0-11117 GCA_966185905.1 uncultured Lysobacter sp.
GCCGGGGCAGCCGGCGCGGCCGGCTTGGCCGCCGGGGCCGGCGCCGCGGCGGCGGCGATGTCGTCGGCGCGTTCGTGCAGGCCCTGCAGGTAGCTCGACAGCGAGCCGATTTCCTCATCGGTCAGCTGCTTGGCCACCGAGGCCATGACGTTGAACAGGTGCGGGTCCTTCTGCGCGGTCGTGCCGGCGCGGTATTCCTCCAGCCGGCGTTGCGAGTAGGCCGCCTGCTGGCCGGCGATGTGCGGATAGGCCGGGCCGGGGTTGCCGGCGCCGCCCGGGCCGTGGCAGGCCATGCAGGCCGGGATGCCGCGGGCGGCGTCGCCGGAACGGAACAGCTGCTCGCCGATCTCGTAGAACTTGCGGTCCTTGTTGGGGCCGGAGGCGACGACGGTGTCGTCGGCCACGCCGGCGCCGGACTTCTGGGTGGCGAAGTAAGCGCCCAGGTCGCGCGCGTCCTCCTCGCTGAGCGCGTCGGCGAAGGGCTTCATCGCCGCGGCCATGCCGGTGTTGCGCTCGCCGCTCTTGAACAGGGCGATCTGGTGGGCGATGTAGCGCTCGCTCTGGCCGGCCAGGCGCGGGTACTGCGGATCGGTCGGATTGCCGTCCAGGCCGTGGCAGGCCGCGCAGGTGCTGGCCTTGGTCGCCCCGGCCTTGGCGTCGCCCCAGGTCTTCTTGGGGCCGGCGGTGAGCGGCGCGGTCTGCACCGGCTCGCCCTCGGGGATCGGCGTGACCGTGGTCTGGGCATAGGCGACGGCGGCGGCCGCGAGGGCGACGAGGCCGACTAGGCCGAGGACGCGGGCTTGGCTCATGTAGCTGGGCTCCGAACTGCAGGCTTGCGGAAGGCTGGCGGTCTGCCGGGGCAGGGTGGATGCGTAGCGTGGACCCGGCGCGCGAGCGCAGGCCCGGAACCTTGGAATTATCGTCACCGGCCGCGACCGGGTCAACGCGGGTTCAGCCCCAACGGTCACAGGCCGGGAGGCGGCGGCGAGGTCGTGCGATCCTATCGCCATGACCAACCATCTCGCCCGTGCCCGTTACCTGCTCTCGGCGCACAACCCCAAGCAGCTGCCGCCGGACGGCGGTTTCGAGGTCGCTTTCGCCGGCCGCTCCAATGCCGGCAAGTCCAGCGCCCTCAATGCCCTGTGCCAGCAGAACGCCTTGGCGCGGGTGTCCAAGACCCCCGGCCGCACCCAGCAGTTGGTGTTCTTCGATGTCACCCCGCCCTACCGCGGCCCGGAGCCGGCGCCGGACCCGGACCGCTTCCTGGTCGATCTGCCCGGCTACGGCTACGCCAAGGTGCCCCAGGACCTGCAGGCCCACTGGCAGGCCTTCCTGGATCGCTATTTCCAGACCCGCCAGGCCCTGCGCGGGCTGGTGGTGGTCATGGACATCCGCCATCCGCTCAAGGACTACGACCGGCACATGATCGCCTACGCCGCCAACCGCGGCCTGCCCGCGCATGCCCTGCTGACCAAGGCCGACAAGCTCGGCCGCGGCCAGCAACAGCAGCAGTTGATGGCGGTGCGCAAGGACCTGCGCGCGAGCTACGGCGACACGGTCAGCGTGCAGGCCTTCTCCGGCGAGTCCAAGCAGGGGGTCGAGGAAGCGCGCGAGGTGGTGATGCGCTGGCTGGGGCTGGCCCCGGCCGAGGCGGCCGCGCCGGCTCCGGGCGACCCGGCAGCCGGACCCGCCGCCAGCGCCTGAGCGGGCGCCAACGGGGCGGCGCGCACGGGCTCAGCCGCGGGCGTTGCCCACGTAGGCCGCGTAAGGCGGCAGCAGCACCTGCCCGTCCTCGATCCGTCCTGCCGGCAAGCCGTGGCCGGGGTCGTCCTGCCAGGCCGCGCCCGGCGGCAGCGCCACTCGGGCCGGTTCAGGCCCCAGGTTGAAGGCCACCAACATCGCCTCGGCGCCCTCGCCGCGGACGAAGGCGATCGCCGGCTCGGCGCTGTCGAGAAAGGCGATGGCGCCGTGCAGCAGCGCCGGCTGGCGCTTGCGCCAGGCCAGGAAGCGGCGGAAACCGTTGAGCGGCGAGGCCGCGTCGGCCGATTGCGCGCTCACGTTGAGCGCGCGGTGTTCGGCCGGGATCGGCAGCCAGGGCGTGCCGCGGCTGAAGCCGGCATCGGCTTCGTCGGTCCAGGGCAGCGGCGTGCGGCAGCCGTCGCGGCCCTTGAAGTTGGGCCAGAAGGCCTTGCCGTAAGGGTCCTGCAAGGCCTCGTAGGGCACCTCGGCCTCGGCCAGGCCCAGCTCCTCGCCCTGGTAGACGCAGACCGAGCCGCGCAGCGAGCACGCCAGCGCGCTGAGCAGGGTGGGGTAGTGACGGGGCGCGCCCTCGCGCGCCCAGCGGCTGGCCACCCGCTCGACATCGTGGTTGGAGATGGCCCAGCACGGCCAGCCCTCGCGCATGGTCGCCTCCAGCCGCTGCACGGTGCCGCGGATGTGGCCGACGCTGGCGTCCTCGGTCAGCAGCTCGAAGCTGTAGCCCATGTGCAGGCGGCCGTGGCGGGTGTACTCGTCCATGGTCGCCAGCGAGTCCTCCGAGGAGATCTCGCCCAGCGCCACCGCGCCGGGGTAGCGGTCCAGCAGCGCGCGCAGTTCGGCCAGGAAGGCCAGGTTCTCCGGCCGGGTGTTGTTGTAGTGGTGGTACTGGAAGGCGTAGGGGTTGTCCGGGCTGAAGCCGCGGCCCTCGCGCTTGTGCGCCGGCTTGGGCGGGTTGTCGCGCAGTTGCGCGTCGTGGAAGCAGAAATTGATCGCGTCCAGGCGCAGGCCGTCCACGCCGCGTTCCAGCCAGAAGCGCACATTGTCCAGCACCGCCGCGCGCACGGCCGGATTGTGGAAGTTCAGGTCCGGCTGGGCCGACAGGAAGTTGTGCAGGTAGTACTGCTGGCGGCGCGGTTCCCAGCGCCAGGCCACGCCGCCGAACAGCGACATCCAGTTGTTGGGCGCGGTGCCGTCCTCGCGCGCATCGGCCCACACATACCAATCGGCATGGGGGTTGTCGCGGCTCTCGCGGCTGCGCTTGAACCATTCGTGCTCGCTGGAGGTGTGGCTGAGCACCTGGTCGATCATCACCTTCAGGCCGAGCTGGTGGGCGCGCGCGAGCAGGCGGTCGAAGTCCTCCAGGGTGCCGAACAGCGGGTCCACCGCGCGGTAGTCGGCGATGTCGTAGCCGAAGTCGGCCATCGGCGACTTGAAAAAGGGCGAGATCCAGATCGCGTCCACGCCCAGCCCGGCAATGTAGTCGAGCCGCTCCAGGATGCCGGGCAGGTCGCCGACGCCGTCGCCGTCGAGGTCGCGGAAGCTGCGCGGGTAGATCTGGTAGATCACCGCGCCGCGCCACCAAGGATCGCGGGACGGGACAGGCGGGGAAGCGGTGCGTTGGGAGGCGGCGGGCTGGGCAGCAGCGGCGGCGGACACGGAAGGGACCCCTGGATGGCGTTGCGGTGCGGCGCGCGTGCTGCGCTGCCGCGATGCGCGCCAGCTTACCGCCGCGGCCGCCGGCGACCGCCGCGGCTGCATACGTATTCATGCCCTGCGCGCGGCGCGAACTGCGACATGAATGCGACTGCGCGCCATGAATACGTATGCAGAACCCGCAGCAAGGCGCCGGGCTTGCCTAACATGCGCTGCGACCGCGGCCCCGATGCCGCGGCGGACGCAGCGCGCCGACAGTGCGCGCGCGGCCACAGAACACAACGCTTCTGGAGGGGAGCATGTCGCATTCCAAGCCGGCCGCACGCAAGGCCAAGCAACTCGATCGCCATTTGTTGACGCTGGCGCTGGCCTCGCTGGGCCTGTGCGCCGCGGGCACCGCCTGGGCCGCCGGCGCGCCGTCGCCGACGCCCGCGCCGCAGGACGCCGCGCCGGCCGGGCAAGCACCGGCGCAGGCCGCGCACGAACTCGACGCGGTCCAGGTCACCGGCAACCGCCGCGTGCAGTCGATCCAGAAATACGCCGGCACCATCCAGTCCTTCAGCGGCCAGGACCTGGACAAGCTGGCCATCAACACCGACTTCCGCAACCTGCAGACCGCCGTGCCGGGCCTGCAGATCACCAAGCAGGAGGGCAAGTACGAGATCTTCCTGCGCGGCATCGGCGCGGCCGACTCGGACTTCTCCTCCGATCCCTCGGTGGCGACCTACTACAACGGCATCTATCTGCCGCGGCCGCGCTCGATCGGCCCGATGTTCTTCGACGTGGACCGGATCGAGGTCAACAAGGGGCCGCAGGGCACGGTGCGCGGCCGCAACGCCACCGGCGGTTCGATCAACGTGATCTCCAAGCGGCCCGAGCTCGGTGTGACCAGCGGCGGATTGAAGATCGGCGCCGGCAACCACGACTTCACCACCGCCGAAGGCGTGCTCAACCTGCCCATCGGCGAGACCTTCGCCTTGCGCGCGGCCTTGTTCGACGAAGAGCGCTCCTCCTACATCGGCAACGGCTATCCCAAGTCGCTGTTCGCCGCCGAAGGTCCGGGCGCGCTGGACAACCAGGCCGCGCGCCTGTCGGCGCTGTGGCAGCCCAACGACCGTTTCTCCGCCTATGTGATGTTGGACAAGGTCACCGAGCGCGGCACCGGCGATCCGGGCCTGTTCGCCGAGCGCGGGCTGGCCGCCGGTTACGACATCGGCGACCTGGACGACCCGTTCAAGCAGTATTTCCGCACCCAGGGCCGCACCACCAACGACATCGAAGGCATCGCCGCGACGTTCACCTATGCCTTCAACGACGCGGTGTCGGTGGAGTTCAACACCTCCTACCGCAAGTACGATTTCTACAACCGCAATGCCTCGCGCGAGTGGCAGCTCGGCCCGGTGTATCCCGGCTCGGACCGCGAAGCCTATTTCAACCCCGAACGCCTGGCCTGGTACGACACCTTCTACCAGTCCGACAAGTCCAGCTCGACCATCAACGAGCTGCGCTTGTTCGGCGACACCGGCCGGTTGATCTGGTCGGCGGGCCTGTTCAACTACGAAGAGAAGTACGACTACGCCTCCTGGGACGTGGGCAACGGCTACTTCAGCGACTGCGACTGGTGGACCCCCGGCACGGTCTGCGGCTACCAGGACGGCCTGGGCGGCGAGAACCGCGGCGACGATTCCAAGGTCGAGTCCAACGCCGTCTACGCCGACTTCAGCTTCGCCGCGACCGACGCGCTGCGCCTGATCGGCGGCGTGCGCTACACCCGCGACAAGAAAATCGCGCGCGAGTCCAACGTCAAGTACCAGTTCATCGTGCCGGAAGCACTGATCGAACAGTTCACCGGACAGCCCATCGACACCAGCACCAATCCCTACACCACCGGCCTGGTGCTGGGCTCGCCGGGCTTCCGCCTGGCGCCTCCGGGGCGCCGCCGCGGCGGCGAGCCGAGCATCTGCACCGGCTGGTCGCCGGCCGAGCTCCAGTGCGGGCCGGGCGGCAACACCCTGGACTACTTCCTGGGCGGCTTCCAGAGCTTCGGCGCGGCCGACAACTGGGCCCAGTTCCTGCAGGCCAACCGCGACCAGATCCAGGTGATCGCGCGCTCGGACTTCCCCGGCGGGCGCAGCGAGGATGTCTACAAGGACAACTACGTAGACTGGCGGGTCGGCTTCGAGTACGACCTCAGCCCGCGGGTGATGTTGTACGGCACCGTGTCCACCGGCACGCGCTCGGGCGGCATCAACCGGCCGCTGTCGCTCAACGACGGCAGCGCGCTGGCGCCGGCGTTCGAGCCGGAGCAGCTGACCTCCTACGAGGCCGGCATCAAGGGCGACTACACCTGGGGCGAGACCCCGGTGCGCCTGAACGCCTCGGTGTTCTACTACGACTACAAGGACAAGGTGCTGCAGAACCTGATCGACGTGCCCGCGCCTACGCCGACCAATCCCAACGCCACCAGCCGCCAGGTGTTCAACGACAACGCCGCCAACGCCAGCGTGCTGGGCGTGGAACTGGACGGCCGCATCGGCCTGCCGCACGGCTTCGACCTGGGCTACAACTTCACCTACCTGGATGCGACTTTCGACGACTCCATGGTGCTGGACACCCGCTCCGGCGGGCTGGGCCTGATCGTGCCGCTGGACGGCAACCGCCTGCCCAACACGTCCAAATACAACGCCAACCTCAGCCTGTCGCAGACCATCGACATCGGCCGCGGCGCGCTGAATTCGTTCGACTGGACGATCAACCTGACCTACCGCTCGGACTACTACCTCACCGCGTTCAACAGCCGCGGTTTCGGCCTGGACCCGGCCGGCAACGTGGTGGAAATCCCGCTGGAGGATATGCCCTTCAACAACGGCTCCAACCCCGCCGCCGGCGGCGGACCGGCCAGTGGCCTGGCGATGCGCGACGACGTGGACGGGTTTTTCACCGTCAACGTCTCGGCCGGATTGAACTTCGGCAGCCAGGACCAGTTCCGCATCGACGGCTTCGTGTCCAACCTCACCGACGAGGTGTACTCGGGCAAGGGCTTCGTCAACAACTCCACCAACATCCGCTACTTGAACACGCCGCGGATGTACGGCATCCGGTTCGCTTCGCAGTTCTGAGCGAAGGCGAGGGCGGAACAGCGCGGCCCCCTTGTTCCAGGGGGCGGCGAGGCGAGGCTCTCTGGCGTTGCGTTGCTGGAGGCGCGAGGCCTGCCGGTGGGCGCCGCACCGAGCGCGGGCCAAGGCCGTTGCCCGCGCCGCCTGTTCGCTTGAACCAGGGACGGATGGGATCGGCTTTTCATCCGCGCCGCCAACCATGCCAGTATCCCCGCCATGACCGATCGCTCCGACGCCACGCCCCGCAAGCCGCAGCTGTCGTTCTGGCAGATCTGGAACATGTGCTTCGGCTTCCTCGGCATCCAGTTCGGATTCGCGCTGCAGAACGCCAACGTCAGCCGCATCTTCCAGACCCTGGGCGCGTCGATCGACGACATCCCGATGCTGTGGATCGCCGCACCGCTGACCGGCTTGCTGGTGCAGCCGGTGGTGGGCTATCTCTCCGACCGCACCTGGACCGGGCTGGGACGTCGCCGTCCCTATTTCCTGGTCGGCGCGGTGCTGGCCACGCTGGCCCTGGCGGCCATGCCCAATTCGCCGGCGCTGTGGATCGCCGCCGGCCTGCTGTGGATCCTGGACGCATCCATCAATATCTCGATGGAGCCGTTCCGCGCCTTCGTCGGCGACCAGTTGCCGCAGCGCCAGCGCGCCACCGGCTATGCCATGCAGAGCTTCTTCATCGGCGTGGGCTCGGTGATCGCCAGCTTGCTGCCCTACTTGCTGGCGCATTGGGGTGTGGCCAACACGGCTGCGCCGGGGGAGGTGCCCGATACCGTGCGCTATGCCTTCTACTTCGGCGGCGCGGTGCTGCTGCTGTCGGTGGGCTGGACGGTGTTGAGCACGCGCGAATATCCGCCCGAGCAACTGCACGGCTTCGATGAAGCGCCTGCATTGGCCATCGCCGCCGGCGAGCGCGACCGCGGCCGCTGTCTGGCTTGGGGGAGCGCCTGGCTGGCCGCCGGCGCGCTGCTGGCCGCGGCCATCGCCTGGCAGGGCCTGGACCGCCAGTTGTTCGTGCTGGCCGGGCTGTTCGCCGCGTTCGGCCTGGCCTTGGCCGTGCGCGGCCTGCTGCGTTCCGGCGGCGCCTTCGCTGCGGTGATGGACGATCTGGCGGCGATGCCGCCGACCATGCTGCGTCTGGCGGTGGTCCAGTTCTTCTCCTGGTTCGCGCTGTTCGCCATGTGGATCTACACCACGCCGGCGGTGACGCAGTTGCACTACGGCAGCAGCGATCCGGCCTCGGCCGCCTACAACGAAGGCGCCAACTGGGTCGGGGTGCTGTTCGCGGCCTACAACGGCTTCGCCGCGTTGGCCGCCATCGCCATCCCGGCGATGGCGCGGCGCTGGGGCCTGCGTTACAGCCATTTGTTCAATCTGTTCCTCGGCGCGGCCGGGCTGGCTTCCATCGCCCTGATCGGCGATCCCAAGTGGCTGCTGGTGTCGATGCTCGGCGTAGGCTTCGCCTGGGCTTCGATCCTGTCGCTGCCCTATGCGCTGCTGTCCGACAGCGTGCCGGCGGCGAAGATGGGCGTGTTCATGGGCATTTTCAATTTCTTCATCGTGATCCCGCAGTTGGTCGCCGCCAGCCTGCTCGGCTTCCTGCTGAAGCTGTGCTTCGGCGGCCAGCCGGCCTGGGCGCTGGCCATCGGCGGCGCCAGCCTGGCCATCGCCGGCCTGTGCGTGCTGTGGGTGCGCGAGCCGGGCGCGGAGGCCAAGGCATGAACATCCCGACGATGCGAGCGCTGTGCCGGGCCGCGGTGGCGGCGATGATCCTGGCTGCGGTCGGCTGTGCGCACGCGCCGCGCCAGGCCGCGCCGGCGCGCGACTACTACGGCACGCTGGAACCGATGGCCAGCGATGCGGTGTATTTCGTGGTCACCGACCGCTTCGTCAACGGCGATCCGGGCAACGACCAGCGCGAGCAGGGCGGCCCCGATCCGGACACGCGCAGCTTCGACCGGCCCGTGCCCGGCGCGCCGCCGGGCCGCAGCGACAACATCGGCTACCTCGGCGGCGATTTCAAAGGCCTGCTCGACAACGCCGGTTATATCCGCGAGATGGGTTTCGGCGCGGTCTGGCTGACGCCGATCGTGGACAACCCCGACCAGGCCTTTACCGGCGGCGATGCGGTCGCTTGGGGAGGCGCGTTCCAGGACCGCGGCAAGACCGGCTACCACGGTTACTGGGGCGTGGATTTCTATCGCCTGGACGAGCACCTGCCCAGCCCCGGTCTGGATTTCGCCGCACTCACCGCCGGGCTCAAGCGGCACGGGCTCAAGACCGTGCTCGATGTGGTCGCCAACCACGGCTCGCCCTCGTTCACGATGCGCCGGCCGCAGCCGGGCTTCGGCCGGCTGTATCGCGATGGCGTGCTGGTCGCCGACCACCAGAACCTGCCGCCGGAGCGGCTGGACCCGGCGCACAACCCGCTGCATCGCTTCTTCCATGCCGAGCGCGACCTGGTGCAGCTGTCCAACCTCGACGACACCCGGCCCGAGGTGCTGGACTATTTCGTCGGCGCCTATTCGCAGTGGCTCGACCAGGGCGCCGATGCGCTGCGCATCGACACCATCCGGCACATGCCGCTGGCGTTCTGGCAGCGCTTCGCCGAGCGCCTGCGGGCCAAGCGCCCGGGTTTGTTCATGTTCGGCGAGGCCTTCGACTACGCGCCGGAGAAAATCGCGCCGTTCACCTGGGCGGAGAACGGCGGCGTGAGCGTGCTCGATTTTCCCCTCAAGGAACGCTTGGCCGAAGTGTTCGGCCGGCAGGGCGCCGACTATGCGCGCCTGGGCGAGCGCCTGTATCTGCGCGATGGGCCCTACGCCAATCCCTACGAGCTGATGACGTTCTACGACAACCACGACATGCCGCGCCTGGACGCCAGCGACGAGGGCTTCATCGACGCCCACCACTGGTTGTTCACCGCGCGCGGCATCCCGGTGATCTACTACGGCTCGGAGACCGGCTTCGAGCGCGGTCACGCCGAGCATGCCGGCAATCGCAACTATTTCGGCCAGCCGCGCGTGGACGCCGCGCGCGCGCACCCGATCCGCGCTGCGCTGGCGCGCATCGCCCGGGTGCGCCAGGCCTCGCCGGCGCTGCAGCGCGGCCTGCAACTGCAATTGCTGCTGGAAGGCGACCGGGCCGCGTTCTACCGCGTTTACCAGCGCGGCGGCGTGGCCCAGATCGCGCTGGTGCTGCTGAACAAGGGCGATGCGGCCGCGCCATTCGCGGTGAGCCACTACCTGCAGGCGGGCCGCTGGCGCGCCGCCCTGGGCGGCGGCGAGATCGCGGTGGCCGAGGGCGGCACCCTGAGCGCGACGGTCCCGGCGCATGGGGCCGAGGTCTATCTGCTCGACGCGCCGGTCCGGCGCAGCGACTTGATCCAGGCCCTGGACCAAGCCATGGGGCAGGCCCGCACACCCGGAGCGCCGCCCTCGCCGTAGCCGCGGCGCGGGCCGCCAACGCCGCTTCCCACCCGGGCCGGCGAAACCGGCGGGCCGCTCAACCGCCGCAGGATTTGCGCACCACCAGCGAGGTGGGCAGGCGCTGGCTCTGCGCCGGTTCGTCGCGGATCAGCTTCATCAGCGTGTCCACCAGCAATTCGCCGGCCTGCTTGGTGTCCTGGAACACCGTGGTCAGCGGCGGATGGGCGAAGCGCGCCATCGGCAGGTCGTCGAAGCCGATCACCGAGACCTCTTCGGGCACGCGCAGACCGTGTTCGGTCAAGGCGCGCATCGCGCCGATGGCGATGAGGTCGCTGGCGGCGAACACTGCATCGAAGGCCAGCCCGCGCGCCAACAGCGCTTCGGCGGCGGCGCGGCCGGCGTCCTCGGCGCTCTCGGCGTCGACTTGCAGCGCACGGTCCAGGGCCAGGCCGGCCGCGTTCAAGGCCTGCTCGCAGCCCAGGAACCGGTCGAGGAACTCGGGGTAATGGCTGGAGGCATCGCCCAGGAACGCCACCCGCTTGCGCCCCAGCGCGACCAAGTGGGCGCCGGCCTGGCGGCCGCCGCCGAGGTTCTCGCAGCCGATCGACAGCCCCGGCTGGTCCGGCAGCACCGCGCCCCAGCGCACGAAGCGCGTGCCCTGTTCCACCAGCCGCTGCAGCTTGCCCTGGTACGCCAGATAGTCGCCGTAGCCGAGCAGGATCAGCCCGTCGGCCTTCATGCTGTCCTCGTAGTCGGCGGCCCAATCGTCGGACAACTGCTGGAACGAGATCAGCAGGTCCTGGCCCTGGCGCGCGCAGGCCCGGGTGATCGAGCCGAGCATGGACAGGAAGAAGGGATTGATGTGCGACTCGTCCGGGGTGGGGTCCTCGAACAGCAACATCGCCAGCGTCCCCGAACGCTGCCGGCGCAGGCTGGAGGCATGCCGGTCGACCTTGTAGTTGAGCTCGCGCACCACCGCCTCCACCCGCCTGCGGGTCTCGGCGTTGACCAACGGGCTGCCGCTGAGCACGCGCGAGACCGTCGCCTGGGAGACGCCGGCCAGGTGGGCGATGTCGACCGAGGTGGCTTTGGTTTTTTTGCGCATGGGGCGGGGATTCGGGATTCGGGATTCGGGATGAGCAGAACAAAGGCAGACAGACTG
>CBIFVU010000127.1:0-10898 GCA_966185905.1 uncultured Lysobacter sp.
GCCGCGCGCGGCCAGGTTCTCGCGCACCACGGCGGCGTCGGCGCGGGCCAGCTTGCGGTCCGGGCCCAGTTCCAGATCGAGCACGAACTGCAGCGAACCCAGTTGCTGGCGGACCGCTTCGGGCAGGCGCGCGAAATCGTCGCGCGCGCTCAGGAACACGTAGGTGTCAGCCTTGCGGAGACTTTTGTAGACGTAGGCTTGCATGGGGCGGGCGGTACAGCCGGGGGAGACTGTTTTGTGCGGCGCGGCGTCGCCAGCGCACAGCATACCCGCCCGTCCGGGCTGCGCGAACTTCCGCGTTCAGCGCATGGCGCGGGCGGGGGTGCTAGGTCGGCGAAGCGCGCCGCGCAGGCAGCGGGCGCTGCGCCAGGCACATTCCTCAGTGGTAGCCCGCGTCGGCGGCGACCTTGCCTCGGAACACCCGGTAGGACCAGTAGGTGTAGCCCAGGATCGCCGGCAGCAGCACCACCATCCCGGCCAGCACGAAGGTCTGCGAAGAACGGGCCGCGGCCGCGTCCCACAGGCTCAGGCCGGGCACGATGTTCGGCCAGATGCCCAGCACCAGCCCGGCGAAGCCGAGCGCGAACAAGCCCAGGGCGTACACGAATGGCCAGCCGTCGCCGCGATCCTGGCGGCGGACCGCGCGCCACAGCGCCCAGGCATTGGCGATCACCAGCAGCGGCACCGGGAACAGCCAGTAGAAATTCCCGTCCTGGAACCAGCGCGCCATGATCCGCGAGTCCAGGAACGGCAGCCACGCGCTGACCAGGCCCATGAACACCGCCACCACCAGCACCAGCGGCCGCGCCAGGGTGCGGGCGATGTACTGCAGCCGGCCCTCGGTCTTGAGCACCAGCCAGGTCGAGCCGAGCAGGGCGTAGCCGAACACCACCGCCGCGCCGGTGAGCATCGAGAACGGGCTGAACCAGTCGAACATGCCGCCCACGTACTTGCCCTCCTGCAACGGCATGCCCTCCATGATCGCGCCCAGGATCACGCCCTGGGCGAAGGCGCAGAACAGCGAGCCCAGGGCGAAGGCCGCGCCCCAGGCCGGCTTGGCCCGGCGCGCCTTGAACCGGAACTCGAAGGCCACGCCGCGGAAGATCAGCGCGATCAGCATCAGCAGCACCGGCAGGTACAGCGCCGAGAGCATCACCGCGTAGGCCTTGGGGAAGGCGGTCAGCAGGCCCACTCCGCCCAGCACCAGCCAGGTCTCGTTGCCGTCCCAGATCGGCGCGGCGGTGTTCATCATGTGGTCGAGCTGCTGCTCGTCCTCGGCGAACGGGGCCAGGATGCCCAGGCCGAGCACGAACCCGTCCAGCAGCACGTACATCAGCACGCCCAGGCCGATCACCCCGAACCAGATCACCGGCAGCCAATAGTCCATCGTCGTTCTCCGTCTGCGCCCGCGCCGCCCGGGCGCGGGTCACGGCGCGCCCGGGCGCCGGCTGGTGGGCGGGCGCTCAGGCGCCGCCCTCGGTGGATTCGTCCGGCAGCGACAGCGGCCGCGCCGGGGTCTTGTCGCCGTGCGCGGTGCGCGGCGGCGGTTCGTGCGGATGCGGGCCCTTGCGGATCAGCTTGACCAAGTAGCGGAAACCGGCCCCGAACACGGTCAGGTAGACCACCGCGAACACGATCAGCGAGGTCATCACGCTGGCCGCCTCGACCGGGCTGACCGCATCGGCGGTGCGCAGCAAGCCGTAGATCACATAGGGCTGGCGGCCGATCTCGACCACGTACCAGCCGGCCAGGATCGCGACGAAACCGCTCATGATCATCAGCCGCCACCCCCACAGCACCGGCCGCGACCGGTACAAGCGCTTGCGCCACAGCAGCCACAGCGAGCACAGCACCAACAACAGCATCGCCACGCCCAGGCCGACCATGACCCGGAAGGCGTAGAACACCGGCTTGACCGGCGGCCGCTCGCTGGCCGGCACCGACTTGAGCGGCTGGATGTCGCCGTCCAGGGTATGGGTCAGGATCAGGCTGCCGAGGCGGGGAATGGCGATTTCCAGGTCGTTGCGCTCGGCCTGCTCGTCGGGCACGGCGAACAGGATCAGCGGCACGCCCTCGCCGGCCGGCTTGGACTCCCAGTGCGCCTCCATCGCCGCGACCTTGATCGGTTGGTGCTCGCGCGCGTTGAGCCCGTGCAGATCGCCGACGAAGACCTGCGCCGGCACCGTGATCGCGGCGAACAGCACCGCTGCCTTGAGCATGCGCCGGCCGGCGTCCAGGTGGATGCCGCGCAGCAGATAGGAAGCGCCGGTGCCGCCGATCACGAAGCAGGTGGTGATGAAGGCCGCCAGCACCATGTGCGCCAGGCGGTAGGGGAAGGACGGGTTGAACACGATCGCCCACCAGTCCTCGGGCACGAACACGCCATCGACGATGCGGTGGCCGGTCGGCGTCTGCATCCAACTGTTGGCCGAGATGATCCAGAAGGTGGAGATCAGCGTGCCCAGCGCGACCATGCAGGTGGCCAGGAAGTGCATGCGCTCGCTGACCCGGTTCCAGCCGAACAGCATCACGCCCAGGAAGGTGGCCTCCAGGAAGAACGCGGTCAGCACTTCGTAGGACAGCAACGGGCCGAGGATGCTGCCGGCCTGCTCGCTCAGTACCGCCCAGTTGGTGCCGAACTGGAAACTCATGACGATGCCGGAAACCACGCCCATGCCGAAAGACACGGCGAAGACCTTGGTCCAGAAGAAGAACAGGTCGCGCCAGAGCGTGTCGCGGGTGCGCAGCCAGCGCCACTCCACGAAGGCCAGCCAACTGGCCAGGCCGATGGTGAAGGCCGGGAACAGGATGTGGAAGGAAATGACGAAGCCGAACTGGATGCGCGAGAGCAGCAGGGCGTCCACGGATGAGTGCCTCCACGGCGCGATAAGGACGCACCGGCGGGTTCATTTTGCGTCGCACCATGGCGCCGGCGCGGCGCGCGGCTGGAACCACATAAACCGCAAAGGCGTGAGCGCAGCGTAATCGGCGGGTGAAAGCTGCGGCATGCGGCCGCATCGGGCGGCCTGCGAGCGCCTCCAGCGCGACTCGGACGACGGCCGGACCCAGGTGGATCAGGCAGTTGCGCGCGTGCGGCGCGCGCGGCCGACAGGGGCAGGCGGCGCGCGCGCGCGGGTCGGTCCAGCGAACCACCCCTCCGGCGTGGAGGGGCGCTGCGACAAACGGCGGCGGACGCGCCGGCGCCCACCCTGCCGAACCAGACGCGCGCACGGCCACCGTTGCGCGGGAACCGACGCGTCCGCCGCCGCGTGCCGCGGTCCACCACGGCCCCGGTCCTGCGGGCGCTCCACGCCCGCCACCACAAGCCGACGCGCAGGACATGTCGCCCCGTCCATCCACCGTACCCTGCCGGCGGCGAAATCGCAGATCCTGCAAAACCCGGCGAATCCGCGCTCCCGGCCGCCGCCGGCCATGACCAACGACCGGCCCGCCGCCGCGCCCCGGGCTGCTACCCTGCGCCGTCTTCGGTTTCCAGAGTCCTGCTCCATGCGCACCGCCCTCGCCCGACTCGCCGCGCTGTCCCTGGCGCTGTCCGCCACCGCCGCCTTCGCCCAAGCCAGCCCGCCGCTGACCCTGGCCGACACGATGGCCGACCCGGACTGGATCGGCCCGCCGGTCGAACGCGCCTGGTGGGCCTGGGACGGCCGCAGCGTGCAGTACCAGCTCAAGCGCGAGGGCGCGAGCATCCGCGACACCTGGCAGGTCGGCGCCGAGGGCGGCGCGCCGCAGCGCCTGGACGGGGCCGCGCGCAACGGCATGGACGCGCAAACGCCGGTCTACGATGCCCAGCGCGCGCGCATGGCCTTCGTCCGCAACGGCGATCTGTTCGTGCGCGACCTGCGCAGCGGCGCGCTGACCCAGGTCACCCGCAGCAACGAGACCGAAGCGCGCCCGCAGTTCGGCCGCGACGGCAACCTGGTGTTCCGGGTCGACAATCAGTGGTACCAGTGGCGCGCCGGCCAGGGCGTGAGCCAGGCCGTGCAGTTGCGCGCGGAGAAAGACCCGGCCCAGGCACCCAAGGCCGACGCGCTGCGCGACTACCAACTGGCCACCATCGCCACCCTGCGCACCGAGCGCGAGCGCCGCGAGGCCGCGCGCGCCCAGGACGAAGCCTGGCGCAAGAGCGACCCCAGCCGTGCGCCGCGCCCGGTGTATCTCGGCGAGGAGGTCGAGATCATCGACAGCGCGCTTTCGCCCGACGCGCGCTATGTGTTGGTGGTCACCCAGGCCAAGAAGGGCGACGCCGGCGCCGCCGGCAAGATGCCCAAGTACGTGACCGAATCGGGTTACGAGGAATTCGAGGAAGTGCGCACCCGCGTCGGCCGCAACGAGCCGCTGCCGCAGAAGCTGTGGCTGGCGGACGTGGCCGAAGGCAAGCTCAGCGAGCTCAAGTACGACGCCCTGCCCGGCATCGGCCAGGACCCCTTGGCCGCGCTGCGCAAGGCCGCCGGCAAGGACGCGCTCAAGGGCCAGCGCCCGGTCCGCATCGAGACCGACGGCGACGGCACCGGCCCGGCCATCCACTGGAGCCAGGACGGCCGCAATGTCGCCGTGCTGGTGCGCGCCATCGACAACAAGGACCGCTGGGTGGCCTCGGTCGACCTGGCCCGCGCCAGCCTGGAGCCGCGCCACCGCCTCACCGACGCGGCCTGGATCAACTGGGACTTCAACGATTTCGGCTGGACCCCCGACAACGCACTGTGGCTGCTGTCGGAGCAGAGCGGCTACTCGCACCTGTACCTGAGCGAGAACGGCGGCGCGCCGCGGGCGCTGACCTCGGGCCGCTGGGAAGTCTCGCGCCCGCAGCTATCGGCCGATGGCGCCTCGTTCTTCTTCCTGTGCAACCGTAAGTGGCCGGGCGACTACGAAGTCTGCGCAGTCGACCGCAAGGGCGGCGCGGTGCGCGAGATCACCGCGCTGGACGGGGTGGAAAGCTTCGCGCTCTCGCCCGACGGCCGCCGCCTGCTGCTGCGCCACTCGGCCAGCTACCTGCCGCCGCAGGTGGCGGTGATCGACGCCGCCGGCGGCGAGCCGGTCAAGCTCACCGACACCCGTACCGCCGCGTTCAAGGCGCGCGCCTGGATTCAGCCCGAGTACGTGCAAGTGCCGTCCAAGCACGGCGCCGGCACCATCTGGGGCAAGTTCTACGGCCCGGCCGACTACCAGCCCGGGCGCAAGTACCCCATCGTGATGTTCGTGCACGGCGCCGGCTACCTGCAGAACGTCAGCGCGCGCTACACCAACTATTTCCGCGAGCAGATGTTCCACAACCTGCTGGTGCAGCAGGGCTACGTGGTGCTGGACCTGGACTACCGCGCCTCGGAAGGCTACGGCCGCGACTGGCGCACCGCGATCTACCGGCAGATGGGCCATCCCGAGCTGGAGGACTACCTCGACGGCCTGGACTGGCTGGTCGAGCACAAGCAGGGCGACCGCGACCGCGCCGGCATCTACGGCGGCTCCTACGGCGGCTTCATGACCTTCATGGCGCTGTTCCGCAGCCCCGGCACGTTCAAGGCCGGCGCGGCGCTGCGGCCGGTCGCGGACTGGTCGCAGTACAACCACGAATACAGCGCCAACATCCTCAATACGCCCGAGCTCGATCCGCAGGCCTACAAGAAGTCCTCGCCGATCGAATATGCCGCCGGCCTGCGCGACCACCTGTTGATCGCCCACGGCATGATCGACGACAACGTATTCTTCAAGGACTCGGTGATGATGGCGCAGAAACTGATCGAGCTGCGCAAGGACAAGTGGGAACTGGCGCCCTATCCGATGGAGCGCCACGGCTTCGTCCACCCCGATGCCTGGTACGACGAGTACCGCCGCATCCACGAGCTGTTCGAGCGCACGCTCAACCAGCCCTGAACCACGGCCGCTGTTCACGGCCACAGGCAGGAAAGCGCGGCCCTTGGCGGCCACGCTTTTTTGCGCGCGCCCTGGGCGGCCGCAGTCCAGGGCCGTCCAGACCGAATGCGGCACGCCCGAGCGGCCCGATCCAGGCAGGCATGCGCCTGCGGCGAAGGCGCAATGCGCCGTGCGCGGTGTCCATCCAGGGCCGGTTCCGGCGTTTCTGCCTGCAACGCATCCGCACGCCAACGGATCGGCCGCCTGGCTCGGCCAGGGCCACAAGCACGTCGGAAACGAGTCCCGCGCGATAGTGTGATGCGCGGCTGGGTGAACGCTGCGGCGATTCGGATAATCGCTTAGCGCGCTGCGGCCGAAGCGAACGCCATGGCGCCTGCTCCTGTCCTCGCCCACAACCGCTCCACCGCGCGTCCTTGCGCACCGAGCCCGTAGCGACGAAGCAGCCCCGTCCGCACCGCAGCACGCGCGCCTGCGCGCTGCATCCATCGGCGTTCGCACCGCCGCATGCGCGAGCCCTGCATGGCCGCCGGGCGACGCTGCGACCCACGCCGCTCCGGCAGCGCACGGCTTCAGTGCAGGCCGTCCCGGCAAAAACTGCGCCAAGGACAAACCGCTCCCCCGACAGGCCGCCCACAGCAGGACACTCCACCCGCAGGCAGCGCCGACACCGCACCACCCCGCTCCAGCCGCCGGCGCCCCACCCGAACGCCTCTTACGCTTCAAGGAGCCCCCCATGAAACCGCCGTCAGCGAACTGCCTCGCCCTCCTGGCCGCAACCGCGCTCGCGCAACTGTCCAGCCCTGCCGCGCTCGCTGCGACGCCCGCCTTCACCCTCGACCCAAGCGCCTGCACACCGGTTTGCGGCGCGTCGAAAGCGGGCCAGGATTTCTGGCTGCAACCCGATGTTTTCTTGCTGGAAGAAAACAGCGTCGAAGTCGATGTCGACTTCGGCGAGCTGCTCGACGAAGGCGACGAAAACATCTTCATCAGCACCGTGTCCGACGACCAGGCCTTCACCCCTTCGGGCCAGTTCACCGCCAACGCCAACGGCGGCGGCATCGGCATCGTGCTGGGATCGGCCCGGCCGCCCCATCACCCCGCCTGCGCGGGCGCGGACGGGGACAACCGACAGTTCGGCCTCTATGCCTTTTCCTGGGGCGATCCCTACGGCCCGACTCCGGGCATGGTGTCATGCAAGAACATCAGCAAGGAACGGCTGCGGATCATCAACGGCAAGGTGCGCATCGCCATCGCCACCGCCTGCGACGCCAGCCCGCAGCCGCTTTGCTCGGCGACGGCCACGCTCCGGGAGGCGGCCACCGACAAGCTTTTGGCAATGGTCGCCGCCGATGGAATCCGGCTGCAAAACCCCACCATTGCGCGGCTCATCTGGTACGGCGTCAGCAACTACTACGCCGACTCGCCGAACCACCCAGTGACGTTCGAGCCCCGCAGCGAGCGCTATTCCTTCTCTGTGCCCTAGGCCTCGCCAGGGGCAGGACGGGCGAGGCTGGATCGCAACCATTGCTGACGGCGGCTTGTTCACGCTCCCAGGCAAACGGCGCGGCCCACGGCGGCCGCGCCTTTTCTTTTTGCGCCCTTTGGCGCCCGCACCGGGCGCGCCGGCGGCGCGCTGCCCGTAGAATGCCCGCGCCGGGCGCACCGCCCGAAGCTTTCCTGAGGAATTCGACGATGCAAGGACTGGGCAAGATTCTCGCCCGCGCCGCCGCCGGCCTGCTGGCCGCCGGGCTGGCCACGCACGCGCAGGCCGCCACCTTGGCCTGCGGCACCTACCGCGAAGACGGCGAGCTGGAGCGCACTCTGGTGGTGCGCAACACCGAGCAGATCCAGATCCGCGCCGACGGCAGCGCGCCGGAGAACGCCTTGTACCGCGTGCGCGGCAAAACCCTGGCCGTCTACGACCGCGGCAACGGCCTGGCCAGCGAGTTCAAGATCGAGCGCGGCGGCAAGCGCCTGAGCGCGGAGAACACCCGCTACGAGCAGGCCGAGACTGCCGCCTGCGAACCCGTGGACCTGCCGCCGCCGGGCCAGTGTCGCGCCGACCTGGCGCAGTGCTTCGACCAGGCCTTCAACGCCGAGCCGGCGCAGTTGCAGGCCTGGTGCAGCGAAGGCCTGTCCTTCGCTTGCAAAGGACTGATCGACCACTACGCCGAGCAAGCCGCGGAAGGCCAGCGCAGTGAGCCGCCGGAGCCGGCGGTGTGCCGCGAGGGCCCCCTGTTCGATGAGGCCGCCTGCCGCAAGGCCGCCGAAGCCGTCCTGGCCCAGGCAGTGGCCGACATGGCCGTGTCCATGAACGCCGATCCGCTGCCGCTGCCGGCCGAACGCCTGGACGAACTGCCGGCGCTGTGCGAACGCGACGGCTCGGCCGAGGTCTGCAACCGCGCCGCCGAAGCGCTGTGGGACGGCGGGCGCTTCCTGCCCGCGCGCGCCGCGCTGCAGCGCGCCTGCGATCGCGGCGGCGACCCGAACGCCTGCGAGCAGGCGGCTCCGCTGGCCGCGCTGGCCGAGGCCGACTTCGCCGCCGTCCCGGTCAAGGCCCTGCCCTGCGGGACCTACGAGGCTGCGGTCGGGCTGATGAGCGAGATGAGCTTCGGCGATCGCGGCCTGGTCGAAGGCACCTTCGGCTCGGTCCTGCGCGCCCGCCTCGAAAAAGGCCAGGTGCGTATGCGCCACGACAAGGGCGGCGACTTCATGTTCCAGCCCATCCGCGGCCAGCGCCTGCTGGGCGTGGACGCATGGAACCGCTTCGCCGTCCACCAGCGCACCGGCGGCGCCAGTACCTGCAAGCCGCCGGTGGTCTACCAGGAAAAGCCGCTGGTGCAGGACTGCCCGGCGTTCGGGCCCGAGCAGACCCAGGCCTGCTGCGACCGCGGCAGCGCCCACGGCTGCAACACCCTGGGCAACCGCCTGGCCCTGAGCGGCGACTGGGCCGGGGCCAAGGCACAGTACGCCAAGGTCTGCGAGCAGGGCGTGCGCGCCGGCTGCGAGAACCTGGTGCAGGTCTACACCCAGACCGGCGACGAAGGCGTGCAGCCGATGCTGCAAAAGCTGTGCAAGCGCAATCCGCGCCACGTCGCCTGCGATGTCGACGAGACCACCAGTTGGGCCATGCTCGGCCTGGGCCAGGCGCTGCAGCAGGCCGCCGACAAGATGGAGCAGGAAGGCGAAGCGGAGCAAAGCGGCCAGGACGAGAGCGGCCAGGACTGAGCCCGCCAACCGCGGCAGCCCGGCACCGCCGCGGCGAGCCCGCGGCCGCCGCCGGCTCGCACAGCCAGCCCAGCTTGCCGGCGCTCACCGCTGGCTCTCACCGCCCGCGGCGGCTCGCACCGCCGCCGCGGCGCCGCGGCATGGGCCTGCTCGGTCGGGCCGGCCCCGATCCCGGCTTGCGCACGCCCCGGAGCGCGACCGCCCGCCCAGCGTTGCCGTCCACGAGGCGCTGGCAGAACGGCCATGCCCTGTCGCTCGTTCCGTTCGCGGGCCCCCGGCCGGGACAAAGGCCGTCGCGCCCGGGCGCCACGTCCTGCGCCCTCGCCTGGCTCCCGCCGCCGTCCGTCGCCGCTTGGACCCCAGGGCGCGCGCTTGCGCTGGACCGACTGCGGCCGGCCGACACAGCCCTGGCCCGGAGCCTACCGCTGAAACCTGGGCCGCCGGCTACGCCAGCGCGAGGGCGGCGCGCACCGAGCGCGCGCCGCGCCGCGAAGGCCCGCCGCGCACGCCCCGGCTAGAATGCGCGCATGAACGATTTCGACCGTGTGCGCGACTATCTCTCCGGGCTGCAGGACCGCATCTGCGCCGCCATCGAACAAGCCGACGGCGGCGCGCGCTTCGCCGAAGACGCCTGGCAACGCACCGAAGGCGGCGGCGGGCGCACCCGCGTGCTGCGCGGCGGCCGTGTGTTCGAGCAGGCCGGCATCGGCTTCTCCGACGTGTCCGGCCGCACCCTGCCGCCCTCGGCCAGCGCGGCACGGCCGGAACTGGCCGGCGCATCCTGGCGCGCGGTCGGGGTCTCGCTGGTGTTCCATCCGCACAACCCTTACCTGCCCACCACCCATGCCAACGTGCGCCACTTCCGCGCCATGCGCGACGGCGAGACCGTCGCGTGGTGGTTCGGCGGCGGCTTCGACCTGACTCCGTTCTATCCCTTCGACGAAGACGTGCGCCACTGGCACCGCACCGCGCGCGCGCTGTGCGAGCCCTTCGGCGGCCAGGCGCGCTACCGGGCGCACAAGCGCTGGTGCGATGACTATTTTTTCCTCAAGCACCGCAACGAGACCCGCGGCGTCGGCGGCCTGTTCTTCGACGACCTGCACGAGGACTTCGAGCGCGACTTCGCCTACCAGCGCGCGGTCGGCGACGGCTTCCTCGATGCCTACCTGCCCCTGGTCGAGCGCCGCCGCGACACGCCCTACGGCGAGCGCGAGCGCCAGTTCCAGCTCTATCGCCGCGGCCGCTATGTCGAGTTCAACCTGGTGCTCGACCGCGGCACCTTGTTCGGCCTGCAATCGGGCGGCCGCACCGAATCGATCCTGATGAGCCTGCCGCCGCTGGTGCGCTGGGAATACGGCTTCCAGCCCGAGCCCGGCAGCGAGGAGGCGCGGCTGGCGGATTATCTGGTGCCGCGCGATTGGCTGGACGAGTGAAGCGCCAGCGACGGCCCCACCGCCTGTAGGAGCGGCGCAAGCTGCGAACCGCCAACCGCGAACCCACAATCGCGCGCAGTGCTCGCGCAGCGATGGGAGGCGTGCGTTCGCGGCTTGCGCCGCTCCTACAGGGATGCCTGCGGGATTCGATTCGTGCAGGGACTTGGCCCAGAACGATGGGCGGCGTGCGTTCGCGGCTTGCGCCGCTCCTACAGGGATGCCTGCGGGGATTGGATTCGCGCAGGGACTGGGCCCGGGGCGATGGGCGGCCCGGCGGGCGGAGACCGCGCAAATAAAAAGCCCCGCAGGCAGGGGGGGCCGGCGGGGCTGGTGGAGCGGGACCTGGGG
>CBIFVU010000128.1:0-10896 GCA_966185905.1 uncultured Lysobacter sp.
GGGTAGGCCTCGTCGGCCTGGCGCACGTGCTGGGCATCGGCGTCGGCTTCGGAGTAGACCGCCACGGTGGCGATGCCCAGCGCGCGGCAGGTGCGGATCACGCGACAGGCGATTTCGCCGCGGTTGGCGATCAGGATCTTCTCGAACATGCGCTGGGACCTGGCTGGAAAGGGCGGGGCGCCCGGCGCGCGCGCCCGGGCGAGGACACCGGCCTGCGCGAGCGAGCCGGAGCGATCGATGGATTTTCGCCGAAGCCGGGCGCGGCTGTCGCCTCGCCGATGCCAGCGACGGCGCCGGCGCTGCGACCGAGTCGGCGAAAGCGCGCTGTCGCGCCGGCGGCGCTGGCCAGGCCGGAGCGTTCCGCGGCGAGGGCGGGGCAGCGGCGGTCGCGACCGGCGCGAGAGCGGGTGAGGGCCTGGGCGAGGGCACTGGCGCGGGCCGACATCGGCCCCGCGGTCGGCCTCGGCCCGGGCCCGGGCGCGCGCCGGCTCAGGGCGACCAGGCCGGCTTGCGCTTGTCCAGGAACGCCGACAGGCCCTCCTGGCCCTCGGCCGAGACCCGCAGCGCGGCGATCAGCGCGGCGTTGTCGGCGTCCAGGCGCGCGCCGTCGCGCTCGCCGGCCACCCGCCGCACCAGGGCCTTGGCATGGGCCGCCGCGTGCGGGCCGGCCTTGAGCAACAGCGCGATCTGGCGCTCGACCGCGGCATCGAGCTGCTCGGCCGGCACCACCTCGTGCACCAGCCCCAGGCGCAGCGCAGCGGCCGCGTCGAACCATTCGGCGGTGGCGAACCAGCGCCGCGCCTGGCGCGCGCCCATGGCCTGGATCACATAGGGCGAGATCACCGCCGGCAGCAGGCCGAGCTTGCTTTCGGTCAGGCCGAAGCGGGCCTCCGGCGCGGCGATGGCGATATCGCAGCAGGCCACCAGGCCGACGCCGCCGCCGAAGGCCGCGCCGTGGACCCGGGCGATGGTCGGCTTGGGCAGTTCGTCCAAGGTCCGCATCAGCCGGGCCAGGGCCAGGGCGTCCTCGCGGTTCGCCGCCTCGCCGGCGGCGGCCATGCCGCGCATCCAGTTGAGGTCGGCGCCGGCCGAGAACGAGGCGCCTTCGCCCTCGATCACCACCACCCGGACCTCGTCCTGGGCGGCGGCGGCCTCCAGCGCGCCGGTCAGGGCAGCGATCAGCATGGCGTCGAAGGCGTTGTGCAGGTCGGGGCGGTTCAGGCGCAGGTGGGCGACAGGTCCCTCGCGCAGGTTCAGCAGCGGGTGGCTCATCGGCGGCAGAGTTTGTGGGAGTTGGCGAATGATACCGTTCAGCTTGCGCCCTCCGCCCCTGTACGGCGGCCGGTGCTAGAATGAGAACAATTCCCATTTGGGATGCCACCCTAGTGGAAGCCACGCCTTGAAGCTGTCCGAACTGCCGCGCCGCACTGCCGCCCTGGTCGAGTCCGTCGAGGATCTCTCGCCCAGCGACACCATCGCAAGACGCCTGCGCGAACTGGGTTTCGTGGATGGCGAACGGGTGGAGGTGATGGCCGCCGGGCCGATTTCCGCCGAGCCGCTGTTGGTGCAGGTGGGCTACACCCGGTTCGCTTTGCGCCGCGCCGAGGCCGCGCGGGTGCGGGTACGGCCGCTGGAGGCGCGGGCATGAGCGCCGCCGCTCCGGCGATGGCCGCGCCGCGCGCGGCGGCGCAGCCGCTGCGGGTGGCCCTGGTCGGCAATCCGAATTGCGGCAAGACCGCGCTGTTCAACCTGCTCACCGGCAGCCGGCAGAAAGTCGCCAACTACGCCGGCGTCACCGTCGAGCGCAAGGAAGGCCGGCTGCATGCGCCCTCCGGCCGCAGCTATGCCGTGCTCGACCTGCCCGGCGCCTACAGCCTGAGCGCGGCCAGCCTGGACGAAGCGGTCACCCGCGACGTGCTGCGCGGCTTCTACCCCGGCGAGCCGGCCCCGGACGTGCTGCTGTGCGTGGTCGATGCGACCAACCTGCGCCTGCACCTGCGCTTCGCCCTGGAGTTGCGCGAGCTGGGCCGGCCGATGGTGGTGGCGGTCAACATGATGGACGCGGCCAAGCGCCGCGGCATCGACATCGACCTGGCCGCGCTGGAGCGCGAGCTGGGCGTGCCGGTGGTGGCGACCGTCGCGGTCAAGCGCGGCGGCGCGCGCGAGCTGGTGGAAACGCTGGAGCGCCTGGCCGCCGCGCCGCAGCCGCCGCGCGTGCGCTTGCCCGAGCCCGCAGCCTCAGCCTCAGCCTCAGCCGAACCCGCCGCCGCCGACCGCGGCGGGCAGGGCGCCGACGCCGGCGCGGTGCTGCACGCCGAGACCCGGCGCCTGCTGGAGCTGAGCGTGCGCATGCCCACCCGCACGGCCAAGGTCGACGACGCGCTCGACCGCTGGCTGCTGCATCCGGTGCTGGGCCTGCTGTCGCTGGCAGTGGTGATGTTCCTGATCTTCCAGGCCGTCTACGCCTGGGCCACGCCGCTGATGGACCTGATCGAGGCCGGCACCGCCTGGGTCGGCGAACAGGCCGGCGCGCTGTTGCCCGACGGGCCGCTGCGCAGCCTGCTGGTGGACGGCATCATCGCCGGCCTCGGCGGGGTGATCGTGTTCCTGCCGCAGATCCTGATCCTGTTCGCCTTCATCCTGGCGATGGAGGAGTCCGGCTACCTGCCGCGCGCGGCCTTCCTGCTGGACCGCATGATGGCCGGGGCCGGCCTGTCGGGGCGGTCGTTCATCCCGCTGCTGTCCAGCTTCGCCTGCGCGATCCCGGGGATCATGGCCACCCGCTCGATCCAGGACCCGCGCGACCGCCTGGCCACGATCATCGTCGCCCCGTTGATGACTTGCTCGGCGCGCCTGCCGGTGTACGCGCTGCTGATCGGCGCCTTCATCCCGCAGCAAAAGCTCGCCGGCGGCCTGCTCAACCTGCAGGGCCTGGTGCTGTTCGGCCTCTACATGGCCGGCATCCTCAGCGCGCTGATGGTGTCCTGGGTGATGAAGAAATGGCGCCGCGACAAGAGCGAGCACCCGCTGCTGCTGGAGCTGCCGTCCTACCGCATCCCGCATCCGCGCGACCTGCTGATCGGCCTGTGGGAGCGCGCCTGGATCTTCCTGCGCCGGGTCGGCGGGATCATCCTGGCGCTGACCATCCTGCTGTGGTTCCTGCTGTCCTTCCCCGGCGCGCCGGAAGGCGCCACCCAGCCGGCCATCGACTACAGCTTCGCCGGCCGCATCGGCCATGCGCTGACCGCGATCTTCGCCCCGATCGGCTTCAACTGGCAGATCTGCATCGCGCTGATCCCGGGCATGGCCGCGCGCGAGGTGGCGGTGTCCTCGCTGGCGACGGTGTACGCGCTGTCGGCCGCCGACGACGAGGCCGCCGCGCAGGCGCTGACCCCGGTGATCACCGACACCTGGTCGCTGGCCACGGCGTTGTCGCTGCTGGTGTGGTTCATCTATGCGCCGCAGTGCATCTCCACCCTGGCCACGATCCGGCGCGAGACCAACTCGTGGAAGCAGGTGGCCGTCAGCGCCGGGTATCTGTTCGCGCTGGCCTACCTGGCCTCGCTGGTGACCTACCAGGTCGCCGTGGCCCTGGGCGCGGGCTGATGGACGCCGGCCTGTTCGCGCAATATGTGGTGATCGCGGTGGCGGTGCTCGCCAGCGCGGTCGTGGTGGCGCGCAAGCAGTTCCCCGGCGCGGTGCGGCGCCTGCGCATCGCCTGCGCGCTGCCCTTGGTGCGCGAGGGACGGCCGGGGTGGATGCGCGGCCTGGGCAAGCGCATCGCCCCGCCGGCGCGCGCCGGCGGTCCCCATTGCGGCGGCTGCGATAGCTGCGGGCCGTCGGACTGACGGCCGCAACCGCCGGATCGCCGCGACGGCGGGCTGCCGTCTCCGGCGACCGTTGCCTTCGCCCGGGTTGCCTTCACTCTGGCGCCCGTCCGGACCGGCTACCGCGCACGCGGCTGGACAGCCCCGTAGCCCCGGCCGCCTGCGGTCAAGGCGCGGCAGGCGGGACTGGGGGCTGTGTGCGGCGCCGCTTCAGCGCGAACGGCAGCGCCGCCAGCCAGCACGCCAGGAAGTAAGCGACCGCGAGCGCGGGCCATGCGTTGCGGTAGAGGTACAGCGCCCACCAGTGGTCGACCTCTTCGACGATCTGCTCGACCGGGGCGAAGGCGTGCCCAGGCTCGGACAACGGGTCCAGCCACAGGCCCAGGACCGCGCGCACCAGCGCGAGCGTGGCCAGCAGGGCCAGCGCGTGCACGATCGCGCCATGGCGGCGAAAGCCCAGGCGCGCGAGCGCGTAGACCAACAGCGGAGCCCAGGCCAGCGGGACCAGCAAATAGAGCGGTTCGGGCATCCTCGTTCCTTGGGCGGAGGCGGCGTTGTCGGCGCTCGGTCCCGGCCCGGCCCAAGCGCGCTCAGCCGGTGCGGCTTTCCAGGTAATCCAGCGCCTCGCGCAAATACGCCCGCGCCTCTTCCAGGTGCTGCGGCGCGCAGTCCTCGTCGAAACGGCTGGCGCCGTCGCCCAGGCGCAGATACGCCTGCACCTCCTGCTCGTCCCAGAGGAAATCCAGGATCACCACGAAGTCGTCGGCGCCGGGCTGGTTGAAGCGCGCCGCGCCGCGCAGCGGGGCGAGCAAGCGCAGCATCTCGTGGTAGTTCTCCGAGGCCTGCAGCATGGCGATGCGCAGGGTGCGGCGGGTCTCGTCGTATTCCACCGGCGGCGTGCCGGTCCAAGCGTCTTCCCGCCAGGCCTTGATCACCTCGGCCACGCTGGCCGCCTCGAAGTCGGCGAGGATCTCCGGCGGGACCTGGCTGCCGCCGCACATCGCGCGGCGATCGAACCAGAGCTGCCAGTCGTCGAAATGGGCCGGCTGCGCCGGCGCGGAGTTCATGAAGGCTTCGTAGCGCTCGTGGTCGAGCGTGAATCGCGCATACAGCGATGCGGGTTCCGACATCGGGCTTGGATCCTTTCCTGTGCGCGGCGCGCCGGCCTCAGCGGCGCAACCGCCCCTTGCCGGCGGCCTTGTAGCCGACGGCTTCGAATGCTTCGACCGAGAGGGTGAAGGTGCGCTCCTCGCCGGAGAACAGAGCGCCCACGCCGACTACCTGGCGGGTGATCTCCTCGCCGCGGTCGTTCTTGATCGACAGCACCATCGAGTATTCCCAGGCGCCGTCGCTGGGCGGGTGGCGGATGGTGCCTTCCACGCGCAGCGGCGAAAACCGCGCCGCTGCGCGCGTGTTGGCGTCCGAATCGAACCGCAGGTGGTGCCGGCAGGCAGGGCAGACGTTGGCGCTGTCGAGGATCGTCGCCTTGCAGTGCGGACAGATGCGCGTCGCCCCGGGCAGGCCCTGGCGAACCGCGCTCATGAGTCGGCGCCGGTCTCCGCCTTGCCGCTCTTCTCGCCCTTGTCGTTCTTCTCGGACTTGGCGTCGTTGCGCGCGACCGCCTTGCCGCTGTCTTCCCAGCCGAACTCGACCTGGCCGCGCACGCGCGCGCCAGCGGCGACAGTGACCGTGCCGGCCTTGACGTCGCCGATCACCACGCCGCTGTCGAGCAGCTCCACGCGCTGGGCCGATTCGATGTTGCCTTCCAGCTCGCCGGCCACCACCACCTTGCGCGCGCGCACGCCGCCGTTGAGCTTGGCGCCCAGCTCGACGGTGAGGTCGCCATCGACCTGCACATCGCCCTTGAAACGGCCGGCGATGCGGATATGGCCGGAGCCGTGGATCTTGCCCTCGATGGTGAGGTCGGAGGCGATCAGCGATTCCTTCACCGCCTCGCGTTCGGCCGGCCGCGGCGCGGGGGCCGGAGCGGGCGAGGGCGCCGGTGCGGCTGCGAGCGGAGCCGCGGGGCTCGGCTGGCCGAAGCTGAACTCGGTGCTCGCGTCGGGCTCTTTCTTGAGCGCGGTTTCCGGCGGCAGCGGCGGCAGCGCGGTGTCGCGCTTGGGCGGGACGGGCTGGTTGAAGATGGCCATGACGCGGTGTTTCCTCAGGTCGGGGGATCAAGTGATGACACGCGTGAACTTTGGAGCCTAACACGCTGTTGCGAAGCGCCCTCTGTGATGAATCTCACCAATCCGCGTTGCGGGGAAAGGCGATTCCGGTTCAGTTTTTTGGGTGCGCGCGCGCATGCTGGAGAAGTGCGGTCCATGCGCGCACGGCCGGCGCGGAGGCCAAGGCATCCGGGCAGGAATAGTTCAGAGTTCTTTCAGAACGATGAATGCGCGCGCCGCGTGGCCGGCTAGGGCAGGGCGAAGGCCACCGTCGCTACCGCCAACCCGGCCGCCACCACCCACGGCCACGTCGGTGGCGGCCGGCTGCGCGCTTGCCGCAGGTCGATGCCGTGCCAGCGTGCGCGCACCAAGTCCTGGAGCATGGGGGCGGCGGCGCCGGCCAGGGCGTAGAGCGCGCCCCGCGTGTCCGACAGGGACGACAGCCAGACGCCGGTCAAGCGTTGTACGGCGATGTCGGCACTGGCCGCGAGCCCGGCGGCGCAGAGCGCCACTGGCAGCGTGTGGTCGTAATAGCCGCGCGCCAGCCACCAGGTCAGCAGCAAGGCGATGGCCGAGGCCAGGGCCAGGCCGGGCGCCGGCCCGGCGGCGGCCAAGCCCAGCAGCGCCAGCGCGGCGGCCATGCGCAAGGGAATGTCCTGATGCCAGTGTTGGGGTGCGGCGGCCCGCTGCTCGTGCCAGCGGATGCGCAGCATCTTGCCCAGCGCCAGCGCCAGCCAGCCGCCGCCCGCGCTCAGCCACAGCTGCGACAGGCCGTGCATCGAGATCGGCTTGCCATCGAGCAGCGCCATCGGCAGCAACAGCAGCGGATAGGCCAGTACGCGCAGCAGCGCCAGGCAGGCGCGCTGCGGCGAGATCCGGCGATGGTCGGCGACCTGGCTCCAGTAGGCCAGACTCTCGGCGTCCAGGCGCTGTTGGGCGCGTTCGGGGTCGATCTCGCGCAGCTCGGCGATCATCGCCGCGATCCGGCCCGGCAGGCCCGGCACCAGCATGGCGAACAAGCGCCGCGGCCAGCGCCGGGCTTGGGTCAGCTCGCGCAGCAACAGATCGTCGGTGGCGGTCTGCTGGCCATAGGCCTGCAGCGCACGCTCGAACTCCACCGCGTTGTCGGCGCGGCGTTGCGCGTGCGCGGTGCGCTCGGACAGCCACGACTCCTGCGCTTCGACCTGGTCCAGGGCGAAGAAGGCGAACACTGCGCGCAGCGCCGCAGGCGGCAAGGGCGGCTCCAGGTCGGCCAGCACCTGCGCCAGCGGCGCTCGCAGGGCTTGCTTGAGCTGCAGCGAATACAGCGCAGGCTGGTCTTGCAGCCACTGCGCCAGCGCGGCCGGCGTGTCGTGGTGGGCGTAGTGCAGCAGTTCGCCGAGGAAGCGGTCGCCGTCGAAGTCGCGGCCTTCGTCGAAGGCCGCGGCGCGGTCGTCGGCGTCGGCGTCGGGCTCGGCAGCCTCGCCGGCCAAGGCGGCATCGGTCCCGCCTTGCGCCTGCGTTGCGGCGAGGGCGGCATCGGTCGTCTCGGCGTTGGAGTGGGCGGAGCAGGCACTCGCCGCGGCGGCCTCGGTCCGTTCTTCATCTTCCAGCGCAGCCGCCAGGGCCGCGTCGCGGGCGACGGCCGCTGCCGCCGCGCCGCCCTCCACGACGCCGCGCTCGCGTGCCTGGCCTGCCTCAGCGGCCGGTTGTACGGCGCCTGGCTCCACTGCGGCCTGGGCTTGGGCGGTCGGCGCCTGCGCGGCCTCCTCGCCCGCGTGGACGCGCCAGGCCTCGGCCTGCGCCAGGCAGGCGCGATAATCCTCCTGCAAGGCCTGGAAGGCGAGCGCGTCCTCGTCGGGCCGGCACTGGCGCAACTGGCGCGCATACGCGCGCTTGATCGCCCGCTCGTCGGCGTCCTCGGGCAGGCCCAGGCGCTGGAACGGCGTCATCGGTAGCCTTCGGCTTCGATCTGGTCCAGGAACTGGCCGAAACCGTCGCGGTGTTCGGCGATCAGGCGCGGGTCTTGCGAATCGACCACGGCCCGGAAGCGCAGCAAGGCGTCCTGCAACTGACCGCGCGCCCACAGCAGTTCGGCGTACAGGCGCTCGGCGCGGGCGATCAGCGCCAGGTTTTCCTGCTGCTCGCGCGGATGCACCTTGAGCGCGGCCAGCGCCGCCAGCCGCTCGCGGATCTGCTCCGGGCTCATCACCCCGGGGTTCTTTTCCAGCACCACTTCCCGGCGCAGCCCGGTGGCCAGCGCGGTGGCTTCCACCTGGAGCAGGCCGTTGATGTCGTAGGTGAAGCGGACATCGATGGGATTGTCCTCGCGCCGCGCCGGCGCCAGTTCGATGGAGACCGCGCCCAGGCGCACGTTGTGCTCCACCAGCGGGCTTTCGCCCTGGTAGATCTCGATCTCCACCGCGCGCTGCTGGTCCTGGGTGGGGAAGTAGCGCTCCACCCGGCTCACCGGCACGGTGCTGTTGCGGTGGATGATCGGCGAGAACACGCCGCTGTCGAACCCGCGCTCGGTCTCGCGCGTGGTCGCCACGCCCAGGGTGTGCGGGCAGACATCGGTGAGGATGATCTCCTCCAGGCTCTCATCGCGCGCCTTCATGCCGGCGGCGACGCAGGCGCCCAGGGCGATGGCCTCGTCGGGGTGCACATGGCGCAGCGGCAGGCGCCCGAACATGCGCGAGATCAGCCGCGCGCACAGCGGCATGCGCGAGGCACCGCCGACCAGCACGATCTCGTCCAGCCGGTCCGGGGCGAGCTTGGCATCGCGCATGGCCCGCTCCAGCGGCGCGCGCAAGCGCTGCACCAAGGGCTCGCAGACGCGGGCGAAGCCGGCCTCGTCCAACGGCCAGCGGCGCATCGACCCGGCCAGCTCCAGCGCCAGTTCGGCCGGCGCGCCGCGGCCGAGCTCGTGCTTGAATGCCTCGATGCGCCGCTCCAGCGCGGCGCGCTCGCCCAGCGCCAACTGGCTGGCCGACAAGCCCTGCTCGCGCAGGAATGCGTCCATCAGCGCCTGGCTGAAATCCTCGCCGCCGAGGAAGTTGTCGCCGGCGCTGGCATGGACCTCCATCACCCCGTCGAAGCACTCCAGGATCGACACGTCGAAGGTGCCCCCGCCCAAGTCGAACACCAGGAAGCGCCCGCCCCGGTCGCGCTGTTGCAGGCCGTAGGCCAGCGCCGCGGCGGTGGGTTCGTTGACCAGCCGCTCGACCTTGATCCCGGCCAACTCGCCGGCGATGCGGGTGGCTTTGCGCTGGCTGTCGGAGAAATACGCCGGCACGCTGATCACCGCCTCGGTCACCGGCGCGCCCAGTTCGGCCTGGGCGTCGGCCAGCAGCGACTTGAGGATCAGTGCGGACAATTCCTCCGGCCGGAAACGGTGGCCGGCCAGCACGGTGCTGCGGTCGCTGCCCATCCAGCGTTTGAACGCGGCCACGCTGCGCTCGGGGTGCGAGACCAGCCGTTCGCGCGCGGCGCGGCCGACGATGACCTCGCCGTCCTCGCCGATGCTCACCGCCGAGGGTGTGAGCGTCTGGCCCAGCGCATTGCGCAGCAAGCGCGGGCCGTCGGCGCCGTGCACGCCGATCAGCGAATGAGTGGTGCCCAGGTCGATGCCGACGATCATGGCGACGACAATCCCTTGTCCTTGGCGCGCGCGGCGCCGGCGGTCACATCCGGAACACGCCGAAGCGCGTGCGGTCCTCGATCGGCGCGTTGAGGCTGGCCGACAGCCCCAGGCCGAGCACGCGACGGGTGTCGGCCGGGTCGATGATGCCATCGTCCCACAAGCGCGCGGTGGCGTAATAGGGGTTGCCCTGGCTTTCGTACTGGGCGCGGATGGGCGCCTTGAACGCCTCCTCCTCCTCGCCCGGCCACTGCTTGCCCGAGGCCTCGATGCCGTCGCGGCGCACCGTGGCCAGCACCGAGGCGGCCTGCTCGCCGCCCATCACGCTGATGCGCGCGTTCGGCCACATCCACAGGAATCTCGCTCCGTAGGCGCGGCCGCACATGGCGTAGTTGCCGGCGCCGAAGCTGCCGCCGATGACCACGGTGAACTTGGGCACGTGCGAGCAGGCCACGGCGGTGACCATCTTGGCCCCGTCCTTGGCGATGCCGGCGTTCTCGTACTTCTTGCCGACCATGAAGCCGGTGATGTTCTGCAGGAACACCAGCGGGATGCCGCGCTGGTTGCACAGCTCGATGAAGTGCGCGCCCTTGAGCGCGCTCTCGGCGAACAGGATGCCGTTGTTGGCGACGATGCCGACCGGATAGCCGTGCAGGTGGGCGAAGCCAGTGACCAGGGTCTTGCCGTAGCGCGCCTTGAACTCTTGCAGTTCGCTGCCGTCGGCGATGCGCGCGATCACTTCGCGGATGTCGAAAGGCTTGCGCGTGTCCTTGGGCACGATGCCGTACAACTCCTCGGCCGGATACAGCGGCTCGCGCGCGGCCTGCGCGGCCACCGGCAAGACCTTGCGGCGGTTGAAGGTGGCCACGATGTCGCGCGCGATCTGCAGCGCATGGCGGTCGTCCTCGGCGAAGTGGTCGGCCACGCCGGACACGCTGGTGTGCACCTCCGCGCCGCCCAGGGCCTCGGCATCGACCACCTCGCCGGTGGCCGCCTTCACCAGCGGCGGGCCGCCGAGGAAGATCGTGCCCTGTTCCTTGACGATGACCGACTCGTCGCACATCGCCGGCACATAGGCGCCGCCGGCGGTGCAACTGCCCATCACCACCGCCACCTGCGGGATGTTCTCCGCGCTCAGCCGCGCCTGGTTGTAGAAGATCCGGCCGAAGTGCTCCTTGTCCGGGAACACCTCGTCCTGCAGCGGCAGGAAGGCGCCGCCGGAGTCGACCAGGTAGACGCAGGGCAGGCGGTTCTCGCGCGCGATCTCCTGCGCGCGCAGGTG
>CBIFVU010000129.1:0-10875 GCA_966185905.1 uncultured Lysobacter sp.
ACGATGATGCCGTGGCCCATGCGGACGAAGGCCTCCAGGCGCTTCTCGATGTCCGGCATGATCACCAGGTGGTTGACGATCGGGTTCGGCGACTCGGCGGCGATGATGCCCGGCTCGGTGATGCCGATGTAGCGCATGTTGCGCTTGCGCTGCTTGGCGTGGGCGATGGTGGCGCCCTTCATCGGGCCCTTCATCGCGCCCGGGCCGCAGCCGGTGCAGATGTCCAGCCCGCGCAGGCCCAGCTCGTAGCCGACCTGCTTGGTGTAGATGTATTCGTCGCGCGAGATCGAGTGGCCGCCCCAGCACACCACCAGGTTGGGGTCGCCGGGATGCAGGATGCGGGCGTTGCGCAGCAGGCCGAATACCGAATCGGTCAGGCCGTCGCTGCTGCCCAGGTCGCGGCCGCCGCCCTTGCCCAGCTCGATCGCGGTATAGGCCAGGTCGCGGACCACGGCGAACAGCAGCTCGGCCACGCCGCGGATGATCTCGCCGTCGACGAAGGCCATCGCCGGCGCCTTGACCAGGTCGATGCGCATGCCGCGGTCCTGCTGGTGCACTTCGATGTCGAAGTCCGGGTACAGCTCGCGCGCCGCGCGCGGGTCGTCGGAGGCGCTGCCGCTGGTCAGCACGGCCAGGGCGCAGCGGCGCAGCAGGTCGTGCATGCCGGTGGAGGCATCGCGCAGGCGCGCGACCTCGTCGCGGGACAGCACGTCCAGGCCGCCCTTGGGGTAAATGCGGGCATTGACCGTCGGCAGGACGGACGGAGTGGGGATTGCAGTCATTGCGTCGTTCTCTGTCTGTTTCGTCGATTCGTGGAGTGGGACTCTAGCAGTTCGGCCCGGGGCCCCGGTATGCGCCGGCGGGCCCGTCCTGCGCCTTCGCCCTGGGCGTTCGCGCCGCCCTTGCCGGCGCCGCCCTTGCCTGCCCCTCCCCTGCCTCCCCTCGACGCTGCGCCCGCCCCGCGGGCGGCTGCCGCCCACCGATGCCGCACCGGCCGCGCCCGCGCCCGGCCAGCCGCAGCCTCCGGCCGGCGCATCCCACCGCGCGCTGGCCGGAACCCGCTCGACTCCCCACCGACTCCCCACCGGCTGCGCCCGCAGCTCACTGCCGGTCGCGGCCAACGGCCGGCAACTGGCAGCTGGCCACCGGCCCTCCGCCTCAGTGCAAGTACCCCAGGGTCGAACACATCTCGCGCAGGCGCGGCGGCACCGTCTCGGCCGGCGGCAGCGCGCGCGAAGCCTGGATGCGGCCGGAATGGATGCGCTCGCTGTTGTCGCCCAGGAACACCCGGAACGGACCATGGTCGACGCGACCGTAGTCGAGCATCTCCGGCTCCCACTCCAGGCCGAGGAAGCGGCAGATCCCGGCGGTCACCCGCGCCGGCTCGGCGGTCAGCTCCTCATAGCGCACGGTCAGCCCCGGCAGCGCCTGGCGCGCCTGGACCACGCCGGCCAGCTGCGGCAACAACATGTCCTGGGCCGACTCGGGATTGCCCCAGCGTTCGTTGCCCTCGCCGAAGCGTTGCTTGAGCTCCTGGCCGAGCGGCCCCTGGGCCGCGGCCAGCATCGAATCGAGCACGTGGCCGGGGTGGCGCACCAGGAAGATGAAGCGCGCCTGCGGCCAGCATTCGGCCAGCCGCTGCCAGCGCAGCGCGTTGGCCGGGGTCTTGTCGACGATGGTGTGCTTGCCGCTGGCCTGCAGCAGGCGGTGCAGCAATCGGTCCCACAGCAGGTACTCGGCTTGGCGCGCGTCCAGGCCCATGGCCTCCATCGAGACCGAGCCCTGCAGCGATTCGACCTTGACCTGGAAGTCGGCCAGGTGCAGCTCATGCGGGGCGTGGATGCCGGAGTGGGTGTCGAGCACGCAACGCAGCAGGGTCGAGCCGCTGCGGACGGCGGAAATCACGAAGACGGGCGAGGCGACCAGGCGCGAAGGCGCCGGCGCGGCGATGGGGCTTTCCATGGGCGTTGTTTCTCCAGTGCGCTGACATTCATTGGATGGCGTCAATCAATGCAATGCGGTGCCGCGCCGCGGCCGTCGCCGCGGGTCCTGCCGGTTCCTCCAAGGGCCGAGGCCGCCACCATCAAACCCGGGCCATGTGACAACCATCGCCGCATCGTCGCGGCCGAGCGGCGCCGGGTCGCGCGATCGCGCACGCCGGCGCAAAAAAAACGGAGGCCGGGTCGCCCCGGCCTCCGTGTAGTGCTGCCTGCTTCGATCAGCGCTGGATCAGAACTCGACCTTGATGCCGATCTGGGCCGCCCAACGCGACTCGAAGTTGCGGTACGGCAGTTCGGCGTTGGCCACCCGGCCGGTGCCCTCGTTGACCATGCCGCTCACGTCGTACACGTACTTGCCATCGCGCACGCCGGCGAAAGCGGCCGGCACCATGTAGGAGTACGGGAACGAGGCTTCCTGGGTCTGGCCCCAGTCGCGGTTGATCAGGTTGCCCAGGTTCTGGATGTCCAGGAAGACCTCGGCGCGGGTGTCGCCGAAGCCCAGCGGGATTTCCTGGGCCAGGCGGATGTCGATCTGGTTGGTCCAGGGGCTGACGTTGGCGTTGCGCTCGGCGACCTTGCCGGCGTAGCGGCGCAGGCCCGGGGTGCGGTCGATGTAGTTCCAGAACGCGGCGATGTCGCCGGCGGTCGAGTTGGCGGTGAAGAACACATCGCCCGGGCCGTTGGGCACGTAGAACAGGTCGTTGCGCGAGGAGTTGCCGTCGCCGTTGGCGTCGTTGTTGTAGACGAAGCTGTACGGACGGCCGGTGCGGCCTTCGTAGAACATCGAGAAGGTCGTCGGCGCGTTCTCGCCGAAGAAGTTCCAGCGCTTGCTGAACGAGAAGGTCAGGCGGTCGCGGATCTCGTAGTTGGAGCGCGAGGAGACGTCTTCGTTCGGGTTCAGGACGGCGCGGTTCTGCCAGTTCGACAGGCCGACCGACGAGGTGCCCGGGCTGACTTCATCCGAGCTGCCGCGGGTGTAGGCCAGCTTGGCGAACCAGTTGTTCGACCAGGGCTTCTCCAGCGAAACGGTGAAGTTGCTGGCGCGGCCCTTGTCGGTGTTCTCCAGGACCACCGCGTCGGTGTAGGCGCAGGGGTTGGAGCCGCCCAGCGGCGCGGCCGGGTTGACCCGGATGCAGTTGGCGCGCACGCGCGCGGTCGGCGAGGACGGGTTGCCGAAGCCGCTGGTCGCAGTCGAGGACCAGTACGAGTTGCGGCCGTCCGGCAGCAGGCCGGTGGCGTCGCCCAGGCCGTAGTTGACGAAGTGCACGGCCTTGTCGACCTGGGTGACCAGCAGTTCGACGCCGGCGACCAGGCCCATCCACGGCAGCTCCTGTTCGAAGGCCAGGTTGGCCTTCCACACGGTCGGCTGGGTGAAGTCGGAGGCCAGCGCGTTGACCAGCTGCTGCGAGCTGGCGTTGGCCGGGATGAACGGCGCGTTCGGGTTCAGCGACACGCCCGAGCCGTTGCGGATGTCGTAGGACTGCACCAGCACGCCCGGGTTGGAGAAGCTGTTGGACATCCACACGCCCGGCGCCGAGCCCAGGAACTGGCCGATGCCGCCGCGCAGCTGCGACTTCAGCTCGCCGTCGAAGGTGTAGTTGAAGCCGAAGCGCGGCTGGATGGTCCACTCGCCGTCGGGGGTGTTGCGGTTGTCGATGCCGAAGTCGTTGCGGAAGCGCACGTTCTCGGCCGGGGTGCCGTCGACCAGGGTCTGGTCGGCGCGCAGGCCGAACATCAGGGTCAGGTTGTCGTTGACGGTCCAGGTGTCCTGCACGAACAGGCCGAGGTTGCCGACCTTGAACGCCGCCGCCGCGTCGTTGTTGTCGCCCGAGCGAGCGCGCTGGAAGCGATAGCGCGACCAGTTGCCGGCGTTAAAGTTGGCGATGCTGGAGAACTCGTAGTTGCCGACCGCATCCTGCAGGAACAGGTTGTAGACGTCGGACTTCTCGTAGTCGGCGCCGAACTTGATCTCGTGCGCGCCGGCGTAGTAGGTGCCGGTCAGGAAGCCGGTCCAGGTGTCGGTGGACAGGATGTTGGCCTGGCGCGAACGCTCCTGGCCGAACTGCACGAAGGCGTTGCCGTTGCCGGACACGTTGCCGTTGGGCACGGTCACCGAAACCTGCGGGAAGGCCGAGAACGAGCTGGCCTGCGAGCGGTACTCGGAGTAGGAGACGTTGGCCTCGGTCGAGAAGTTCTGGGTCCAGTCGCTGTACAGCATCGCGGCCCAGTTCTCGAAGGTGATGTTGTCGGCGTAGCGGTTGTTGGAGCTTTCCAGCACCGTCTCGCCGCTGTTGAAGCGCAGCACCGAGCCTTCGGTCTTGTTGTAGCGCACGCTCGCGCGCTGGGTGTCGGTGATGTTCCAGTCCAGCTTGGCGAAGTACTTCTTGTCTTCGTTCTTGAAGTTGCTGACCGGGTTGAACGAACCGATGTCGGCCTGGCCGTACTTGGCCGCCGCGTCGCGGATCTGGCCGATCTGGTCGTTGGTCACGCGGAACTGGTTGGCAGCGCCCGAACCGGCGGGGCCCTTGTCGGGCGACGGCGCGTCGCGCTCGAACTTCTCGTAGCCGGCGAAGAAGAACAGGCGATCCTTGATCAGCGGGCCGCCGAGGTAGGCGCCCCAGGTCATCTCGTCCTTGAACGGCGCCGCGCGCTTCTGACCGTCGATCTCGTCGCCGATCATGTCGTCGTTGCGGTAGATGCCGTAGACGGCGCCCTTGAAGGTGTTGGTGCCCGACTTGGTCACCGCGTTGATGTTGGCGCCGACGAAGTCGCCCTGGGTGACATCGTAGTCGGAGATGCCGATGTTGAATTCCTGGATCCAGTCGACCACGATCGGGTTGTTCAACGAGGGCACGCCCGAGTCGTTGAGGCCGAAGTTGTCGTTGGTCGGCACGCCGTCGACGCGGATGTTGTTGTAGCGGTTGTTCTGGCCGGCCGCGGCGATGCCGCCGCGCTCCTCGTCGACCTGGACGATGCGCGGGTCGAGGCGGACGTAGTCTTCGATCGAGCGGCGGATCGACGGCAGCGCCTCGATCTGCTCGCGGGTGACGTTGGTCGCCGCGCCGGTGGAGGTGGGCGAGAACACGGTCGGGCCGGCCACGCCGACCACGGTCACCGCGTCCAGGTTGGTCGCATCGCCGGCCGAAGCCGCCGCGCCGCCGCCGAGCTGGGCGTCGACGTTGTTGGTCTCGTCCAGCGCCAGGTAGACGTTGCTTTCCACATCGGTCACGCCGTCCTTGGTGACGGTGACCGTGTACGGGCCGCCCACGCGCAGGCCGCGGGCGCCGTAGCGGCCGTTGGCGTCGGTGGTGGCGCGGCTGACCGTGCCCGACTCAGTGTGCAGGATCGTCACTTCAGCGCCGGCGACCGGCTGGCCATCGCCACCCAGGACGCGGCCGCCGATGGCGGCGGAGGTGGACTGCGCGAAGGCAGGCGCGGTGGCGAGTACGGCAAGCAGGCCAAGCGTGAGCCTGGACATGCGGACGCGGTTCGGATGGGTCATTACGATGGCCTCATTGCGTGGAATGCGTGGCGGAGTACGGACGGCGCGGCTTTGCGCCGCTGCCGTGCCCGATTGGTTTTTCTGGCTAGCCCCTGACCCGCGACGCTTGGCGCCGCCGGGTTAACAGCAGTTTAACAGGCTAGGGAGGCTATGTGACAGCGACGTGACCGACATCAAGCCTTGTCACAGGGTGACGCGGATCAAACCTGAACCGGCAAGTCGCGCAAACTGCGACACATCGGTACGGCTGCGTACGGAATGACACCCAACCGTATGGCTCCGGGCCACCCAGCTGCGATGCCCGCCGCCCGGCCCCACGGCCTCGCCGCGGCCGCCCTGCCCGCGCGGGCCGCCCGCTCAGGGCGGCGAGATCTGCAGGTAGGTGCCCAGGCCGTCGAGGAACATCTGCACCGAGATGGCGACCAGCAACATGCCCATCAGGCGCTCGATCGCGATCAGCGCGCGCCGGCCCAGCAGCTTGTACAACAAGGTGGCCGAGAACAGGATCGCCGCGGTCGCGCCCCAGGCGATCAGCAGCGCCAGGCTCCAGTCGCCCAGGCGCGAGGGGTCGTTGCTGCCCATCAGCATCACCGCGGCCATGCCCGAAGGGCCGGCGACCAGCGGGATCGCCATCGGCACGATGAAGGGCTCGCCGTCGGGCAACTCGCCCATCAGCCCTTCCGGCGGCGGGAAGATCATGCGGATGCCGATCAGGAACAGGACGATGCCGCCGGCGATGGACACCGACTCCTGGCGCAGGTGCATCAGCTCCAGCGCGTACTTGCCGCCCCACAGGAACAGCATCAGCACGCCCAGGGCGATCAGCAGCTCGCGCGCCAGCACGATGCGCTGGCGCTTGGGCGGCAGCCCGCGCAGCAAGCTCAGGAACACCGGGATGTTGCCGAGCGGGTCGAGGATGATGAACAACAGCAGCGCGGCGGAGGCGATGGTCATGATCGGGCGGCTCGGTCAGTGGCCGCCGGCCGGGGCCGGCGCGCTCGGCGCGGCCGCCCAGACCTGGCCGCGCTGGGCGGCACCCGCGGCCGAGAGCAGGTGCACGCAGGCCTGGGCGTAGGCGGCCGGCTCGCGCGCGGCGCGGTCGGTCTCCTCCACATAGGCGCGGGCGCGCAGCGGCGTGCGCATCGGTCCGGGCCGCAACCCGGCCACACGGATGCCGGTGTTGGCCAGTTCGGCGTGCAGCATGCCTACCAACGCGGCCAAGCCATGCTGGGCCGCGCCGTAGCCGCCCCAATAGGCCTGGCCGACCCGGGCGGGGTCGTCGAGGGCGAACACCAGGGCCGCATCGGGCGCCTTGGACAGCAGCGGCAGGCAGGCCTGCGACAGCCACCACGGCGCGGTCAGGTTGACGTGCACGGCGCGGGCGAAGGCGGCCGGATCGGTCTGCGCCAGCGGGGTCAGGCCGGGGAAATCGGCGGCGCAGTGCAGCACCCCGTCCAACCGGCCCAGTTCGGCCTCGATCCGCGCCGCCATCTCGGCGTAGTCGTCCGGCTGGGCGCCTTCCAGGTCCAGCGGATACAGCACGGGCTCCGGCCCGGATTGGGCCAAGGCGTCGTAGACCCGGTTCAAACGCGGCAGCTTGCGGCCCAGCAACACCACGGTCGCGCCTGCGCGCGCGCAGGCGGCCGAAGCGGCCGCGCCCAGCCCGCCGTTGGCGCCGGTGACCAGCACCGTGCGCCCGGCCAGGGCCGGCGGCGTCGCGCTGGCGTCGGCGGGACTCACTGGGCCTGGGTCTCGCTGATCATGCGCGCCAGCTCGCCGGACTCGAACAGCTCCAGGGTGATGTCGCAACCGCCGATCAGCTCGCCGTGGATGAACAACTGCGGGAAGGTCGGCCAGTTGGAATAGCGCGGCAGGTTGGCGCGGATCTCCGGGTCTTCCAGCACGTTGACCGTGTGCAGCGAAGTCGCGCCGGCGGCCTTGAGCGCCTGCACCGCGCGGCTGGAGAAGCCGCACATCGGGAACTGCGCATTGCCCTTCATGAACAATACGATCGGGTGGGCGTCGACTTCGGCCTGGATCCGTTCGATCACGGACATGGGACTGCTCCTGCGATGGTTCGTTGCCGGCGTTGACGGTCCGGCAACGGGGCGTTGGGGATAGAATATGAATTGTAAGCCTTCATGGCGTCGCCCAGGCGTCCGTCCGGGAATTCCATCGTCCCGCCCCCGGAACGCCGGCCGCGCCGCCTCCGCTAGCCAGCCCCCCGAAACTCTCAGGAGCCCGCCAATGGCCATCGAATTGCCTGCCCTGCCCTACGACCGCACCGCGCTGGAGCCGACCATCTCCGGCGAGACCATCGATTTCCACTACGGCAAGCACCACAAGGCCTATGTGGACAACCTCAACAAGATGATCGAGGGCACCGAGTTCGCCTCGCTGTCGCTGGAGGAGATCATCCGCAAGTCCCAGGGCGGCATGTTCAACAACGCCGCGCAGATCTGGAACCACACCTTCTACTGGAACTGCCTCTCGCCCAAGGGCGGCGGCGAGCCGACCGGCAAGCTGGCCGAGCTGATCGCCAAGGCCTTCGGCGACTTCGCCAAGTTCAAGGAAGAATTCACCAAGACCGCCATCGGCACCTTCGGCTCGGGCTGGGCCTGGCTGGTGCAGCGTCCGGACGGTTCGCTGGCCCTGGTCAGCACCCCCAACGCAGCCACCCCGCTCACCGGCGAGGACACCCCGCTGCTGACCTGCGATGTGTGGGAGCACGCCTACTACATCGACTACCGCAACGCCCGTCCGAAGTACGTCGAGGCGTTCTGGAACCTGGTCAACTGGGACTTCGTGGCCTCCAACCTGAAGTAAGCGGCGAGGCGGCGCGGCCGGCCGCGCCGGACGCCGCAGTGCACACGAACGGCCGGGGCGACCCGGCCGTTCGCATTGGCGCAGGCCGGGCGATGGGCGCGGCCTGCGCGGCCGACGAGGTCCGCGCGGCGCGTGCGGCCGGCTTGGCCGGCGAAGCCAGCCCCGCGGCACGGTCCGGCCATGCAGCCTGCCCGGGCCACGCAGCTCGGTCAGGCAGACAACCTGGCCCGTTCCGGCCGACCTGGCCCGTTCCGGGCCGCCCACCGGTTCCGTCGGATCGCTTGAGAGACCGCCGTGCGCAGACGCTCAGCCGGCCGGCGCAGTGGCCTGGGAATCGGTGGCCTGGGAATCGGTGGCCTGGGAGTCGGCCACGCACAAGGGGCCGGGCGCGTCGAAGCGCCAACGGAACGGAAACCCGAGCCAGCCCTGGCGCAACTGGCAGCTCACCACCAGACCGGGGTGGGCCGACGCGAACAAGGCCTCGTCCACCGGCAGGCTGACCTCCCGCCGGCTGTGCCAGTCGTGGAACATCAGGGCGTCGCGGTCGCCCAGGCGGTGGGTGCTGGGGTGCAGGGAAACCACCGGCCCGGTCAGGCGCACCGGGCCGCGATCGATGGCGGCGTTGACCGCCATCAGGTTGGGCCAGACCGCAAACAGCCCGGCCGCATAGACAAAGGCGACCCGTGCCAGCGCGCGCCACGAGCCCTGGTAACGGGCGCGCATCCAGCGCCAATGACGCCGCACGAACCCGCCCAGGAGCAAGGCCCACGGCAGCGCGCTCCAGGCCAGCACCGGCACGAAGCGGCCGCCGGCGTCGACCTCCAGGCACCACATCCAGGCCAGGGCGCCGACCGCGGCCAAGGCCAGCGCGCTGTAGCCGCGCACCACCTCCGGCGGCACATAGCTGGGCTCAACCGGTGCAGCGCCGCGGCGCGCCATGCTCAGCGCAGCCGCCCGAGCACCGGCGCCACCTGCGCCTGGCGTCCCAGCGCCGCGCCCACGCGCTCCAGCGCAGCGGCCAGTTCGACCGCGCTGTCGGCGCGCAAGGTCGCATGGCCGACCTTGCGACCCTCGCGCGGCTGCTTGCCGTAGTCGTGCCAGTGGCCGCCGGGCTCGGCCAGCACCGGCGCGGCCTCGGGCATGGCGCCGATCCAGTTGAGCATGCAGGCCCGGCCGAGCATCCGCGTATCGCCCAGCGGCAGGCCGAGCACGGCGCGCAAGTGGTTCTGGAATTGCGAGGTCTCGCTGCCTTCCAGGGTCCAGTGGCCGGAGTTGTGCACGCGCGGCGCCAGCTCGTTGGCCAGCAGCTCGCCGCCGCGGCAGAACAGCTCCAGCGCGAACACGCCGACGTAGTCCAGCGCCTCGGCCAGGGTGCGCGCATGCGCCACCGCGGTGGCCGCCAGCGCCGGCTCGGCCTCGGCCGGGGCGAGGCTGGCGGAAAGCACGCCGTCGACGTGCCAGTTCTCGGTCAGCGGCCAGGCGCGGAACTCGCCGTCGCGGCCGCGCACGGCCACCACCGACAGCTCGCGCTCGAAGCGCACGAAGCCTTCCACGATCAGCCCGACCGTGCCGGCCTGGGCGCCGAGCGCGGCCCAGGCCGCATCGGCATCGGCCGGAGTCTTGATCCGGAACTGGCCCTTGCCGTCGTAGCCCAGGCGCCGGGTCTTGAGGATGCAGGGCGTGCCGACCTGGGCCAGGGCCGCGTCCAGGCCTTGACGCGAATCGATCGCGGCGAAGTCCGGGACCGGGATGCCCAGTTCGCGGAACAGGGTCTTCTCGGCCAGCCGGTCCTGCGCCACTGCCAGCGCGCGCGGGCTGGGGAACACCGGCCGGCGCTCGGCCAGCCAGCGCGCCGACTCGGCCGGCACGTTCTCGAAATCGAAGGTGGCCACGTCGATCTTCGAGGCGAACTCGTCCAGCGCCGCCTGGTCGGTGTAGTCGCCTACCACCATCGGCGCGAACTGGCCGGCGCAGGCGTCGGCGGTGTTGTCCAGGACCAGGAAGCGCAGGCCCAGCGGAGCGCCGGACAGAGCGAGCATGCGGGCCAGCTGCCCGCCTCCGAGGATGCCGACGGTGGTCATTGGCGCGGGTCGTCGTTGGCCAGCACTTCTTCGGTCTGGCGGCTGCGGAAGGCGGCCAGGGCCGCGCCGATGGCCGGGTGCTCCGGCGCCAGCAGGGCGGCGGCGAACAGGGCCGCGTTGGCCGCGCCGGCGTTGCCGATGGCGAAGGTCGCCACCGGGATGCCGGCCGGCATCTGCACGATGGACAGCAGCGAATCCATGCCGTTGAGCGCCTTGGACTGGACCGGCACGCCCAGCACCGGCACGGCGGTCTTGGAGGCCAGCATGCCCGGCAGGTGGGCGGCGCCGCCGGCGCCGGCGACGATCGCGCGCAGGCCGCGCGCGGCCGCGCTTTCGGCGTACTGGAACAGCACGTCGGGGGTGCGGTGCGCGGACACCACCCGGACCTCGTGCGGCACGCCCAGGGCCTCGAGCTTGGCGGCGGCGTGCTGCATGGTCTCCCAGTCCGAGCGCGAGCCCATGACGA
>CBIFVU010000130.1:0-10875 GCA_966185905.1 uncultured Lysobacter sp.
CCGCGCGCTCGGTCTTGCCGCCGCCGCGGCTGATCGAACCGCCGCGGCCATGGAAGAAAGCGATGCGCACGCCACTGTCGGCGGCCAGCGCGGTCAAGGCGATCTGAGTCTGTTGCAGGGCCCAGCGCGAGGCCACCATGCCGCCGTCCTTGGCGCTGTCGGAGTAGCCGAGCATGACCACCTGGCGATCCCCGCGGCTGCGCAGGTGGGCGCGGTAGACCGGGTCGGCGAACAGCGCGCGCAAGGTGGCGGCGGCGGCGTCGAGGTCGTCCACGGTCTCGAACAGCGGCGCCACGTCCAGCGGCACCCGGCCGCTGCGGTCGGCGCAACCGGCGATGCGCGCCAGCGCCAGCACCGCCAGCGCATCGGCGGCGCTGCGGCTCATGCTGACGATGTAGGGCCCGAAAGCGCGCTCGCCATAGCGCGGGCGCAGCCGCGCGACCGCGCGGAACACGTCGAGGGTGGATTGGGCGGCGCCGGCGGCGGCGCGCGCCGGGGGCGCTTCGCCGTCGAGCACGCCGTGCAGGCGCGCGGCGCGCGCGGCCACGTCCAGGCCGGCCCAGTCGGGCTGGTCGAGCAAGGCGGCCAGGGCCGCGTCGTGGGTGGCCGAGTCCTGGCGCAGGTCGAGGCTGGCCAAGTGGAAGCCGAAACATTCCGCGCGCCGGCGCAGGCGGCGGATGGCGAAGCCGCCAGCATGCTCGCCCTGGTTGCGCGCCAGGCTGCGCTCGATCAGGGCGATGTCCTCCAGGAACGCGGCCGCATCGGGGTAGCCGTGCAGGCTTTCCTCGGCGGTGGCCTGCAGGCGCGCGGCCATCAGCGCCAGCAGGTTGCGATAGGGCATGTCGGCGTGGCGCGGCTTGAGCTGCGCGGCGGCCTTGGGCAGTTGGTAGCGATAGTCCTCCACCCGCGCCAGCACCGCGTCGTCCACGCGCACCCGGGTCACCGACTGGCTCAGCAGTTCGGCCAGCGCGGCCAGGTCGCGGCGGTAGGCGGCCAGCACCAGCGCGCGCTGCCCGGACAGGGTGGCGGCGATGGTCTCGGCGCCGACGTTCGGGTTGCCGTCCATGTCGCCGCCGACCCAGGTGCCGAAGCCGAGCACGTCCGGCAGCGCCGGTGCCTGGCCATAGGTCTCGCGCAGCGCGTCCTCGAAGGTTTCGTAATAGACCGGCAGCACCCGGTAGAGCACGTCGGAGAGGTAGAAGCCCACGTGCTCGAACTCATCGGCGACGCTGGGCTTGGCCGCCGGCGCCTCGGCGGTCTGCCAGCTCGCGGTCAGGGCCAGGCGGATGCGCTCGCGGTCGGCGCGGCGCTCGGCCGGGGTGCGGCCGCGATCGATGTCGGCGACCAGGCAGGCAACGATGGTGCGTTCCTTTTCCAGCAGCGCGCGCCGCACCGCTTCGGTCGGATGGGCGGTGAACACCGGCTCGATCCGCAGCCGCGGCAGCAAGGCGGCCACTTCTTCGGCGCTCACGCCTTGGCGCGCGAGCGTGGCCAGCGCGTCGCGCAGGCCGCCGGGCTGGGCGCCGGCGCCGCTGCGTTCGTAATCGCGGCGGCGGCGGATGCGGTGCACGCGCTCGGCCAGGTTGACCGCCTGGAAATACGTGGCGAAGGCGCGCACCAGGTCGCCGGCCTGTTCCAGGCCGATGTCGGCCAGCGCCTCGGCCAGAGCGTCCACCGGCGCGCCGGCCTCGCGCCGGCGGATGGCGGCGCGGCGCAGGCGTTCGACATCCTCCAGGAAACCGCCGCCGCGCTGTTCGGCCAGGATCTCGCCGACCAGGGCGCCGAGCGTTTTCACGTCCTCGCGCAACAAAGCATCGGTGGGCGCGAAGTCGATCGCGCGCAAGGGTTCGTCGCTGGCATCGGTCGGCAGGTTCATGCGCCCAAGGCTATCCCAGCGGCTTGTGCATTGCAGCATGCGGCGCGCACGGTTTTGGTTGCAGCGGTAACCAATGCGGCGCCGGCATCGGTCATGCTGGGACGTGTCCGTGACCGGAGCCGCTTCATGCCCACTGCCCAGCCTGCCTGCTTGCGCCCCGTCCTGGCCCTCGCGTTGGCGCTGGCCGCGGCGGCCTGTTCGCGCCCACCGCCGCTGATGGCCGACGCCGCCGCGCTGGCCGAGGCCCAGCGCGCGCTGGCGGCGCTGCCGGAATTCGCCCGCCGCCCGCCGCAGGTCCATGCCGCCGCCTTGTTCCACGACGATGACATCGAGATCGCCCTGGTCGATCCGGCCGACGAGGCGAAGCTGCATACCTATCGCTATCTGCACGGCCGCTGGCAGCGCGAAGGTTCGATGGAGCACACCTGCGCGCTGCTGCAGCGCCTGCCGCAACAGCAAAGCGACGACCTGCCGCTGGCGCGGATCGATTTCGCCACCGTGGCGCGGGTGCGCGCCAACTGGTACGAACGCGCGCGCAGCGTGCCCGGCGCGCTCGCCGATCCGGAACACGACCGGCTGCCCGCGGTATGGTTCTATACCCACGACTACAGTGCGCATGAGGGCGGCGCCGGCGAACGCAGCGCTCAGGATGGCAGCGCCGGCGAAGACGCCGCACGCAGCGGCGGCGAGCGCGACGGCGCCAGTCGCGGCCAGTGGTCGACCGGCCCGATCAGCGGCGAGGGCGGCGCCGGCTACCGGATCGGGTTCGCCATCGATGGCTCGGTGCGGCGGTTCGAGCGCCTGCGCTGACCGCTCGTCAGCGACCGGCGCGCGCGCCCCTGGCGCGGAGCGGGCGCAGGCACGACACTATCGCCCTTTCCGCCGCCCGCCTCGCCTCGCAAGGACCGCGTCATGCCTTACCTCGGCCTCGGATTGCACGTTCTGGTCGCCCTGTATTTCGCTGTGCACGCCGTGCGCAGCGGCCAGGATCGCTACTGGCTCATGATCCTGTTCATGTTCCCGCTGCTGGGCAGCGTGGTATACGCCTTCGCCATCTGGCTGCCGGAGCAGCGCCACACCCGCCACGGCCGCGCCCTGGCCGGCAATGTGCGGCGCCTGCTCGACCCCGGCCGCGAGCTGCGCGAAGCGCAGGACGCCTTCGACGCCTCGGCCACCACCGACAACCGCCTGCGCCTGGCCGAAGCGCTGCGCGGTGCCGGCCGCGCCGGCGAGGCCGTGCCGATGTTCCGCGCCGCGCTGTCGGGCATCCACCGCGACGATCCGGACCTGCAAGTGCGCCTGGCGCGCGCGCTGCTGGAGAGCGGCGAGGCGGCGCAGGCGCGGCAATTGCTGGACGAGTTGATCGCGCGGCGCCCGGACTACCGGTCCCTCGACGGCCACCTGACTTATGCGCGCGCGGTCGCGGCGCAGGGCGACCGGGCCAAGGCGCGCGAGGAGTTCGAGGCCCTGGTCGGCTACAGCAGCGGCTTCGAGGCCCATGCCGACTATGCCGAACGCCTGCTGGAGTGGAACGAGCGCGAGCGCGCGGCGGCGTTGTGCCAGCAGGCCCAGGCCAAGGCCAAGCGCCTGCCGGCGTATGCGCGGCGCATGCACAAGCCGGAGCTGGACCGGCTCAAGGCGCTGGAAAAACGCCTGGCCGCGGCCTGAGCGGCCGTTGGCCGCGCGCGCTCAGGGGCGTCGGTTGCGGCGTGGGCGACAGGTTCCAGCGCATTGCGGCCAAGCGGCTTTCCGTGCCGCGGCTGTGCTGCGCTTCGGGCTGCGCGGGCTGCGTCGCGAAGCGGCGTCCGGCGGCGCGCCATCCGGCGGTGCGCTTTCCGTCCAGTCGCCCCCTGCCCGAGCGTCCGTCTAGACGCCCTGCGGCGGACCGGCCTGCGATGAACCGGCCTGCGGCACATCGCCTTCGCCGAGCAAGTCCACCACCCAATCGCGCACCCGCGCCAGCCGCGCGCCGCCGTGCGCCTCCGGCAGCCAGGCCAGGTAGAGCCGCTTGTGCGGCGCGGCCTGCGGCGATGGCAGCCGGCGCAGTTCGCCACTGGCCAGGCGCTCGGCGATCAGGCGTGGGTACAACAGGGCGATGCCCTGTCCGGCCAGCGCTGCGCTGATCGCCGGCATCGGCGAGGACAGGGCCAGGTGCGGCAGCGGCCAGGCCTCCGGGGCGTCGCCGAACCAGGCCGGCCAATCCTCGCGCCAGCCGTCGCTGGTCACGTGCAGCAGGCGCACGCCGGGCGCGGGCTCGCGCCACCACCGCGCCGGGTCCAGCCGCGCGATCAACGCCGGCGAGGCCACTGGCACCAGCGCCTGCTCGAACAGCAACTCCCCGCGCAGGCCCTGCGCTTGCGGCTCGCGGTGCATCAGCAGCGCATGGATGCGGCCCTGGGCCAGGTCGTGCGCGCCGGCCGGGCAGAACAGTTGCAGGTCCAGCCGCGCCTGCGCTGCGAATTCCTCGATCCGCGGCAGCAACACGCTGACGCTGAGGCTGGTCGGGGCGCCGAGGATGAGCCGCCGGCCCTCGTCCGAGCGCAGGCGCAAGCGCGCGGTGGCGGCCTCGATCTGGGCGAAACCGGCGATCAAAGCCTCGCCGTACTCGCGCCCCAACGGGGTCGGACGGGCGCGCCCGCCGCTGCGGTCCAGCAGGCGCAGGCCGAAGGCCTCCTCCAGGTGCTGGACGTGCTGGCTCAGCGCGGCGTGGCTGAGATGCAGGCGCTCGGCCGCACGCCGCATGCCGTCGTGCTGGACCACGGCAGCGAAGGCCTGCAGCGCCCGCAGCGGCGGCAGGCGGCGCCCGGCCGGGGCATCGTCAGTGGTCATTTTTACTTACCACCTTGCTGGTAAATGCAGATTTTCCAATGGCTGCCATGGCATTAGATTTACCACATGTCCATCGCCCCCATGGCCGCCGCAGCGCCCTCGCCGCCCCGCTCCTTGCTCTTGCGCGCCGGCCTGATGGCCGCCGGTTCCACCTGCCTGGCGCTGCTGGCCGTGCTCAGCCGCTACACCCGCGGCCTGCCGCCGGAACTGGTGACCTGGCTGCGCTTCGCCCTGCCGGCGCTGGCGCTGGTGCCGCTGGTCCGCAGTGCGGACTGGCGCGCGGCCTGCTCGCTGGCCGACCGCACCGCCTGGACGCGCGCGCTGTGCTCGGTGATCGCGCAGATCTGCTTCGTACTGGCCGCGACCCAGGGCGATCTGCTGCAGGCGGTGCTGCTGTACAACACCGGCCCCTTGTTGATCCCGCTGATCGCCTGGGCCGGCCTGGGCGAGCGCCTGCGCCCGGCGACCCTGGCCGGGTTGGGGCTGGGCTTCCTGGGTGTGCTGGCGGTGCTGCGCCCGGGCGCGCACGGCCTGGACCGGCTGGCGCTGGTGTCGCTGGCCGGCGGCCTGGCGATGGCGATCTCGCAGGTGTTGTTCTACCGCAGCGCGCAGCGCCAGCCGCCGTTGCGCAACCAGTTCAAGCTGTATGTGCAGACCACCGCCCTGGCCCTGCCGCTGGCGGCACTGGGCGCCTGGCGCGCGCCCTGGGGCGCGCTGCTGTCCGGCGATGCGGCCACCGCCGGACCGCTATGGATGCTGGCGCTGGCGGTGCTGGGCATGGGCGCATGCAGCCTGGGCAACCAATCGCTGCGCGATCTGGCTTATCGCGGCCTGGACAACGCCTCGGTGTTGGCGCCGCTGATGTACGTGGCCGTGCCAATCAGTGCGTTGGCGGACTGGCTGCTGTTCGACCGCGTGGCACCGCCCTCGGCCTGGCTGGGCGCGGCCCTGATCGTCGCCGGCGCGGTCATCGCCTTGCGCAGCGGCCGCCGCGGGCCGGTGGCGGCGCCGCCGGCCTGAGCCCTGAAGCGGGGCGACGGCGAGGCCAGGACGAGCGCCGCAATCCGAAGCTCCCGCGCCCTGCCTGGATGAAGCCCTGGGTTCCTGCCTGCGCAGGAACGACGGCGATTCGCGGGAGCAGCGGCGGTTGCGCGCGAACGACGCCGATTGCGCGGGCGGCACCGCGACGCTTCAGTACGCGAATTCCTTGAACACCGGGTCCACGCTGCCGCCCCACTCGCCATGGAACAGTTCCAGCTTGCGCTCGGCCGGGCTCTTGCCCATGGCCACGAATTCCATCAGCGGCTCCAGGTAGATCGACTCATCGGCGCCGTTGTGGTTCAGGCGCGCGCGGCGCTTGAGGCCGTGCGCGGAAATCTCCAGCGCCCGGCGCGCCAGGTCCAGCACCTTGCCGTCGCGGAAGGGCAGGTGGAGGCCTTGCCGGGGCACGCCGTCGCGCAGGGCATGGCGCTCGGCCGGGGTGAAGTCCAGCACCAGGTCCCAGGCCGCGTCCAGGGCCTCGGCGTCGTACAGCAGGCCGACCCAGAACGCCGACAGCGCGCAGATTCGGTTCCACGGGCCCGAATCGGCGCCGCGCATCTCCAGGTACTTCTTCAGCCGCACCTCGGGGAAGGCGGTGGTGCTGTGATCGGCCCAGTCCTTCAGGGTCGGGCGACGATCGGGATAGGCCGGCAGGCGGCCGTCGAGGAAGTCGCGGAAGGACTGGCCGCTGGCGTCCAGGTACTGGCCGTCGCGGTAGACGAAATACATCGGCACATCGAGCAGATAGTCCACGTAACGCTCGTAGCCGAAACCGTCCTCGAACACGAAGTCCAGCAGGCCGGTGCGGTCCGGGTCGGTGTCGGTCCAGATGTGCGAGCGGTAGGACAGATAGCCGTTGGGTCGGCCTTCCAGGAACGGCGAGTCGGCGAACAGCGCGGTGGCGATCGGCTGCAGCGCCAGCGAGACGCGGAACTTGCGCACCATGTCGGCCTCGTCGCGCACGTCCAGGTTGACCTGGACGGTGCTGGTGCGGGTCATCATGTCCAGGCCCAGGCCGCCGACCTTGGGCATGTATTCGCGCATGATCTTGTAGCGGCCCTTGGGCATCCACGGCATTTCGTCGCGGCGCCACTTGGGCTGGAAGCCCATGCCGAGGAAGCCCAGGCCCATCGGCTCGGCCACCGCGCGCACCTCGCGCAGGTGGGTGGCCGCTTCCACGCAGGTGTCGTGCAGGGTCGGCAGCGGCGCGCCGGACAATTCCAACTGCCCGGCCGGCTCCAGCGACACCGAGGCGGCATCGCGGGTGAGCGCGATCACCCGGCCGTTCTCCTCCACCGGCGTCCAGCCGAACTGGACCAGGCCCTTGAGCAAGGCCTCGATGCCGCGCTCGCCGTCGAAACTGGGCGGGCGCAGGTCGTCGGTGCGGAAACCGAACTTCTCGTGCTCGGTGCCGATCTTCCAGTCCGACTCCGGGCGCGCGCCCGAAGCCAGGTAGTCCACGAGCATGGCGCGGCCGCCGCCCTTGATGTCGGGAATCTCGATCTCGTTGACCTGGCTGGGACCGGACACATCCACCTCGCTGTCTGAACCTCGGAAGGGACTGCGGCGCGCCGCCGCACCGCGGTCGTGGCGGCGGGCGAGCAACGGCCGCGGCCGGCGCCCCGACGCGCGGGAGCCGGCCCGATGGCTCGAGTCCACGTTGTACCCGGCCCCGTCGCCGGGGCCCTGGCTTGCCCCGTCCCGTCGCCGGGACCGCGGCTGGCATGCGGCCCCGTCGCCGGGGCCCACGAGCCTGGATATGCGGCAGGTCGCCTACAATCGCAAGACCCACGCAGTGTAGACCCCGCCTTGCCCCGTACAACGTCCGCCCTGCAACGCTATGGTCCGGCCTTGCTACTGGCGCTGGCCATGGCGGCCGTGCCTGCAACAGGGCGGGCGGCGCAACTGGAGCGCGGCAATGGCCCCGAACCCAGCACCCTGGACGCACACCGCTGCCAGGAGGTCGCCTGCGGCAACGTGCTGCGCGATCTCTACGAGGGCCTGGTGACCGAGGATGCCCAGGGCCGGCTGGTGCCCGGCATGGCCGAGGCCTGGAGCGTCTCGGCCGACGGCCGCCGCTGGCGCTTCCGGCTGCGCCCGGGCCTGGCCTGGAGCAATGGCGAGCCGATCGACGCGGCCCAGGTGGTGGCCAGCTTCCGCCGCGCCTTCGCCCCGGCCACCGCGGCGCCGTTCGGCGAGTTGTTCGACGCCCTGGACAACGCCCAGGCGGTGCAGGCCGGGCGCCTGCCGCCGCAACGCCTGGGGGTGGCCGCGCCCGACCCGCGCACGGTGGTGTTCACCCTCAACCGCAGCGCCTGGCTGCCGGCGCTGCTGACCCTGCCCATCGCCTTCCCGGTCTATCTGCCGGCGGTGGAGCGGCACGGCGCCCAGCACACCCGTCCCGGCCATCTGGTGTCCAACGGCGCCTACCGGCTGGCCGCGTGGACGCCGCAGGCCAACCTGGTGCTGGAGAAGAACCCGCGCTTCCATGCCGCCGGCGCGGTGGCGATCGAGCGGGTGCGCTTCCACGTCACCGAGGATGCCGCCGCCGAACTCCAGCGCTTCGCCGCCGGCGACCTGCACATCACCGAAGTGGTGCCGCCGCAGCCGTTGCCGGCGCTGCGCGCGCGCTTCGGCGAGCAATTGCGGCTGTCGCCCTACCTGGGCGCGTTCTGGCTGGGCCTGAACACCACCCGCGCGCCGTTCCGCAGCGCCGATTGCGCCGCGCCGGGGCCGTGCCCGGCGCGCGGGCGGCAGATCGCGCTGCGCCGCGCCCTGGCGATGGCCATCGACCGCGACAAGCTCACCGCCTATGTCACCGGCCTGGGCGAAACCCCGGCCTACGGCATCGTGCCGCCGGGCATCGCCGGCTACACCCCCGCGGCGATGCCGTGGGCGGCGCTGCCGCAGGCCCAGCGCGAGGCACAGGCGCGCGCGCTGTATCGCCATGCCGGCTATTCCGAGCAAGCGCCGCTGGTGCTGGAGCTTCGCTACAACACCTCTACTCCGCACCGGCGCCTGGCGCTGGCGGTGGCGGCGATGTGGCGCCAGACCCTGGGCGTGCAAGTGCGGCTGCGCAACGAGGAATGGAAAGTGTTCGTGCAGAACCGCAAGCAGCGCGCGATCACCCAGGTCTTCCGCGGCGGCTGGATCGGCGATCTGGCCGATGCGCGCAACTTCCTGGCCGCCTTCGGCGCGGACGGCCCGCTGAACTGGACCGGCTACGACGACGCCGGCTTCCGCCAGCGCCTGGCGCGCGCCGACCGCGCCCGCGACCAGGCCGCGCGCAACGCCTGGCTGCGCGCGGCCGAACAACGCCTGCTCAACGACGCGGCGGTGGTCCCACTGTATTTCTATTCCTCCAAGCACTTGGTCTCGCGCCGCGTATTGGGCTTCGAGCCCAATGCGCTGGACCGCCACGCCACCCGCTGGTTGAGCCTGTCGCCATGAACGCCCCCGCCCGCCCCCGCGCCCAGGCGCGCAGCCGCCATCCCGAAGCGCACCGCTCCGAGCGCGTGGGCTGGCTGCGCGCGGCGGTGCTGGGCGCCAACGACGGCATCGTCTCGGTCGCCGGCCTGGTGGTCGGGGTGGCCGCCAGCGGCGCCGATGCCGCCGCCATCCTCACCTCCGGCCTGGCCGGCACGGTCGCCGGGGCGATGTCGATGGCCGCCGGCGAATACGTCTCGGTGCGCTCGCAGGCCGACACCGAACGCGCCGACATCGCGGTGGAACGGCGCGAACTGGCTGAAGACCCGCAGAGCGAGCTGGAGGAACTGGCCCATATCTATATCCAGCGCGGCCTGAGCCCGGAGCTGGCGCGCGAAGTCGCCCGCCAGCTCAGCGCGCACGACGCCCTGGCCGCGCACGCCCGCGACGAGCTGGGCATCACCGACACCTTGCGCGCGCGGCCAGCGCAGGCCGCGCTGGCCTCGGCGGCGGCCTTCGTCAGCGGCGCGGCGGTGCCGATCGCGGCGGTGCTGCTGGCCCCGGCGGGACGCGAGCAGGCGGTCGCGATCCCCACGACCATGATCGCGCTGGCCGTGTCCGGCGCCCTGGCGGCCTGGGCCGGCGGCGCGCCGGTCGCGCGCGGCGCGTTGCGGGTGGCGTTCTGGGGCGCGCTGGCGATGGCGGCGGCGACCGCGGTCGGGCGTTTGTTCGGCGTGCAGGCCTGATGCCCGCCCCTGCACTGCTGGCCCGCACCGGCCTGCGCCTGCTGGAAGCGGCGATCACGCTGTGGTTGCTGGCCACGCTGTGCTTCGCCCTGTTGCGCGCCGCTCCCGGCGGCCCCTTCGACAGCGAGAAGGCCGCGCCGCCGGAAGTGCAGGCCGCGCTGGAAGCGCAGTATCGGCTCGACCAGCCGTTGCCGATGCAGTACCTGGCCTGGCTGGGCGATGCCGTGCGCGGCGACCTGGGCCCTTCGTTCCAATACCCCGACTACACCGTCAACCAGCTCATCGCCAGCGCCCTGCCGGTGTCGGCGCTCAACGGCGGCCTGGCCCTGCTGCTGGCGCTGGTGCTGGGCATCGGCCTGGGCGCCTGGGCCGCGCTGCGCGCCGGCGGCTGGACCGACCGCGCGCTGATGCTGCTGGCCGGCCTGGGCCTGGCGGTGCCCAAGTTCGTGGTCGCGCCCTTGCTGGTGCTGTTGTTCGCCGTGACCTTGCACTGGCTGCCGGCCGGCGGCTGGGGCGATTGGGACAATGTCGTGCTGCCGGTGATCGCCCTGGCCCTGCCCAACATCGCCTATTGCGCGCGCCTGACCCGCGCCAGCCTGCTGGAGACCCTGTCGGCCGACTACCTGCGCGCCGCGCGCGCGCGCGGCCTGTCCGAGCGCCGGCTGCTGTTCGCCCACGCCCTGCGCCCGGCCCTGCTGCCGGTGGTGGCCTGGCTCTCGCCTGCGCTGATCAACGTGGTCACCGGCTCGGCGGTGGTGGAACAGGTCTTCGGCATCCCCGGCATGGGCCGCTACTTCGTCCAGGGCGCGCTCAACCGCGACTACACCCTGGTGCTCGGCGTGGTCCTGGCGGTCGGCGCACTGATCGTGGCGATCAACCTGCTGGTGGACGCGCTGCGGGGGTGGATGGATCCTCGGTTGGAGTCTTGAGGGCGGGGATTGGGGATTGGGGATTGGG
>CBIFVU010000131.1:0-10686 GCA_966185905.1 uncultured Lysobacter sp.
ATCCGCACCTGTTCGCGCCGCTGGACCTGGGCTTTTGCACCCTGCCCAACCGGGTGCTGATGGGCTCGATGCATACCGGCCTGGAGGACAAGGCCGCCGATTTCCCCAAGCTGGCGGCGTATTTCGCCGAACGCGCGGCCGGCGGCGTCGGCCTGATCGTCACCGGCGGCTTCGCCCCCAACATCGTGGGCTGGCTCAAGCCTTTCGGCGGCAAGCTCAGTTGGCCGTGGGAGGTGGGCAAGCATCGCCAGGTGACCCGCGCGGTGCACGAACACGGCGGCCGCATCTGCCTGCAGATCCTGCACGCCGGCCGCTACGGCTATCACCCGCTGCAGGTCGCGCCGAGCAAGCTCAAGGCGCCGATCAACCCCTTCACCCCGCGCGCGCTGTCCTCCGCCGGGGTCGAGCGCCAGATCAAGGCCTTCGTCAATTCGGCGCGGCTGGCGCGCGAGGCCGGCTACGACGGCGTGGAAGTGATGGGCTCGGAGGGCTATCTGCTCAACCAGTTCACCGTGCCGCGCACCAACCGGCGCGGCGACCGCTGGGGCGGCGAAGCGGCGCAGCGGCATCGCTTCTGCGTGGAGATCGTGCGCCGCATCCGCGAGGCCTGCGGGCCGGACTTCATCATCGTCTACCGCTTGTCGATGATCGACCTGGTCGATGACGGTTCGACCTGGAGCGAGGTCATCGCCCAGGCCCGCGCCATCGAAGCCGCCGGCGCGACCCTGATCAACACCGGCATCGGCTGGCACGAAGCGCGCGTGCCGACCATCGCCACTTCGGTCCCGCGCGGCGCCTTCGCCGGCATCACCGGCCGGCTCAAGGCCGAGGTGCGGCTGCCGTTGGTGACCACCAACCGCATCAACATGCCCGATGTGGCCGAGCGCATCCTCGCCGAGGGCGAGGCCGACATGGTCTCGATGGCGCGGCCGCTGCTGGCCGACCCGGCCTGGGTGGACAAGGCGCGGCGCTCGCGCGCGGCCGACATCAACACCTGCATCGGCTGCAACCAGGCCTGCCTGGACCACGTGTTCGAGAACAAGCTCGCCAGTTGCCTGGTCAACCCGCGCGCCTGCGCCGAGACCGAACTGAACTACCGCCCCACCGCCGCGCCCAAGCGCATCGCCGTGGTCGGCGCCGGCCCGGCCGGCCTGGCCTGCGCCACCGTCGCCGCCGAGCGCGGCCACCGCGTGGTCCTGTTCGACCGGGCCGAGCGCATCGGCGGCCAGTTCAATCTGGCCAAGCGCATCCCGGGCAAGGAGGAGTTCTACGAAACCCTGCGCTATTTCGCCGGCCGGATCGAACAGACCGGGGTGGAACTGCGCCTGGGCCGCGAGGCCGACGCCGCGGCGCTGGCCGGTTTCGACGAGGTGGTGCTGGCCACCGGCATCCGGCCGCGGGCGGTGGACTTCCCCGGCGCCGACCACCCCATGGTCTGCACCTATCTGGACCTGTTGCAAGGCCGGGTGGCGCCGGGCCAGCGGGTGGCCATCGTCGGCGCCGGCGGCATCGGTTTCGACGTGGCCGAGTTCCTGGTCCACGCCGGCGCGCACGCGAGCGATGACGCCGCGCCGCCCGTGGACGCGGCGCGCTGGCGCGCCGAATGGGGCGTGGACCTGGACTACACCGACAACCGCGGCGGCCTGGTGCCGCCGCGTCCGGAGCCGCCGGCGCGCCAGGTCTGGCTGCTCCAGCGCAGCGCGGGCAAGCCCGGCGCGCGGCTGGGCAAGACCACCGGCTGGATCCACCGCGCCACCTTGAAGGCCAAGCAGGTGCGCATGCTCGGCGGGGTCGAGTACCTGGGCGTGGACGAGGAAGGCTTCCGCATCCGCGTGGACGGCAGCGAGCAAGTGCTGGCGGTGGACCAGGTGGTGATCTGCGCCGGCCAGGAGCCGTACAAACCGCTGGCCGCGGCGCTGGCCGGCCAGGCCGCACCGGTGCACGTGATCGGCGGCGCCGACGTGGCCGCCGAACTGGACGCCAAGCGCGCCATCGCCCAGGGCAGCCGGCTGGCCGCGCAGTTCTGAGCGCGCGCTGCTCATACATATATATGTAGGCATCGCGTTCCCGCGCGCAGGCGCAAGCTGCGATCCCTTGCCCACCCCACACCGCGCGAAACAGGTGCCGAGCCCAGGTCCGGATCGCGGCTCGCGCCGCACCTGCAGGGGGGTTGGGGACGCTGCGAGTCCATCTGTGGGGCCAAGGGCGGACGCCGGCCCCTATCGGTGGGGGTCGACTTGGCGGCGACGGCCCGAAATCCCAGCCCGGCCGGAGTCCACCATGGCCCGGAGACGCCAAACCGCCCCTCTCCGGCTTGCCGATCCTGCTCGCTCAACCGGTGGTGAGACGACCCGGGCACGTTTCGTGCCGGGACAAAGCCTTTCAGAACCAAGCACCTAGCGCCCGTTCAGAATAAAAACTCCAACCAAATTAGACGCTTGCGATTTCGTCGTTCAGGGAGCGTTTGGTTAGGCGTCGCTACCGTTCGCCGACTTTTCCGCCGCCCCCTGCAGAAGGCGGCACCCACCACCGCCCCGGGCGCCCATTCGCCCCCGGTCCCGGTGACGGGGCAAAAGCGCGCCGCTAGAGCCGCTGCCCTCCCCAGTACGCCATGTCGTCCTCACGGTTGTGCCTTTCTCCCGTCCCGGGAGATCGACGCTGCAGTGCGGCCGACGCAACGGAGCAAGGAGTCCGAAATGAAACTGGCCTGGATCCTGTGGTTGGCCTCCGTGCTGCCGCCGCAAACCGCCGATTCGCTGTGTTTGAGCACCACCGTCTACCTGGAAGCCCGCGACCAGTCTCTGCGCGGGCAGCAAGCCGTCGCCGAGGTCGCCCTGCGCCGCCGCGACAGCGGCCTGTGGGGCGACACGGTCTGCGAGGTCGTGACCGCCAACAAGCAGTTCGCCCCGACCCTGGTCTCGCCGGGCACGCGCCTGAGCAATTCCGAAGCCTGGGCCGAATCGGTCAACGTGGCCCTGGCCGCCGAGCGCAACTGGGCCCTGCCGGCCGGCCAGCGCAAGGAGATCGTGCCGGGCGCCAGCCACTTCGCCGCCCACGCCATCGCCAGCCCGTCCTGGCGCAACGCCTACCAAGTGGCGATCATCGGCGACCACACCTTCTACCAGGTGCAGAAGCTCAAGCCGCGCAAGGGCTGAGATTCGGGATTGGGGATTGGTCGTAGCCTTTGCCAATCCCGAATCCCGAATCCCGAATCCCCACACGCCGTAACACTCCGTTGCACCCATCTGCTTGAGCATGCTCCCTCCGGCCGGCGATAGTCGCCGGCTCATTCACAGAGGGACCATGGCATGAAGCTCTACAGCAAGCCCGGTGCGTGTTCGACCGCCGACCATATCGCCCTGCAGTGGACCGGCGGCGCGTTCGAGGTCGAGGTGCTGGACAAGGACTCGATGAAGGCGCCGGCGTTCCTGGCGATCAATCCGGCCGGCGCGGTGCCGGCGGTGGTCGACGGCGACTTCGTGCTGACCCAGAACTCGGCGATCATGGGCTATATCGCCGATTCCTTCCCGCAGGCGGGCCTGGCCGGCGACGGCAGCGCGCAGCAACGGGCCGAGGCCTCGCGCTGGCTCGCCTTCGTCAATTCGGACGTGCATCCGGCGTTCCTGCCGATCTTCGCGCCGGGCAAGTTCCTGGCCGACAGCGCCCAGCACGATGCCTTGCGCCAGCACGCGCGCGAGCGCCTGCGCGGCCTGTTCGCCAGCGCCGACCAGCGCCTGGCCGACCGCGAGTGGATCGCCGGCTTCCGCAGCTATGCCGATCCGTACCTCTACATCACCCTGCGTTGGGCCGATGCGGTCAAGGTGGATCTGTCCGGTTTCGAGCACTTGGCCGCGTTCAAGCGCCGCATGGAAGCCGATGCCGGCGTGCAGGCGGCGTTGAAGGCCGAAGGCCTGGCCTGAAAAAGCCGCGCGCGGCGGCGCGATCGCCGGGCTGCCTGCGCGGCGCGCGCGCAGCAGGCGCGTCGCGGCCGCCGCGCTCGACCGGCGCGCCGCTGCGCACGGCCGCCCACGCCCGAAGGCCCGCGCTGTGCGATGCAGCGCGGTCGGATGTGCCCCTCGGCACGCGACCGCCGCGGCATCGAGGCTGCGGCATCGACGCGATGGCGGCCGCGCGCGCAGGCCAGGCTAGACGTCCAGGACCGACAGATCGATCCGGGCGAGCCGCTCGGGATCGCGCACGAGGTCGATCGCCGCGATCCTGCCTTCGCTGACGGTGAAGGCCATGAGCGAGAACAGCTTGCCATCGAGCAGGCACAGCAGCCCGGCGGCGCCATTGATCAGCACCGGCCGCCGCAGCACGTCCAGATGCGAGAACGACTGCGCCTGGCGCGCCACCTGCTCCGCGCCGCGGACCTCGGTGGTCGAAACATCCGCGCGCAGGCGCACGTCCGGATCGAGGATCGCCACCAGCCTGCGGTAATCGCCCTCTTGCGCCGCCGCAGCGAAGGCATCGACCAAGCGCCGCTGCGCGCGCAGGTCGGCATCGGGCGCGAGCTTGCGCGCGCCCAGGCGCCGGCGCGCGCGGCTGGCGAGCTGGCGCGCTGCGGCCGGCGTGCGCTGGACCAAGGGTCCGATCTCCTGGAAGGGCAAGCCGAAGACATCGTGCAGCACGAACGCCACGCGCTCGGCCGGCGCCAGGGTTTCCAGCACCACCAGCAAGGCCAGTCCCACGCCGTCCGCCAGCAGCGCGCCGTTCTCCAGGCCGGTCCCGTCGTCGGCATCGACGATCGCGTCGGGCGCGCGCGTTTCGCCGCGCATCCTGCGCGAACGCAGCATGTTCAGCGCGATGCGCGCTACCACGGTGGTCAACCACGCGGCCAGGTCGTCGATCTGGCCGCGATCGGCCCGGCTCAGCCGCAGCCAGGCTTCCTGGACCGCGTCCTCGGCCTCGCTCAGCGAGCCGAGCATGCGGTACGCGACCGCGCGCAGGCGCGGCCTCTGCGCCTGGAAGCGTTCGCCCAGCCAGTGTTGCTCGTCCATCGGTCACCTTTCTCCGTCGTGCGGTGTCATCTCTTCAAGACCCGCGAACAAGGCCCGAGGTGACCACTCGCCTCCGCCGCGGCCGCGCGTCTTGCCGATGCCGCCCTGTCGCGGCCCGGCGGCCCCCACCCACGCCATCGCCGATGGAGGAGAAAGCGCAATGCTGGAGAAGATCGTCTACACCACCGTATTCGTCGAGGACCAGGAACGGGCCCTGGACTTCTATACCCGGATCCTGGGCATGGAAAAACTCGCCGACAACCCCACCGCCGACGCCGCTGCGCCGGACAGCCCTCGGTTCCTGGCCGTCGGCGTGAAGAAGCAGGATTTCATGCTGGTGCTCTGGCCGGGAATGCCCGGGCAAGGCCGCCCGATGCAAGGCCGCATCCCGGCGGCTTACACCCTGGAAACGCGCGATTGCCAGGCCAGCTTCGACGCGCTGGCCGCACGCGGGGTGAACTTCGAAACCGGAGTGCTGGACTATCCCTGGGGCCGGGTCGCGGTGTTCCAGGACCTCGACGGAAATCGCCTGCAATTGCGCCAGGCCCGCCGGCCGAGCTAGTCCCGCGGCGCTCCGGCCGGCGCGGCGCGTGCGCGGCGCCCCGGCTGGAGCCTCGCCGCAGCGGAGGCGGCCAGCGCCACGCGCGAGGGTCGCCTTCCGCTGTCTCCGCGGCAGCCGCCCGGCGCGAGGGCGCTCGCGCGTTCGCGCCGGCCGCGGCCTCGCCTGTGCCAATGGCTCACTGGGCGCCAGGGCGCGCTGGGCGACTGGGCAAGCCCGGACAGGCCCGGGCAGGCCCGGGCAGGGTCAAGGAGGGGCTGCGCCTGCCTCAGGCGCCAGCGGCGAAGCGGGCTTCGATCTGCGCGGCCACGTCGTCGCGGCGCACCTTGGCCAGCGCGGCACTGAGGTCGGGCAGCAACTCGGCCAACTCGGCGCTGGTACCGCAGCGCTCGATCTTCAGTTGCAGGAAATAGCCGCGCAGCCCGAGGTGCTCGCGCACGGCCTCGCTCATCAGCGAATACAGAGCCTGGTAGCGGCCCGCGCCGGAGGGTTCGAGCGCCGCCGCCGGCGGTGCGCGGGGCGCGGCTGCGGTTCCGGCTGCGGTTCCGGCCGCGGCCTGCGGCGCGGTCGCGGGCATCGCCGCGGCCACCGCCGCCGAAGAGGCGATCAAGCCCATGGCCTCCAGTTGCTCCAGCGCATCGGCCGGACCGTGCAGGCTGGCGATGAGGTCGCGCAGGTGGCGCACGCTGCGGTCGCCATCGACGATCAACAGGATCGAGCGCAGCACCGGCGGAAGCTTGCGCGAACGGTGCTGGATCTCGTCGCGGCCGTCCTGGGTCTTGACCGGCACATCGCTCTCGCGCATGGCATTGCCTCACAAAGGACCCGGCCGCACGGTGCGGCGCCAGGACCGGCGGATACGGCGCTTTCCCCCATCGCCGCACCGGAGTGCGGCCAGCGACCGACGTGCGCCCGGCGGCGCGGATCATGGCACGCCGGCGCATGACAATACTGTGTCGTATTCGACGTTAGTCGCAGCTTGCCGGCCGCGGCGCGCACGCGCCGGCGCCGGCGCAAGAAAAAGGCCAGGCATGCGCCTGGCCTGTTTTCCGCCTGCTTCGCGTTGTGCGGCGCATCCGGCAGGCTGCGCCGCCGCGGCTCAGCGCTGCTCGATCGGCACGTAGGCGCGGTCTTCCGGCCCGGTGTAGTTGGCGCTGGGACGGATGATCTTGCCGTCCTCGCGCTGCTCGATCACATGCGCGCTCCAGCCGGTGGTGCGGGCGATGACGAACAGCGGGGTGAACATCGGCGTGGGGATGCCCATCATGTGGTAGGCCGACGCCGAGTACCAATCCAGGTTGGGGAACATCTTCTTCATGTCCCACATCAGCGTCTCGATGCGCTCGCTGACGTCGAACAGGGTCTGGTTGCCGCCGTCCTGGCACAGCTTGCGCGAGATCTCCTTGATGATCGGGTTGCGCGGATCGCCGACGGTATAGACCGGGTGGCCGAAGCCGATCACGATCTCCTTGCGCTCCACCCGCGCGCGGATATCGGCCTCGGCCGCGTCGGCGCTGTCGTAGCGGGCGATGATGTCCATCGCCACTTCGTTGGCGCCGCCGTGCTTGGGGCCGCGCAGCGCGCCGATGGCGCCGGTGAGGCAGGAGTGCAGGTCCGAGCCGGTGCCGGCGATGACCCGGGCGGTGAAGGTGGATGCGTTGAACTCGTGCTCGGCGTAGAGGATCAGCGACTTGTCCAGCGAGTCGGCGTGCAGCGCGCTCGGCGGCTGGCCGTGCAGCAGGTGCAGGAAGTGCGCGGCGACGGAGTCGTCGTCGGTCTCGCAGTCGATGCGGCGGCCGTTGCGGGTGAAGTGCCACCAGTACAGCAGCATCGAACCGAAACTGGCGATCAGGCGATCGGCGATGTCGCGCGCCTCGCTGGCCGGGTGGCCTTCGCGCTCGGGCAGCACCGTGCCCAGCACCGAACAGCCGGTGCGCAGTACATCCATCGGGTGGGCGTTGGCCGGCACCAGTTCCAGCGCGTCGGTGACGATGGCCGGCAGGCCGCGCAGGCGCTTGAGCTTGGTCTTGTAGGCCTTCAGCTGCGAGACGGTGGGCAGGTTGCCATGCACCAGCAGGTGGGCGACTTCCTCGAAGGTCGAGCCGGTGGCCAGGTCGTGGATGTCGTAGCCGCGGTAATGCAGGTCGTTGCCGCTGCGGCCGACCGTGCACAGGGCGGTGTTGCCCGCGGCGGTGCCGCTGAGGGCCACGGATTTCTTGGGCTTGGGCAGGGTCGATTGGGTATCGCTCATGGTCCTTCCTCGGTGGTATGCGGTGCGCGCTGCAGGACGCGGGCCAGGACGGGCGCGGCGGCGCGCGACCGGTCTGCGGCGCCGCGGCGCCCGCCGCTGCGGGCGGCGGCGCGCGCGGTTGCGGGTCAGTCTTCGTTCTTGGCGAACAGGCGGTCGAGCGTGTCTTCGTAGGCGTGGTAGCCCAGGAAGTCGTACAGCTCGGCGCGGGTCTGCAAGGTATCGACGATGTTCTTCTGCGTGCCTTCGCGGCGCACGGTCTGGTAGAAGTTCAGCGCGGCCTTGTTCATGGCGCGGTAGGCGCCGCAGCAGTACAGGGCGATGTCCACGCCGGCGCCGCGCAGCTCGTCGGTGGTGAAGAACGGGGTGGAGCCGAATTCGGTCAGGTTGGCCAGGATCGGCACCTTCACCGCCTCCTTGAAGCGGCGGTAGTCTTCCAGCGTCTTCATCGCCTCGGGGAAGATCATGTCCGCGCCGGCCTCGACGTAGGCCACCGCGCGCTCGATCGCCGCATCGATGCCTTCCACCGCGGCCGCGTCGGTGCGCGCCATGATCACGAACCCGGCGTCGCTGCGCCCGTCCACCGCGGCCTTGACCCGGTCGACCATCTCGCCCTTGCTGACCACTTCCTTGCCCGGGCGGTGGCCGCAGCGCTTCTGCCCGACCTGGTCTTCCATGTGCACGGCGGCCACGCCCACGCGCTCGAAGTTGCGGATGGTGCGGCCGATGTTGAAGGCGCCGCCCCAGCCGGTGTCGATGTCCACCAGCAACGGCATGTCGGTGGCCTCCACGATCCGGCGCGCGTCGGTGAGCACGTCCTCCATGGTGCTGATGCCCAGGTCCGGCATGCCCAGCGAGTTGGCGGCGACGCCGCCGCCGGACAGGTACAGCGCCTTGTAGCCGGTGCGCTTGGCCATCAGGCCGGCATAGGCGGTGATGGCGCCCATCACCTGCAGCGGCGATTCGGCGGCGAGCGCGGCGCGGAAACGGGCGCCTGCGGAGGTGTGGCTCATCTTGGAACTCCGATTGCCCGGCTCGGGGCGATCCGGCCATTTTACCCCGTCGCGCGCGCAGGCAGCGGGGGGCGGCCGGATAGGCAAAGCCGCGCGTCGCGGCCGCGCATTCATGCGCCGCTGCCGCCGCCGCCCGCCGTCAGGCCGCGCCCGTCGCCGCCGTCACCTCGATCTCCAGGCCCGGCGCCTGCATCACCGGATACACGCCCGGCTGGCTGCGCAGGCTGGACCCCAGGCCGCGCCGCGCGGCTTCGTCCAACTGCACGTGCAAGGCCTCGCCGGCGGCCTGGATGCGGCAGTGCGGGCCCGGCTCGAACACCACCCGGGCGTCCGGGCCGACCAGGCTGAAGCGCTGGCCGAAGGGCAACCGCAGCGGCAGCAGGGCCAACAATTCGCCGACCTGGTGCGCGCCGATCAGGACACGGGTGAGCGGTGCGCGCAGCAGGCGCTTGCGCTGGCTCCATTGCAGCGGCTGGGTGTAGAGCACGCCGACCGAGGAGCCCTCGCGGGCCGCGCCCTGGGACAGGCGCGCAGCGATGTCCGGATCGGCCAGCAGCGAGCCGCGCTCCAGATCGGTGATCCACAGCGGCAAGGCATCGGCGAGCACCTCCAGCACCTTCAGCGGCGCCCAGCGCTTGAGCGCGAAGGCCTCCTCGTAGGTCAGGCCGACGGCTTGCAGGAACTCGACCTCGCCCTGCCCGGTCTGCACCGGCGGCAGCTCGGAATCGCGGGCGAAGGCGACCACGCGCAAGGCGCTGTCGGTATCGGCGGCCAGCGGGCCGTTGGCGTCGAGGTAATGGCCGGCATGGAAGGCGTTGCCGCTGGCGAAGACGTAGTCGGCCAGGTTGCGCAGGAAATCGACCGCCCAGGCCGGCGGGTCCTCGCTGTCGTCGGGATCGGCCACGCGCAGGCTCAACTCGAAGCCGAAGCCGGCGCGCTCGCCTCCGCCTGCGCTGCCGGCCAGGCTGAATCCTTCGCTCACCAGATGCCAGTGCGGCGCGGGGGTGATCCGCTTGAAAGCCAGCACGTCGGCCAGGCGCCCAGGGCGCTCGCCGGCGGAGGGCCCGCAATGGCGCGGCGCCTGTCGCGTGTACAGGCAGGCCAGGGCGGCCTGGATCGTGGCCGCGCTCGCGGCGCGAGCCGGGAGATCGGGGTCTTGATCGGCGAAGCGGAATTCGTCCATCGGCGCCTCATCGGTGAACGCGGCGCGCCGGCAGGCGCACCGTCCGATGCTATTCAAGCGCGAGGGAAGATCCCGTCAACGCCGGCGCCGACGCTCAACCGCCGGCGTCGGCGCCGCGGTCCAGTGCGCGACGCACTTCCTCCAGCGCCCCAGGGTCGTCCAGGGTGGACAGGTCGCCCGGGTCGCGCTGCTCGGCCAGGGCCTGGATCGAGCGCCGCAGCAGCTTGCCCGAGCGGGTCTTGGGCAGCGCGCCGACCACATAGACCCGGGCCGGGCGCGCCACCGCGCCGAGCTGCTCGACCACCCGCTGCTGCATCCCCGCCGCGGCCTGGCGCGGATCGCCGCCGTCGGCCTGCTTGAGCGTGGCGAACACCACCGGCACCTGGCCCTTGAGTTCGTCGCGCACGCCGATCACCGCCGCCTCGGCCACGCTGGCGTGGCTGGCCACGGACTCCTCGATCTCGCGCGTGCCCAGGCGGTGGCCGGCGACATTGATGACATCGTCGGTGCGGCCGAGGATGAAGGTGTAGCCGTCTTCGTCGCGCACCGCCCAGTCCAGCGAGCTGTACAGCAGTTCCTTGAAGTGGCCGAAATAGCTGGACAGGAAGCGCGCGTCGTCGTTCCAGACCGTGGTCATGCAGCCCGGCGGCAGCGGCGGCACGATCACCAGCACGCCCTTCTCG
>CBIFVU010000132.1:0-10572 GCA_966185905.1 uncultured Lysobacter sp.
CGGTGGGCCCGCCGGGCGGGCCGCCGCCCCAGGGGGGGATGGCGGCCGGAAGCCTTGCATTCTAACGACTTGCGTCCTCCGCGGCGCGCTGCGGCGGGGTCCGGGGCATAAATTATGCGCGGGCGTGTCCGGCTATTCCTCGGCCTGCCGTACTACCTCCATGACACGGAACAGACCGGTTTCGGCGAACACCCTTCGGTGTTGAGGAGCATACCGGCGACCGCGTCGCACCTATCGCGTGCCTGGCGGCCCCATCGAGGGCGCCCCCTTCCGGATCGGCGGGAATCCCCCGCGCCGCGGCCCTCGGGCCGCGCGGACGGGCGCGCGCGCACCTCATCCAGACCCATCCCTTTGCCTCTCTCAAGGAGACTCGATCATGTCCCGTACCTACGTTGCGTCCCTGCTGTCCTCCTCCCCGTCGGCGCGCCTGCGCTCGCCGCGACCGCTCGCCCTCGCCCTGGGCGCGGCGCTGGGCGCAGTCTTCGCCGCCGCGCCCGCACTGGCCACCGCCGCCGGCGGCGGCCTGGCCCAGCCGGCCGGCTTCGTCGAGCAGATCGATGCGCTGGTGCAGGCGCAGATGAGCGCCGACCAACTGCCCGGCCTGACCCTGGCCGCCACCCGCGACGGCACCCTGCTGCTCAACCGCGCGTATGGCTACGCCGACGTGCAGACCCAGCGCAAGATGGCCACCGACACCCGCATCGCCATCGGCAGTTCGATCAAGGCCCTGGCCATCGGCGGCGGCGGCACCCAGTTGCTGGAAGACAAGGGCATCGACCCCAAGACCAAGACCTTGTACGGCGCCAACGGCGTGTTCGGCCACGACTTCGCCAACGACATCGCCCGCGGCGCCAACCGCTACACCCCTATCGTGGAGCTGGACATCGGCGCGGACGACCGCACCTACGCCTGGTACCACGACGGCACCTACAGCCAGGGCGCGACCAACAACCTCGACCAGTACGCGCCGCGCCAGCCCTACGCGCTGCCGGCCGGGCGCAAGAGCGTGGACGTGCGCGGCATCGCCATCGCCGGCAACGGCGTGGTCTACAGCTGGTACGACGACGCCCGCACCCGCTCCAGCGACTCGCCCAAGCTGGTGCGCGCCATCGGCACCGCTTCCAAGCTCGACCAGTACAGCGCGCCGACCGACACCGCGGTGGACCTGCCGCCGGGCAAGACCAGCGCCGAGATCGTGGGCATCGCCATCGCCAAGTCCAACGACCATGTCTATGTCTGGTATCAGGACGGCACCTACAGCCAGGGCACGTCGATGGACTTCGACTACTACGAAGGCCTCAAGCCCTACACCGTCGGCCCGACCTTGAACGGCAGTTCCTACGACCTGCGCGGCCTGGGCATCGCCAGCAACGACCACGTCTACGCCTGGTTCGGCAACGGCCTGGCCAGCTCGGGCATGAGCCACGACCTGGACCGCTACATCCCCGCCTACGCCTACAGCCTGGCGCCGAACATCGGCGGCGACGACTGGCGCGCCTGGTACGCCGGCATCACCATCCAGAACCTGCTCGACCACCGCGCCGGCTTCACCCGCAGCGGCGACGTGGACGGCGCGGCGCGCCTGTTCGGCGTGGGCGAAGACCAATTGACCTACAAGCAGGTCCACCAGCACTTCCTGCGCACGCGGCCGCTGCTGGGCGCGCCGGGCGCGGCGGCGCGCTATTCCAACCACGGCTTCGGCCTGTGGACGCTGCTGATCGAGAAGATCTCCGGCAAGAGCCTGCGCGACTACCTGGCCCAGGACTACTTCGGTCCGGCCGGAGTGGCCCAGGACGTGGTGCCGCTGGCGGCCACCGTGACCTCGCGCGATTCGCAGGGCTACCGCGTCGTCGACGGACAATGGCAGGCGGTGACGCCGGAAACCTCCAACCTCGGCCTGGCCGCCGGCGGCTACCGCTCCACGGCGCGCGCGGCGACGGTGCTGATGGCCAAGCTCGATGCCAAGTACAGCACCACCGAGCTGGACCGCATGGGCTGGGGCCAGGCCGACGACGGCCGCCTGGAGCACAACGGCGGCCTGTCCGGCGGCATGTCCTACGTGGTGATGTTCCCCGACGGTTATGTCACCCCGGAAGGCAAGGATCTGAGCCGGGTGCATGTGGCGGTGCTGGCCAATCGCTGGGGCAGCACCGCGCAGTTGGCGACGCTGGCGCGGGAAGTGGCCAAGCGCCTGCCTTGAGCGGTCGGGTCGGGCCGGGCTGGCCTGGGTCAGCCCGGCCCGGGCTGGGCGGCGCTGGACGGCGCTCGGCTGGACGACAGCCCCGCCGCGCTTGGGCTTGGGCTGGGCTCGGTCGGGCTGGGCTGGGACCGGCCCGGCCGAACCGAGCCGGGCCAGCCTAAGCCGGCCTGGGGCAGCAGGGCGGGATGAGGCAGCGCCGCATCGACGGTCCGAGCCGAGCCGTATCCGCGACGGCGGACCAAGACTGGGCGCCCCGGCCGCTCGCCCAGCCTCGGTCGCGGGTGGGACGCCCGCGGGAAAGCCGGACCGGCCACCGCCGTCCGGACTGGCGAGCGGCCGCGCCCTGGAGGGCGCGGCCGTTGCGCACGAGCTCAGCCGGCGGCGCTGGGGGCTGGCTTGGCCGGCTTGGCCGGCGTGGCGGCCGGCTCGGCCTTCTTCTCGGCCGGCTTGCTGTCGGCCGGCTTGGCCGCCTCGCCCGCAGACGGCGACGCGCTGCCGCCATCGGCCAGGTTGCGCTTCTTGTCGCCGTCCTTCTTGAAATCGGTCTCGTACCAGCCGCCGCCGGCCAAGCGGAACTGCGGCGCGGTCAGTTGCCGGCCGACCTTCTCGGCGCCGCACTCGGGGCAGGTGGTCGGATCGGCGTCGGACAGTTTCTGCAGGCGGTCGAAGCTGTGGCCACAGGCGCTGCACTGGAAGGCGTAGATGGGCATGGCGGGAAACGAAGGTGGCAGGCGAACAGGCTGGCTAGTTTGGGGCGCGGGCGGGCCGATGCAAGCCCGCGCGGCCGCGGGCGGTCTGGCGAGCGGCGGGGGCGGCGCGCGTCGGCGGGTCGCCAGCGCGGTCATCGTGCGGCCCTGCCCTGCCCCTGGGCCGTGAAGGAACGGGTTGAACGGAGCGCGCCGGGCGGGGCTCGGCCGCTGGGGTCGGGCGGGCTTCCACTGAGCGGGCTTGGAGCGAGCGGGCTTGGGGCGAGCCAGCTTCGAGCCGGCAGGCTTCGAGGCACTGCGTCGAGGGAGTTGCTTCGAGCAGTCCGCTTCGAGCAACCCGCCTTCGAGTAGTTCGTTTCGAGCGGGCGGCACACCCGGCCGGACCCGGCCGCGCCAGCCCGGACAGCGGGCCCGGGGCTCAGGCCCCCGGCGGGTGCGGATCGGCCCGCCCGGAGACGGCCACCGGCGCCAGGCCGCTCGCTTGGCGCGGCGCGTCGGCCGCGCTTTCGGACCCGGACCCGGACTCCACTTCGGTCCGGGCCGCGTCCGCCGTCGCGGCCGCCGCCGGCACCGCGGTCGGCTCCGGCGCGGGCTGGGCCTCGCGCTGGCGGCGGTCGCGGGCGTCGTCGGGATGGGTCAGCGGATGTTCCTCCACCGGATCGACATCGAACGGCGAGCGGAACACCAGCGAGGGCAGGATCGTGGTCAGGGTCGCGTACAGCAGCAGCGCGCCGAACCAGGCATCGGGCAGATGGAAGCGCTCGCGCAGGATTCCGGCCAGCACCAGGGTGAAGATCAGCGTCGGCGCCAGCGCCACCGACACCCGCAGGCTGGCGGCGTGGGTCTCGCCGAACAGCACCCGGCGCTGCAGCCAGATCACCCCGATCCGCAGCGGCAGCACCACCAAGGTCAGCAGCAGGCCCAGGCCCAGGGCCTCCAGGCTCAGCGCGCCCACCGGCACCTTGGTGCCGGCGTTGAAGAAATAGAACGGCACGAAGAACGAGGCGAACAGGCGGACCGCGTGCAGGTTCTCGTCCGAGGCCAGGCGCGGCATGCGCTCGCGCAGCAGGCGCGCGATCAGGCCGGCGACGAAGGCGCCGACCAGGTAATACACGCCCAGCTTGGCGGTGGAGAAGGCAGCGATCATGCCCACCATCACCAGCAGCGAGAACTCCGAGCCCGGCGCGTGCGGCACCACCCAGCGCCCGAGCGCGACGAACACCAGCGGCAGCCCCACCAGCATCGCGATCAGCGCCGCCGAGGAGAACGCCATCTTCATCGGGTCGCTGGCCTGCAGCACCACGAACAGCGCCACCAGCGCCAGCAATTCGCCGGCGATGGCCTTGCTGGTGACCCAAAAGCGCTCTTCCTCGTCCAGGCCCAACCGGGCCAGGGTGTCGAGGATGAAGCCGGTGGACGGGGTCAGCAGGGCCAGCGCCAGCAAGCCGGCGGCCTGCCAACCCAGGCCGGCATAGCGCCAGGCCAGCCAGCCCACGCCGACCAAGGTGGCGGTGCGGATGACCAAGTGCGCGATCAACGGCCACAGGCCTTTGCGCAGCGCCTTGAGTTCGACTTCCAGCCCGGCGAACAGGAACAGCGAGGAAATGCCGAGCGTAGCCAGCATCGCGACCACGGTATCGTGGGATTTGTCGCCCCAGGCCAGCATGGCGACGATGCCGAACAACAGGCAGGTCAGCGGCGCAGGGATCTTGTAGCGCTGCAACGCCCGCGGGATCACCAGCAGGCCGAAAATCAACAATAGATAGATCAGTTCCCGGCTCATGCGGCCCCCTGTGACGACATCGCGGGCGGACGATACGCAGGCGGGTGTGGAGGTGGCGACAAGCGGGCGCGGGAGGAGGCGCCTCCGCGGGGCCCTGCCCCGTCTCCCGCTGTCGGATCCCTCTCCCGCTGGAAGCCCCCTCTCCCGCTTGCGGGAGAGGGTTGGGGTGAGGGCCGCTGCTTCCATGGAGCCGCGCCGGCTGCCCGCTCGCGCGCGCCCTCATCCGCCCCTTCGGGGCACCTTCTCCCGCAAGCGGGAGAAGAAAACAGCCGTCGCGCTCCGCCCTCTCTCCCGCCTGCGGCTCCCTCTGCCGCTTGAGGCCCCCTCTCCCGCTGGCGGGAGAGGACTGGGGTGAGGGCTCCAACGGCTAGGCTTGGCCGTCGTACAAGGCCATCCACGCCGCCTCGGCCTGGGCCAGCTCCACCGCCACGCGCTCGCGCTGGCGCGCCAGCTCGGCGGCGTTGTCGCCCCCGCCGGCGTAGCGGGTCGGGTCGGCCAGGTCCATGTCCAGCGTGTGCAGGCGCGATTCCAGTTCGGCCACCCGCTTCTCCGCCTCGGCCAGCTTGACCGGGTTGACCTTGCGCGCCGGCTTGCCCGCCGGGGCCGCGGCCGGAGCCGCCGCAGCCGACGCCACGGCTGCCGCAGCAGCGGCCTTGGCCTTCTTGCTTTCGCCGCCGTCCTCGCGTGTGCGCAGCCAGCTGGCGTAGGCGTCCAGGTCGCCGTCGAACGGCTGGGCCAGGCCATCGGCCACGCGCACGAAGGTGTCGCAGACCAGGCCGATCAAGTGGCGATCGTGCGAGACCAGCACGATCGCGCCATCGAAATCGCTCAGGGCCTCGGCCAACGCTTCGCGCATGTCCAGGTCCAGGTGGTTGGTCGGCTCGTCCAGCAGCAGCACGTTGGGCTTGCGCCAGGCGATCAGCGCCAGCGCCAGGCGCGCGCGCTCGCCGCCGGAGAAGCCGTCCACCGATTCAAACGCGCGGTCGCCGGGGAAATTCCATTTGCCCAGGAAATCGCGCAGCGCCTGCGTCGCCACGCCCGGCGCGATGTCGCCCAGGTGGTCGATGGGGCTGCGCCCTTCCTGCAGCGACTCGACCGTGTGCTGGGCGAAGTAGCCGATGCGCAGGTCCGGATGGCCGCCGCGTTCGCCGGCCAGCAACGGCAGCTCGCCGACCAGCGACTTGACCAGGGTCGATTTGCCCGCCCCGTTGGGGCCGAGCAAGGCCACCCGGTCGCCGGCCTCCAGGATGAAGCTGGCGCCGCCGAGGACCTTGTGCGCGCCGTAGCCGCAATCGGCCTCCACCAAACGCAGCAGGGCGTGCGGCAGCTTGGCCGGCTCGGGGAAATCGATGTGCAGCGAACGCTCCGCACGCACCGCCTCGGTGCCGGCCAGCTTGGCCAGGCGCTTCATCCGGCTCTGCGCCTGCTTGGCCTTGCTGGCCTTGGCCTTGAACCGGTCGATGAAGCTCTGCAGGTGGGCGCGCTCGGCCTGTTCCTTCTCGAAGGCGATCTGCTGCTGGCGCAGATGCTCGGCGCGCTGGCGCTCGAAGGCGGTGTAGTCGCCGACGTAGAGCTTGGCCTTGCCTTCGTGCAGGTGCAGGGTGTGGGTGCTGACCCCGTCGAGGAACTCGCGATCGTGCGAGATCATCAGCAAGGTGCCCGGGTACTTGAGCAGCCACTGCTCCAGCCACAGCACCGCGTCCAGGTCCAGGTGGTTGGTCGGCTCGTCCAGCAGCAGCAGGTCGGAGGGGGTCATCAGCGCGCGCGCCAGGTTCAGGCGCACGCGCCAGCCGCCGGAGAACTCCTTGACCGCGCGTTCGTGGGTGTCGGCCGAGAAACCCAGGCCGTGCAGCAGCTTGCCCGCGCGCGCGGTGGCGTCGTAGCCGCTGAGCTCCTCCAGCCGGTGGTGGGCCTCGGCCACGGCCTCCCAGTCCTCGCGCGCCATCGCTTCGCGCTCGGCGACGATAACTTTGTAGACCTCCGCATCGCCGGAGAGCACGAAGTCCAGCGCCGGGTCGGACAAGGCCGGGGTTTCCTGGGCGACACTGGCGATGCGGACCCGCGCGGGCACGTCGATATCGCCGCGGTCGGCCTCCACCTCGCCCTGGATCGCCGCGAACAGCGAGGACTTGCCGGTACCGTTGCGGCCGATCACGCCCACCCGCCAGCCGGCGTGCAGGGCGAGGTCGACATTGGACAGCAGCAGGCGTTCGCCGCGCCGCAGGGCGAAATCACGGAAGGAAATCATCCGGATATGGTCGCATGACTGGCGGGCGTTTGGCTCGTGCGCGGCGATGGGACGGGCCGGCGCGGCGCGGTGCAGCCCGGTGCAGCACCCGCGCGCCGGTGCAGCGGCCCGATGCAGCCGGCGCGCCGGCGACCGCACGCCTCCCTGGCGGCCGGGCGTGCGTACCGCTCCGATCCGCTGGGCGAGCAAGCCGGGCCACGCGCAGCGGCGCTCAATGCCGCCGGAACCGCGCGGTCGGCGGCGACGCCCCGCTCATCCGTCCACTGCTGGCTGGGCACGATGCGGCGCTCGGCTCGCAAACCACGACCGCCGGACGCCCGCCCGTCCAGGCCGCCGTTTTCGCGCACTCGGGCCGGCTGCGGCGCTTTTCACGCCACCGGCATGAATCAGGATTCATGTTGACGGGCGCTGAGCCCGACGCCCCGCACAGTCGCCACGCAGGCACACGCGAGCCCTATTTTTTCCGCCTCCACGGCCCGGGCCGCAGCCGGCCGAATCGCGTAAAAACCTCGCAGAAACAATCGTTTGCGACACCCGTCCAAACGAGAAACACTTGCATCGAGCCGGTCCAGCGCACATTCTTGGCCGACCACATCCCAGGAGATCCGATGCATCACACCTCCCTGATCGCGATCCTGGTAGCCGGCTTCGTCCTGGCCTTCATCTTCGGAATGATCGCGCAACGCCTGCGGCTTTCGCCGCTGGTGGGCTACCTCATCGCCGGCATCGTCGCCGGCCCCTTCACGCCCGGCTTCGTCGGCGACCAGACCCTTGCGCCGCAGTTGGCCGAAATCGGCGTGATCTTGCTGATGTTCGGCGTCGGCCTGCACTTCTCGCTGCGCGACCTGCTGGAGGTCAAGGCCATCGCCCTGCCCGGCGCGGTCGCGCAAATCGGCGTGGCCACGGCGCTGGGTTGGGGCATGGCGCTGGCGCTGGGCTGGTCGCACGGGGCGGGCCTGGTGTTCGGCCTGGCCTTGTCGGTGGCCAGCACCGTGGTGCTGCTGCGCGCGCTGGAGGAGAGGCGGTTGGTGGAGACGGCCAAGGGCCGCATCGCGGTCGGCTGGCTGATCGTGGAGGACTTGGCCATGGTGCTGGCGCTGGTGCTGCTGCCGGCGCTGTCGGGCCTGCTCAAGGGCGAGGACACCGCCGGTTCGGCGATCTGGTCGCAGTTGTTCACCACCCTGGCCAAGGTCGGCGCCTTCATCGCCTTCATGCTGATCGTCGGCCGCCGGGTGATTCCCTGGATCCTGGAGCGCGTGGCCGGCACCGGCTCGCGCGAGTTGTTCACCCTGTGCGTGCTGGCCATCGCCCTGGGCGTGGCCTTCGGTTCGGCCGAACTGTTCGGCGTGTCCTTCGCCCTGGGCGCGTTCTTCGCCGGCATGATGCTCAACGAGTCCGAGTTCAGCCACCAGGCCGCCAACGAGACCCTGCCGCTGCGCGATGCCTTCGCGGTGTTGTTCTTCGTCTCGGTGGGCATGCTGTTCGATCCGATGATCGTGGTGCGCGAGCCGCTGGAAGTGCTGGCGGTGTTCGCCATCATCGTCATCGGCAAGTCGCTGGCCGCCTACGCCATCGTGCGCGCCTTCGGCAAGCCCAACTCCACCGCGCTGATGATCTCCGCCAGCCTGGCCCAGATCGGCGAGTTCTCTTTCATCCTGGCCACCCTGGGCCTGGACCTGGAGATCCTGCCCAAGGAAGGCCAGGACCTGATCCTGGCCGGCGCGCTGATGTCGATCGTGGTCAACCCGCTGCTGTTCGCCTGGCTGGACCGCAAGCAGGCGCGCGAGGCGGCGGCGTTGCAGGAAGCGCAGAGCGATCCGGTCGAGCCGCCGGTGCCGGCCGACTTGTCCGGCCACGTGATCTTGATCGGCTACGGCCGGGTCGGCGGCGAGCTGGCGCGGTTGCTGGGCGAGCACCGCATCCCGATGGCGGTGATCGACGGCGAGGAAAGCCTGGTGGCCAAGGCGCGCGCCGCCGGCCTGCCGGCGGTGCTGGGCAACGCGGTCAACGAGCGGGTGCTGCGCGAAGTGCATCCCGAGCGCGCGACCACGGTGATGCTGGCCATCCCGCAGGCGCTGGAAGCCGGCGAGATCATCGCCAAGCTGCGCGAGATCAACCCCTCGCTGAGCATCGTCGCCCGCGCCCACAGCGACAACGAGGTCAAGCACCTGCTCGAACACGGCGCCGACGGCGCGGTGATGGCCGAGCGCGAGCTGGCCCACAGCCTGGCCGAGATGGTGATGGCCGCGCCGGTCTATCGCGGCGACCGCCAACTGCCGCCGTCCACCGCACTGGTCTGAACTGCCGCCGCTGCCTGTATCGCCATGAACCCGACCGACCGCCCCGATCCGATCTCTGCCGATGAGGCCGCAAGCGACGATGCGCCGACGCTGAGCGCCGTGGAGGCGCGCATCGTCGCCTGCCTGGTGGAGAAAGAAGCCACCACGCCGGATGTGTACCCGCTCACGCTCAACGCCATCGTCACCGCCTGCAACCAGAAGACCGCGCGCGAGCCGGCGATGCAGTTGGAGCCGGGCGAGGTCGCCAATGCCTTGCGGCGGCTGGAGCCGCGCGGCTGGGTCAAGTCGCAGCACACCGCCCGCGCCGAGCGCTATGCGCACCGCGCCGGCGCGGTGCTGGACCTGACCCGTCCGCAGACCGCACTGCTGGCTCTGTTGATGCTGCGCGGGCCGCAGACCGCGCACGAGTTGCTGGCGCGCAGCGATCGGCTGGCCGACTTCGGCTCGCTGTCGGACCTGCAATATGCGCTGGAGCGGCTGGGCCAGCGGCAGCCGCCGCTGGTGCGCACGCTGCCGCGGCAAAGCGGCCAGCGCGAGGATCGCTATGGGCACCTGCTCAGCGGCGAGCCGGTCTGGAGCGGGCCGGCCGCGGGCGCGAGCCCGTCGCCCGGGCCAGTCGCTGCGGGTGCGGGCGATGCAGCCTGGATCGAGCGCATCGAAGCGCTGGAAGCGCGCGTCGCCGCGTTGGAGGCGCGGCTCGACGCAGTAGGCGGTTGAGGGCCGGCGGCGGCGCGCGGGCGCCATCGCCTCGGCGGGGCGGATGAGCGGGCGCGCGGGTGGGCTGCCGGTTCGGTCTGCGGAAAGCCGCCCTCACCCCAGCCCTCTCCCGCAAGCGGGAGAGGGGGTGCGATCGGGACGCGGGCGCTTGCCGGGCTCCGCGCTGCGGCCTTATCGGCCTCGCGCTGCGGCCTTATCGGTCTGCCGCTCCAACCTTATCGGCCCTGCCCCGCGGTAGGCGGGACGCGCCAGACCCGGGTGCCGTCGTCCATGGTGTACAGGCTCAGGACCGAAACGGCGCCGTGTTCGGCCGGCCGATAGCGCTCGGTGAAGCTGCCATCGGGCAGTTGCTCGTAATCGGGATGGTTCCGGTAGTAGCTGCTGTCGCGCATCGGATCGGGGCGGCCCGAGGAAGGCGCAGGCGCAGCAGCGACCGGGCCGTCGGGATTGCTCGGCCCCAGCACCGCGACCGGACCCTCAGGCCTGCTCGGCCCCAGCACTGCGACCGGGCCCTCAGGCCTGCTCGGCCCCAGCACCGCGACCGGGCCCTCCGGCTTGCTCGGCCCCAACACCGCGACCGGGCCCTCCGGCTTGCTCGGCCCCAACACCGCGACCGG
>CBIFVU010000133.1:0-10533 GCA_966185905.1 uncultured Lysobacter sp.
CCATGGGCGAGTGGAACGGCGCCCGCGTGGTCGGCGTCAAGCTCACCTTCGACAAGCGCTACATCACCCTGGCCCCGGTCGCGACCCTGATCGGCCTGGCTTTCCGCATGTACGACCCCGACGGCCTGATCGGCGACAAGCGCGACATCGGCATCACCCTGGCGCTGGTGCCGCGCGACACTGCCGGCGTGGAAGTCGGCCGCCGCCACTTCCCGCTCAACTGCACCTTCCAGAACGGCCCGATCCACGGCCGCGAAGTGTTCATCCCGCTGAGCCAGTTGATCGGCGGCGAACCCTACGCCGGCAAGGGCTGGCAGATGCTCGTGGAATGCCTGTCCATCGGCCGCTCGATCACCCTGCCCTCCTCCGGCAGCGGCGGCGCCAAGATGGGCGCCATCGTCACCGGCGCCTACGCCCGCATCCGCAAGCAGTTCGGCCTGTCGGTCGGCCGCTTCGAGGGCGTGGAGGAAGCCCTGGCCCGGATCGCCGGCAAGGCCTATGCGGTCAGCGCGCTGTCGCAGGCCACCGCCGCAGCGGTGGCGCGCGGCGAGAACCCGGCCGTGCCTTCGACCATCGCCAAGTACCACTGCACCGAGATGGCGCGCGAGGTGGCCACCGACGTGATGGACATCCACGGCGGCAAGGGCATCATCCTCGGCCCGCGCAACTACGCTGGCCGCAACTGGCAGGCGCTGCCGATCATGATCACGGTCGAAGGCGCCAACATCATGACCCGCTCGCTGATGATCTTCGGCCAGGGCGCGATCCTGTGCCATCCCTGGGTGCTCAAGGAAATGAAGGCGGCGATGCTGCCGGACAAGCAGCAGGCCCTGCGCGAGTTCGACCGCAACCTGTTCGGCCACATCGGCTTCGCCATTTCCAACGCGGTGCGCAGTTGGTGGTACGGCCTGACCGCCGCACGCATCGGCGCCGCCCCGGGCGATGCCTACACCCGCCGTTACTACCGCAAGCTCAACCGCTACTCGGCCACCCTGGCGCTGATGGCCGACACCTCGATGCTGCTGCTCGGCGGCAAGCTCAAGTTCAAGGAGTCGCTGTCCGGCCGCCTCGGCGACGTGCTCAGCCAGCTCTACATTGCCAGCGCCATGCTCAAGCGCTACGAGGACCAGGGCCGCCCGGCCGGCGACCAGCCGCTGCTGGCCTGGGCCTTCCACGACGCCGTGCACAAGATCGAGCTGGCCCTGTCGGGCGCGCTGCGCAACTTCCCGATCCGCCCGGTCGGCTACCTGCTGTGGATGCTGATCTTCCCCTGGGGCCGCCGCGCGCAGGCGCCGAGCGACCGCCTGGGCCACCGCGCCGCGGCGCTGCTGATGTCGCCCAACGACGCCCGCGACCGCCTGGCCGAAGGCGTGTTCACCACGCCCTGCGCCAACAACCCGGCCGGCCGCATCAACAGCTACCTGCAGAAGGTGATCCTGGCCGAACCGGTGGAGCGCAAGTTCCTCAAGGCGCTGAAGAACAGCGACATCCAGGCGCTGGACTTCGCCGCCCAGTTGGAAGAAGGCGTGCGCGAGGGCTGGATCACCGCCGAGGAGCGCAAGCAACTCGAAGAGCTGCGCGAGATGACCATCGACGCCATCAGCGTGGACGACTTCGACGCCGCCGAGCTGCGTTCGGCGGGCTACAAGCCCTACCCGCAGGACGGCGCCGGCCACGGCGACGCGCGCGCGGCGGCCTGACGCGGCCGGGCGCGTGCGACACCGAGCATGACGGCAACGGCGGGCCTTCGGGCCCGCCGTTCTGCTATCGGCCTCAGCCGCAATCGCGCGCCCCTCCCGCCCTCACTCCGCGAAGGCGGGCAGGAAGGCTGCGGCCGCCCATCCCCTCCAACGAAGACCCGCCACCGCCATGAGCGCCAACGTCCTCGCCCTCTACAGGAAACTCACCCGCTACCCCGCCGGCCACTGGCTGTTCAGCCGCGCGGTCTGCTTCAAGGCGCCCTACTTCGGCAGCATCAAGCCGCGCTTCGAATCGCTCGAACCCAACCGCTGCACCGCGACGATCAAGCACCGCCGCGCCGTCACCAATCACCTCGGCACCGTCCACGCCATCGCCATGTGCAACCTGGCTGAACTCACCGGCGGCGTGATGACCGACGTCAGCATCCCCCGGTCGATGCGCTGGATCCCGATCGGCATGCAGGTCGAATACCTCAAGAAGGCCGTGGGCACCCTGCGCGCGGTGGCGACGCCGGCCGCGCCCATCGTCGAATCCGACGCCCCCTACGATCTGCCGGTCGAGGTGGAAATCGCCAACCCCGCCGGCGAGCCCGTCTTCCGCGCCCGCATCGCCATGCGCGTCTCGCCCAAACCCCAGCGCAAGTAACGACCGCCCCTGTAGGAGCGGCGCAAGCCGCGACCGCGCCACCGCAACAACCCCGCCCCCTCCCAAGCCACGCCCATGACCGCCACCACCTGGATCCACCTGGCCGGCCTGCACAGCCTCGGCTTCGCCCTGTTCCACATGGCGTTCTGGCGCTTGTTCCGATGGCGCGAAACCCTGCGCACCGCCACTCTCGCCGACCGCGCGATCATCCAGATCCTCAACCTGCGGCTGATCTACGTCTTCCTCGGCATCGCCGCGCTGTGCCTGTGCCTGGCCGAAGACCTGCATAGCACCACGCTGGGGCGCGCGATCTTGCTGGGCATGTCGCTGTTCTGGGTCGGCCGCACCATCGAGCAATTCGTGTTCCTGCGCGTGCACCGCCCGCTGGTGCACGTGCTGACGGCCTTGTTCGTCCTCGGCGCGGCCTTGTTCGCGGTGCCGCTGTGGTTGACGGCGTGATGCGCCGCGGGCCAGGCCGGCGACGCCCTGCCGGCGCGCTCGCCCGGCCGCGCCGCGGGTTCTGAGCGATCACGACGCGCATTGCTCGGCTTCCGGCGCCGTCCGCGGCCCGCCCGACATCAGGGCCAGCCCCAGCAACACCGACACCCCGACGATGCCCGCGGCCGCGTAGCCCACCCCACCGACACCGACGGCCTCGATCACCCGGCCGCCGACCAGTGCACCCACGCCGATGCCGAGGTTGGCCCCGGACACGTTCAACGACGCGGCGAAGGCCGGCGCCTGCGGAGCGGACTTCATCACCCGCACGTGGCTGACCGGGAACAGCGCCGCCTGGGCGATGCCCCACACCGCCAGGCTGGCGACGAACAGCGGCAGCGCCTGCGCCGAGGGCACCGCCAGGGCCAGGCCCAGCGCCAGCGGCAGGCTGAAGATCAGCGAGGCGCGCAGCGGATGGCGATCGACGATGCGTCCGCCCAGGCTGTTGCCGATCAAACCCACCGCACCGAAAGCCATCAGTGCCCAGCCCACCACCGGACCGCGCAAGCCGGCCAGGCGTTCGAATACGTCGGCCAGGTAGGTGTAGGCGGTGAACATGCCGGTGAACAGCAACACCGACAGCAGCACGTGCGCGCCGACGCGCGGATCGCGCAGCACGCCGAATTGCTCGCGCAGGCGCGCCTGCACGCGCGCGCCGCCGGACTCGGGCAGGAAGCGCTGCAGCAGCGCCGCCTTGGCCAGCGACGCCGCCGCCAGGGCCAGGAAAGCCGCGCGCCAACCGAAAGCGTCGCCGATCAGGGTGCCCAGCGGCACGCCAATCACCGTGGCGCAGATCACCCCGAAGGAGATCATCGAGATCGCCCGGCCGGCGCGCGCCTGCCCGGCCAGATCGACCGCAGTCTCGCTGGCCAGGGCCCAGAACACCGGCACTCCCAGCGCCGGCAGCAGCCGCGCCAGCGCCATCGCGCCCAGGTTGGGCGCCAACGCCGCGGCCAGGTTGGAGGCGGCGAACAGCAGCAACACCACTACGAACAGCCGCTTGCGCGGAAAGCGGGAAAAATACGCGGTCAGGAATGGGCCGCTGGCGGCCACGGCGAAAGCGAACAGGCTCACCAGCCAACCGGCCTGCGACACGCTCACGCCCAGGTCGCGGGCGAGCGAAGGCAACAGGCCGACCAGGATGAATTCGGTCGTCAGCACGGTGAAGCCGGCGGCCGAGAGCAGGATCAGAGGCAAGAGCACGCAATTCTCCAAGGAAGACCGGCGGCACGGCGCAAAGCCGGCCGCTGCGGGACGGATACGGGATGGATACGGGACAGGAGGGAAGGCCGGCTGCGCGGGGCTGGGCGAACGCAGGGGCCGCGAGGGCATGGACGGCAGGCTAGGCGCTGCGACCGGCCGGATAAACCACGGCGCGGTGCCGGCATTGTTCCGGACAAAGGACACCGCGCGCAAGCCGCGCCGGGCCTGGCCCGCATCGCTTTAACGCCGGCGCGGGACAATCAATCCCGACCTGCAGTGTGGCGCGGGCGCCCTCGCGCAGGCCATGCTGCGCGGTGGCAGTGCGTGGCGGCGGCCGCGCGCGTCGCTGCACGCGTTTGCCTGCGTGGCCCTTCCCGGGTCTGACTATCCCGGGTTTGCGGTATCCCATCCGTGCCGTTCCGCGCCCAGCGCCCGGCGCGGCACCTGCCCGGTCCGGGGGGCGCCATCACGCCGCAAGGACCGTGCCGCGCCTAGCCTGGACGCCCCTTCCACCGCGCGAGGCCGCCGCCATGGCGAAGGTACTGGTGCTGTATTACTCAGCCTACGGCCATTGCGAGCAGATGGCGCAGGCCGTGGCCGAAGGCGCGCGCGAAGCCGGCGCGCAGGTCGATATCAAGCGCGTGCCCGAGCTGGTGCCCGAGGAAGTCGCGCGGAAATCGCACTACAAGCTCGACCAGGCCGCGCCGGTCGCCCAGGTCGCCGATCTGGAGCAGTACGACGCGATCATCGTCGGCACCGGCACCCGCTTCGGCCGCATGGGCTCGCAGATGGCCAATTTCCTCGACCAGGCTGGCGGGCTGTGGGCCAAGGGCGCCCTGCACGGCAAGGTCGGCTCGGCGTTCACCTCCACCGCCACCCAGCACGGCGGCCAGGAGACCACGCTGTTCTCGATCATCACTAACCTGCTGCACTTCGGCATGGTCGTGGTGGGGCTGAACTACGGCTACTCCGGGCAGATGCGGCTGGACGAGGTCACCGGCGGTTCGCCCTATGGCAGCACCACCATCGCCGGCGGCGACGGCTCGCGCCAGCCGACCCGCAACGAGTTGGACGCAGCGCGCTACCAGGGCCGCGAGGTGGCGGAAACAGCGAAGAAGCTGCACGGCTGATCGGCCCCGCCAGGCTCGGCCGGCGACACCGGGCGCCGGGTCGCGGGCGCCGCTGCGCCGCAGCCGGTGTCAGCGCCGCGGCCGTGCCGCGCGGCCACGCCCGGGCGCTGCCGGCGCTGCGATTGCGTCGCCGGTGAGCGCCCCCGTCCCCGGCGCGCTCACAGCAGCCACAGCGCCGCCAACGCGGCCAGCGCCGGGACGGCCTGCACATAGAAGATCCGACGGCTGACCGTGGCCGCACCGAACACGCCGGCGACCACGACGCAGGCCAGGAAGAAAGTCGCCACGTCCTGCCGCGCGCATACCAGGCCCCAGGCCAGGCCCGCGACCAGAAAGCCGTTGTACAGGCCCTGGTTGGCCGCCAGCACTTTCGTCTGTTCGGCCTTGTCCGCACTCATGCGGAAGGTCTTCATGCCCAGCGGCCGGGTCCACAGGAACATTTCCAGGACCAGGAACCAGGCGTGGAGCAAGGCGACCAAGGCGGTCAGAACGAGGGCTAGCCAAGGCATCGGTCGGGCTCCGGCAAAGAAGCCGCCAGCATACGGCTTGGCGGGCGGCGGCGGCGGCCAGGCCGTGCTGGCCGGTCCGGGCGGGGCCCGGGATCGGTTTGCGGTTTCGTGGGGGTCCGGGTGGCGCCGCGGGTGCGCAGTCGCGGGCGCGGCTTGCGCCGCTGCCACGGTGAGGCAGGAGCCCGCATACGGTGTGCAGGCTGCGCGGTGGGGTTCATTGGGACGGCGCGGTGCCCCGGGGGCCGGTTGGGGGGGCTTGGTTGGAGGTTCGGTTGCGGCGTTGGCGCGATTCGCAGGCGCGGCTTGCGCCGCTCCTACAGTGAAATTGTGCATGGAGGGTCGGGGGCCTGCTGCAATGCCGTTCGTACAGCGATGTCCCGGCCGAGGTCCGTCGATCGGCTTGGGCCAGCGTTGGGCTGTGCGCAAAAGGCTGGATCTTTGTCCGCCCCGCCCGTCCGGCCTGCGCCGCGTTCAACGCGCCGTGGCGGGCGGTTCGCGCGCCGCCGCCCGCAACCGCAGCCGCGAGATCTCCGGCGGCACGCCGAAGCGCACCGGCAGGATGCTGGTGCCGATGCCGGTGGATACGAACAACGACTTGCCGTCTTCGATGAGGTAGCCGCCGGCATAGCGCATTTGCGCCGGCACCACCGGCGTGCCGAACCAGGGCAACTGCACCTGGCCGCCATGGGTATGGCCGGCGATGGTCAGCGATGCCCGCCGCGGGATCTCCGGGAACAGATCGGGGTTGTGGGTCAGCGCGATCGCTGGGGCCTGACCGCTCACCGCGGCGAAGGCGCCGGCGACATCGTGGCGGGTCTCCCATTTGTCGCCGATGCCGACGATCCACAGCGTGCAGCCGCCCAACGTCACTTCGCGCGCCTGGTCTTCCAGCACGATCACCCCGGCCGACTCCAAGGCCGCGCGCACCTTGCCGCCGTCCTTCCACCAGTCGTGATTGCCCAGCACCGCGTACACCGGCTTGCGCGCGGTCAAGGGCTTCAGGTGCGGGGCCAGTTCGTCGGCGGAGATGTAGGTCCCGCCCAGCACGCTGAGGATCACGTAGTCGCCGGCCATCAGCACCGCCTGCGCGTCGCTGGCCGCCAGCCGTTCGACGATCCGGTCGAGCTTGTCCAGGCCGTTGTAGGGCGAACCGGTGTGGATGTCGGCGACCACGTCCAGGCGCAGGCCTTCGCAGGCCGGCGACCAGTCCGGCAGGGCGAAGTCGTAGTCGCGCTCGACCAGTTGCCGCGGCTCCCAGAAGAAGCCCCAGGTCAGCGCGCCGAGCGCGATCAGCACCACCGCCACGAACGCGCGCTGCAGCCACGGATGCCGCGGCCAGGGCCGCCAACCGCGGTTCATGCGCGGGTGGGCGCGTGCGGCGCGCCGGCCAGGCCGGAGGCGTCCGGCGGGTCGTCGCTGGCCTCGCCACGCTGCACCCGTCGCGCCAGGCTCCAGCCCAGCCAGCCGGCGGCCGCGGCGGCCACCGCGCTGAGCCCGGCCAGGCCGGCCACGCCCACGCCGAGCCCGCGCAGACCGACCATGGTGGTGGCCACGGCCACGTCGCCGAACCGCCAGGCGGCGGTGTCGACCGCGTTCTTGCCCTTGTAGCGCAGGGTGCGCGCGGCGCTGGCGAACAGGCTCTCGCGGGCCGGACCGACCATGCCATAGGCCAGCCCGCGACTGACGATCAGGGCCACCGCTACCGCCGGCAGCGGCGCGATCATCGCCGCCATGCCCTGCGGCAATTGCGCCACCAGCGCGCCGAAGCCGGGGAACAGGCCGGTCAGGGCCGCATGCGGATCGGCCACGCCTGCCGCCAGCAGCAGGCAAGCCACCGTCACCACCGCCCAAGTGCCGATGGCGGCGGCCGCGCCCCGCCGCGCCAGCAGCCACGGCGTGATCAGCACTTGCGCGGTCAGCGCCAGCAGATTGGTCATCAGGTCCAGGTCGGCGGCGAAACGGGTGCGCGCCACCGCGTCGGCGAGGTTGGCCTTGGAGTAGTCCACCACCAAGCCGTAGTTGACCGTGCCGATCCAGTCGCCCAGCAGCAACAGGATCGCCATGGCGCGCATGAACCGATTGGCGAACACCTGGCGCAGCCCGTCCAGCCAGCCGCCGCCGATGGCCGCCTCGTGCGCGGCCTCGAAGCGGCGGCTGCCGTGCACCCGCGCCCAGCGTCCGAGCAGAACCACGAACACCAGCGCCAAGCCCAGCAGCGCGGCGGAGACCAGCAACAGCGGCGCCACTCCGACCTGCACCACCAGTGCCCGGGTCAGCGCCGGCCCGGCCAGCGAGCCGACCGTGCCGCCGACTGCGATGATCGGGAACAGCCGCCGCGCCTGGCCTTCGTCCCAGATATCGCTCATGAAGCTCCAGAACACCGAGACCACGAACAGGTTGAACACGCTGATCCAGACGAAGAACACCGTGCCCAGCGCGCGCGGGCTCAGCGGGCCGTGCTCGCCGAACAAGGGCACGAAGCCGAGCAGGCAGGCGATGAAGAAGCCATAGACCAGCGGCACCACCACCCGCCGCGGATAGCGCGCGACCAAGCCGGAGAACACCGGCGTCAGCGCCAGCGTGACCACCAGGGTGGCGGCGTAGAACCAGGGCAACTGGGTCGAACCGACCGCGCCGCTGAGTTGGTCGCGCACCGGCCGGATCATGTAGTAACCGGTCAGCACGCAGAAGAAATAGGCCAGCGACAAAGCGACTGCGCGCCATTCCCCGGTCTGCACCCGCCCGGTGGGGAGGCTGGTGCCTTGGACTGCCGACATCGCGTCGCTCCTGAGGGGCTGCGGGGCCATCGCCGGGACGCCGCCTTCGGCCTCCCGCCGTGCGCCGCCAGGCCACCGGCGGCGCGATCGTTGCCGGCACGGTAGCCCAAGGCGCCGCCAGCCGCCACCACGGCGTCTGGCGAATCAGCGCGGCAGGATGCGCAGCGGTCGTGGGTTCCGGTTGGGCCTGGGTCGGCCTGGGTTGGCGCGGATCGGATCGGACTCAGCTTGGATTCGGCCTGGGCCGGCTCGGCGTGGAGCGGCCTGCATCGGCCCGGTCGGCCTTGGCCGGCCCCTATCGTCCTGCACCGGCCGACATCGGTTTGCGTCGCCCCTGTACCGAGCCGGATCGGCGCGCGCTCCGGTCGTCCCGGCCCGGCGCAGGCCGGCGTTGGGAGCATTTGCTCTAGTCCCGGCGCTTACGGTCGGCCGACGATGCGGCACGCCACGCCGCAGTCCCAGCGGAAAGCCTTCGTGCCCAGCGATTTCGACTACATCATCATCGGCGCCGGTTCGGCCGGCTGCGTGCTCGCCAACCGTCTCAGCGAGGACCCCGACGCCCGCGTGCTGCTGATCGAGGCCGGTCCGCGCGACCGCCACCCCTTCATCCACATGCCCGCCGGGCTGGCCAAGCTGGTCGGGCGCAAGGGCGTGAACTGGGACTACGACACCGCGCCGGAGCCCCACCTGGACAACCGGGTGCTGTGGTGGCCGCGCGGACGCGTGCTCGGCGGCTCCAGTTCGATCAACGCCATGTGTTACATCCGCGGCGTGCCCGGCGACTACGACGACTGGGCCGCCGCCGGCGCCAGCGGGTGGGGCTGGGACGCAGTGCTGCCGTATTTCCGCCGCAGCGAACGCAACAGCCGCGGCGACGACGCCCTGCACGGCAGCCTCGGCCCCTTGCATGTGGCCGACCTGCGCTACACCAACCCGCTGTCCTCGGTGTTCATCCAGGCCGGCGAACAGGCCGGCTACGCCCGCAACGAGGATTTCAACGGCCCCCGGCAACAGGGCTTCGGCTTCTACCAGGTCACCCAGAAGAACGGCGCGCGCTGCTCCAGCGCAGTGGCCTATCTCGACCCGGCGCGCGAGCGGCGCAACCTGCATATCGTCACCGACGCCCTGGTCACCGGCATCGGCCTGGACGGCGGCCGCGCCAGCGGCGTGACCGTGCGCACCCGCGCCGGCGCCGCGCACTACCGCGCCGAGCGCGAAGTGCTGCTGTGCGGCGGCGCGATCAACTCGCCGCAATTGCTGATGCTCTCGGGCATCGGTCCGGCCGAGGAGCTGCGCCGGCTCGGCATCCCGGTGCAGGTGGACGCCCCGCAGGTCGGGCAGAACCTGCAGGACCACCTGGACATCTGCACCCTGCACCATTGCACCCAGCGCATCACCTACGACCGCCTCAGCGACGTCAAGGTGGCGTTCGACTATTACCTGCGCGGCCACAGCGGCGCGGGCAGCAGCAATATCGCCGAGGCCGGCGGCTTCGTGCGTTCGCGCTTCGCCCCGGACGAGCGCGCCGACATCCAGTTCCACTTCGTCCCGGCCATGCTCGACGACCACGGCCGCCATCGCCTCAAGGGCGATGGCTACACCGTGCATGCCTGTTTCCTGCGCCCGCGCAGTCGCGGCCGCGTCCGCCTGGCCAGCGCCAGCGCCGGCGACAAGGCGCGGATCGAGGCCAACTACCTCAGCGACGCGGAAGGCTTCGACCTGAAGATGGCGGTGGAATGCGCCAAGCTCTCGCGCACCTTGCTGCGGCAAAAGGCGTTCGACCCCTTCCGCGGCGCGCCGATCTTCCCCGCCCGCGACGACCTGGACGACGAAGGCCTGGCCGCGTTCGTGCGGGCCAAGGCCGAGAGCATCTACCACCCGGTCGGCACCTGCCGCATGGGCGAGGACGCGGCCTCGGTGGTCGATCCGCAACTGCGCGTGCGCGGCGTGGACGGCCTGCGCGTGGTCGACGCCTCGGTCATGCCCAGCCTGATCGGCGGCAACACCAATGCGCCGACGATGATGATCGCCGAGCGGGCGGCGGATCTGATTCGGGGGTGAGGGGCGGGG
>CBIFVU010000134.1:0-10471 GCA_966185905.1 uncultured Lysobacter sp.
CCCCCTCCTCCGTCCCCCACACCCGGTGGAGCGGCGCAAAACGCGAGCGCGCGGTCGCAATGACGTGGGACCGCGGATCGCGAGACGTCGCGTCCATCGCGCCGACGGCGTGGCCAGCGGCGGCCGGAGAGCGAGGTGGCGACCGCGCCGCTCCTGCTGAGCGCCAATCCGCTCAACGCTCACGCATTTTCACTTCCGCCTGCGACGACGATCGGATGCGGTGTGCGACTGGATCGCAGGGACGCAGCAAAACAGCGCACAGCGTGCGCGCGCACGACGCTGCGCATCACACCTCGCGCGTGAATCCCGGCGCGCTTGTCATCGCACGGAAAAACAGCGTTTTCCTGAGGAAAAAGGCCTTCATCGGCGAATCGGCGATGATCGCCGGTGCGTTCATGCACGCCTCGCCTCGCGGTCTTGTGATCCGTCTCTCACGGCCATGCGCGCAGTTGCGCGTCTTGTGATCCGTCTCTCACCCGTCTTCGTGGACAGGATCGGAACGCTCGTGGATATTGATCCGCAAGCCGGAGGCAAGGGTCGGAGGCAAGGGGTCGCAGGACGCCGCCGGCGCAGCCACCGCAGCAACGAAGCACCGCCGTATCCCCATAAGAACTCGGGCCACCGTCCGCACCGCCACGCAGGACGTTCACGGAACAGGCCCCCGCCCCGGCGCAACGCGCCGCGGCCGTGAGGTACTTGAATCGCTGCACACATGGAGAGGGGGCCACTCGCACGACGAGTCGGCCGCAGGCCTGCGCGCGCGGATCGCCACGCGCCGTCGGACGTCGCGTCCGCCGGTCGGCGGCGGCGTGCGGCCGAGGGCCGCCCAAAGGACGCGCCATGAACGAACAGCCCGTTGCCCGCCTGCCCCTGACCACCGCCCAGCGCGGCCTGTGGGTCGGGCAAAAGCTCGCCTCGGCCCAGGCCACTTTGAACATCGCCGAGGCGGTGGAGATCCATGGACCGATCGATCCGGCCCTGTTCCAGCGCGCCTTGCGCCAGTTCACCGCCGAGGCCGAAGCCACCCGCGTGCGCATCGTCGAGCACAACGGCCTGCCCTGCCAGATCGTGCGCGAGCGCTACGAGTTCGACCTGCCCTATTTCGATCTCAGCGCCGAACCCGACCCGCGTGCGTCGGCCGAACGCTGGATGTACGCCGATATCGAGCGGCCGGTGGACCTGGCCCACGATCCGTTGTGGGCCAGCGCGCTGTTCAAGCTCGGCGACGGCTGGTACTGCTGGTACCAACGCGCCCACCACACTGTCTACGACGGCTACAGCGGCGGCATGACCACCCAGCGCGTGGACGTGCTGTACCGCGCCTACGCCGAGGGCCGCGAGCCGCCGCCGGCCGAGTTCGGCAGCCTGGCCTGGCTGGTCGAGGCCGAAAGCGCTTATCGCGCCTCCGACCGCTGCCGCCGCGACCGCGAGTTCTGGCTGGAACAATTGGCCGGGCTGCCCGAAGCGGTGACCCTGGCGCGCCGCCGCGTCCGCAACGACGGCGGCCTGCGCCGGGCCAGCGGCCACGTGCCCGAAGCCGGCCGCGAGCGCCTGGCGCAGATCGCCCGCGAGGCCGGCGTCAGCCTGCCGCAAGTGCTGATCGCGCTGATCGCGGCCTACTACCACCGCGCCAGCGGCGCCGAGGACCTGGTCTTCGGCATGCCCGTTACCGGCCGGGTCAACCACGGCCTGCGCAACACCCCGGGCATGGTCGCCAACGTGGTGCCCATCCGCCTGCGCCTGCACGCGCGGATGCGCCTGTCCGAGCTGTTCGCCCAGGTCTCGCGCGTGGTCAAGCAGGCGCTGCGCCATCAGCAGTACCGCTACGAAGACCTGCGCCGCGACCTCGGCCTGCACGAGCCCGGCCAGCATCTGGCCTGGCTGGGCATCAACATCGAGCCCTACGACTACGGCACCGTCGCCGGGCATCGCGCCAGCGGCCGCAACCTGCACAACGGCAGCGCCGAAGACCTGACCGTGTTCGTGTTCGACCGCCTCGACGGCCAAGGCCTGAGCCTGGATCTCGATGCCAACCCCACCCTCTACCCTGCGCACGACCTGGATGCCCACCGTGACCGTCTGATGCGCCTGATCGAACAGGCCATGGCCGATCCCGAGCTTGCCCTGGGCGCGCTGGACGTGCTCGGCGCGGACGAGCGCGAGCGCTTGCTCACCGCCTGGAACGACACCGACGCGCCGCTGCCGGCGGAGGACTTCCTCGCCCAGTTCCGCCGCCAGACCGCGCGCAGGCCGCAGGCCGTGGCTGCGATCGCCGGCGAGCAGCGGTTGCGCTACGGCGAACTGGATGCGCGCAGCGACCGTCTGGCGCGGCGGCTGCGCGCGCGCGGCGTGGCGCCCGGCGATCTGGTCGCCATCGCCCTGCCGCGCGAAACCGGGTTGCTGACCGCCTTGCTGGCCGTGTGGAAGGCCGGCGCGGCGTATCTGCCACTGGACCCGGACGCGCCGATGGCGCGGGTCGAGGCAATGCTGGAAGATGCCGCGCCGCGGCTGCTGTTGACCACGGCCGCGCACGCGGGCGCGTTCGCCGCGGCCGCGGTGCCGGTGGCCCTGCAGGAAGACGATGGCGATGGCGACGACGGCAACGACGAAGGCGACGAGCGCCCCCTGCCCGGCACTGCCGCGGGCGCGCCGGCCTATGTGATCTACACCTCCGGCTCGACCGGCCGGCCCAAGGGCGTGGCGGTCGCGCAACGCAACCTGTGCAACTTCCTGCTCGCCACCCAGCGCCTGTTCGCGCCGAATGCGGACGACCGCTTCCTGGCCCAGACCACCATCGCCTTCGACATCGCTTGTTTCGAGCTGTTCCTGCCGCTGAGCGTGGGCGCCTGCGTGGTCATGGCCAGCGCCGAGGTGGTGCGCGATCCGCTGCGCCTGGGCGAGCTGATCGCCGAGCACCGGCTGACCTATGTGCAGGCCACCCCGAGCCTGTGGCGAATGCTGCTGTCCAACCCCGACCTGCGCCTGGACGGTGTGCATGCGCTGTCCACCGGCGAAGCGCTGCCGGCGGAGCTGGCCCAGCGCCTGCTGGCCAGCGCCGCGCGCACCACCAACCTCTACGGTCCGACCGAAACCACGGTCTGGGCCACGGCCATCGAACTCGGCCCAGCCGATCTTGCCGACGGCGCGGCGCCGCCGATCGGCCGGCCGCTGGCCAACAGCCGGGTGTATCTGCTCGACCGCGAGGGCCGACTGGTGCCCAGCGGCAGCATCGGCGAGCTCTACATCGGCGGCGCCTGCGTGGCCCAAGGCTATCTGCGCCGGCCGGAACTGGACGCCGAACGCTTCCTGCACGATCCCTTTGCCGGGGATTCGGCCGGCGATTCGGCCGGCGATTCGGCGCGCATGTACCGCAGCGGCGACCTGGCGCGCTGGCGCGAGGACGGCGTGCTCGAATACCTCGGCCGCGCCGACCAGCAGGTCAAGATCCGCGGCCATCGGGTGGAACTGGGCGAGATCGAAGCCGAACTGGCGGCGCTGCCCGGCGTGGCCGAGGCGGCGGTGGCGCTGCACGCCGACGCGGGCGCCTCGCCGCTGCTGGCGGCCTATCTGGTGCCGGCATTCGGCGCGCAGTTGCAGACCGAAACCTTGCGCCAGCGCCTGTCCGCGCGCCTTCCGGGCTACATGGTGCCGGCGACCTACGTGGAATTGCCGGCGCTGCCGCTGACCGCCAGCGGCAAGCTCGACCGCAAGGCGCTGGCGCCGCCGCAGCGCAGCCGGCAGAGCGCGTTCGTGGCGCCGCGCAGCCCGACCGAATGCAAGCTGGCGGCCCTGTGGCAGCAGATCTTCGGCCTGGAGCGGGTCGGCCTGCACGATCACTTCTTCGAGCTGGGCGGCGACTCGCTGAGCGCGGCCGAACTGGTCGCGGCCTTCCCGCGCCATTTCGGCACCGAGCTGCCGCTGGGGGCGCTGTTCGAGGGCGCCACCATCGCCAGCCTGGCCGCCTACCTGGACCGCAACGGCGGGCCGAACGATCCGCTCGGCGGCCTGCTGGCGCTGCGCCCGGGCGACCGCGAGCGACCGTTGTTCTGCCTGCCGCCGGTGACCGGGCTGGGCTGGTCCTTCACGGGCTTGCTGCGCCACCTGGACGAGTCCTTGCCGGTGTATGCGCTGCAGTCGCGCGGCCTGCGCGGCGGCGGCGCGCTGGCCGAGAGCATCGAGGACGCGGCCGACGACTACATCGCGCAGATGCGCCGGGTCCAGCCCCAGGGCGCGTACCGCGTGCTGGGCTGGTCGCTGGGCGGCCTGGTCGCGCACGCCGTGGCCGCGCGCCTGCAAGCGCAAGGCGAACGGGTGGAACTGCTGGCGATGATGGACGCCTATCCGTTCGTGGCCGAATCCGGCGGCGAGGCCGGCGAAGCGCAGCAGGTGCGTGCGGCGCTGGGTTTCCTCGGCCTGCATTCGCGCCTGGACCAGGCCCCGCGCGACATGCGCAGCCTGGCCGAATTGCTGTGCCGCGAATACCAAGTGTTCTCGATCCCGCTGGTGCAGCAGGTCCTGCAGTCGGACCCGCGCGCGGTCGAGCGCGTGGCCGCAGTCACCCGCAACAATCTGATGCTCGCGCGCCGCTATCGTCCCGGCCGCATCGAGGCCGACGTGCTGTTCTTCAACGCGCGGCAGAAAGAGCGGGTGGACCTGGACGGCCTGCTGCACTACCACCCGCAGGCCTGGCAGGCGCATGTCGGCGGCCGGCTGGAGGTGCACGACATCGACAGCCATCACCAGGCGATGCTGGAGCCGCTGGCGGCGGCGCAGATCGCGCGCGTCCTGCGCGAACGCCTGGCCGCGACCGCGGCTGCCACCGTCGACACTGCGCCAGCGCCGGCCCCGGCCGCGCTCGCGGTCGCGTACTGAGGAGCGCCGCGATGACCGCCATGACCCCGCCGCCGGTCCTGCCCCTGCCTGACTCCGCCGCCGGCGCGTCCGGCCCGATCGTGATCTTCACCGTCGGCACCCAGGGCGATGCCCGTCCCTACATCGGGCTGGGCCAGGCCTTGCAGCGCGCCGGCCACGCCGTTCGCATCGTCACCAGCGACAACTTCGCCGCGATGGTGCGCGAGGCCGGCCTGGACTTCGCCCCGATCACCGCCGATTTCAGCGACCTGCTGACCAACAACCCCGAGACCGTGGACAAGGCGCTCAACCCGCTCTACCTGGTCAAGCACACCCGCGAGAAATTCGCCGCCATGGCCGAGACCTGGGTGCGCGAGGCGCGGCCGGCCTGCCGCGATGCCTCGCTGCTGGTCGGCAGCGGCATCGCCACGCAATTGGCCAAGGCCTTGGGCGAGGCGGAGAACATCCCCTTCGTGCAGGCGCAGTTGCAGCCCTTCACTCCATCCCGGCAACTCTCGCCGCTGGCGTTCTGGTCCAAGGCGCAGCCGCCGGGATGGCTGTGCCTGGGCCTGTTCCAAGCGATGAAGCTGTTGGCCTGGTTCACCCTCAAGCCGGCGGTCAACGATGTGATCCGGCCGCAACTGGGGCTGCCGCGCTTTCCCTGGTACGGGCCGTATTTCGACCGGGATGCGCTGCGCCAGCGCGTGCTGTACGGCTACAGCCGGCACATTCTGCCACGGCCGAGCGACTGGCCGGCCGATGCGCGCGTGACCGGCAGTTGGTTCCTCGACCAGGCCCGGCAGTGGCAGCCTCCAGCCACGCTGCTGGAGTTCCTGGAAGAAGGCGACAAACCGGTCTACATCGGCTTCGGCAGCATGTTGGCCAACAACGCCGAGACCTTCACCCGGCACGTGTTCGAGGCGGTGCGCCGCAGCGGCCGCCGTGCGGTGCTGGCCACCGGCTGGGGCGGGCTGCGGGCGCCGCCGGGACGGATGGACGCGCAGGTCTACGTGATCGAGAGCGCACCGCACGACTGGCTGTTCCCGCGCATGGCCATGGCCATGCACCACGGCGGCGCCGGCACCACCGTGGCCGCCGCGCGCGCCGGCATTCCCTCGGTGTTCGTGCCGTTCTTCGGCGACCAGCCGTTCTGGGCGCGGCGCCTGCACGAACTGGGCGCGGCACCGCCGGCGCTGGATCGGCGCCGCATCGATGCGGGGCAGATCCAGGCCGCCATCGACCAGGCGTTGCAACCCGAGCGGGTGCGCGCGGCGCGCGAACTGGGCGAGAAGATCCGCGCCGAGGACGGCAACGCCAAGGCGGTGGCGATCCTGGAGGAATGGGGACTGCTGCGGCGTCCTCGCACCGCGGCGGCCGGGTGGGCGGCGCCCGTATCGGCAGCGCCCCCGCAAGCGCGCGCAGCCCAGGCCTGATCGCGCTGGCGCGCGCAGGCTGCGGCGCAGTCCGAACCGGCGAGACGCCCACGGCGGACAATGAGCGCCCGGGGCGCGGCCGCGCCCGGAGTCCGCGAGGGCCCCCCATGAAAAGCACCGACGTCGAACTCGAACGCCTGCGCCTGCGCCGCGAGGCCCGCCGCGCCGCCCTGGCCGCCGACACCGCCACCGTCACCGAGCGCAGCGGCCGTGCCCTGTGCCTGTCCGGCGGCGGCTACCGCGCCGCGCTGTTCCACCTGGGCGCGATGCTGCGCTTGCACCAGACCGGCCTGCTGGCCGGGGTCACGCTGTTCAGTTCGGTCTCCGGCGGCAGCATCGTCTCGGCCTGGCTGGCCTGCCGCTACCTCGACACCCGTCGCGATGCGGGCGAAACCTTCGCCGCTTGGTGCGACCGCATCGATTTCCGCGCGCAGGTGGTCGAACCCTTCCGCGGCGTGGTCGCCCGCGACCTGCGCACGCGGCCGGTATTGACCACGCTCGCCCACAACTGGTTGTGGCCCTCGCACCGCATCGGCCTGCTGGAAGCCGGCTACCGCGCGGTGTTCGGCGAGCGCACCCTCGCCGAGCTGCCCGAATCGCCGGCCTTCGTGTTCTGCGCCACCGACCTGACCTTCGGCGTCAACTGGGAGTTCTCGCGCCGCCGCGTCGGCGATTACCTGGCCGGCTACTTGCGCGAAGGCGCCGCGCCGGTGCGCCTGGCCTGCGCGGTGGCGGCCTCGTCCTCGTTCCCGCCGGTGTTCGGCCCGGTGCGTTTCGCCGCATCGCCCGGCGATTACCAGCGCGGCCACTACCAGGGCGAGGATGGCGACGCCTTGCGTGCGCGCATCGAACTCAGCGATGGCGGCGTCTACGACAACCTGGCCACCGAACCCAGCCTGCGCCGCTATCGCGAGGTGCTGGTGTCCGATGCGGGCGGGCCGTTCCTGTTCCAGAGCAAGCGCTGGTGGCTGCAACGGCTGCTGCGCTACACCCAGGTCATCGGCAACCAGGCCGAGGCGCTGCGCAAGCGCCTGTTCTTCGGCCAGGCCGAAAGCGGCGCGATGATCGGCGTGTACTGGGGCCTGACCGGCTCGCGCGACGAAGGCGCCGACGGCTACAGCCCGGCCTTGGTGCGCGAGCTGCTCGGGCGCGTGCGCACCGACCTGGACCGCTTCCTTGCGGTGGAGTTCGAGGTGTTGCTCAACCACGGCTATTTCGCCTGCGTGGACGCGCTGTGGCGCCACAACGGCTGGCAGACCGACCCCTCGCAGGCGGCGCAATGGCCCTATCCCGAACGCGCCAGCGAAGAGGCCGTGCGACGCGCGATGCGGCACAGCCATCGGCGGGTATGGCATGGGCGGTGGCTGGGTTGGGATTAGGGATTAGGGATTAGGGATTGGGTATTGGGGAGGGGATTGGCGCGGCCCTCTTGGCGGTAAGGGCCGTGTAGGAGCGGCGCAAGCCGCGACCGGGAAGTCCCGGCGGCCGGCGCCGGCGCGAGGCCGTGTCGCGAACGCGGCTGCGCATTGCGGCTTGCGCCGCTCCTACGGGCCCACGCAGGGCGCGAACAGGTCCAGCTCCTTGCGATACACCGCGGTCCGCACCTGCATCAACCCGAGCACCGAGTGGAACAAATTGTCCTGGCTGGCCGGCTTGGCGGCTTCCGCGCGCAGGCAACGCTGGTCCAGGCCGCGCGAGGCTGCGAAACCGGGCGAGAACCACATCACCATCGGCACCTTCAACTGGGTCTTCGGCGCGATCGCATAGGGCACGCCATGCAGATACAGGCCGTTCTCGCCCAGCGATTCGCCGTGGTCGGAGAGGTAGATCAAGGCCGTGTCGCGCCCGCTGTCCGCGGCCAGGTAGCCGATGGTCCGGGCCAGGAATTCGTCGGTGGCCAGCACCGCGTTGTCGTAGGCGTTGACGATCTGCTCGCGGCTGCAACGGCCCAACTCGTTGCTGTCGCAGGTCGGCGCGAACCGGCGCAGGCGCTCGGGGTAGCGGCGGAAATAGCTCGGACCGTGGTTGCCGAGCTGGTGCAGCACCACCACCGCATCGCCCGGGCGCGCACCGAGGCGCTCGCGCAGGCCGCGCAGCATCACCTCGTCGTAGCAGCGCTCCGCGTCGCAGAAGGCCGGGTCGGTGTCGTGCTCGAACGACTCGAAGGCCAGGCCCTTGCACACGTTCTTGCAGCCGGTCTGGTTGTCGCGCCACAAGGTCTGGATGCCGGCGTACTCCAGCACGTTGAGCAGCGATTCGGACTCCTGGATGCGGCGCTTGTCGTAGCCGGCGCGGCCGTAGGGCGAGAACATGCAGGGCACCGATACCTCGGTGCTGCTGCCGCAGGCGGTGACATCGGGGAAATTGACCGGACCGATCCGGGCCAGTTCCGGCGTGGTCTGCCGCGCATAGCCGTTCAAGCCCCAGTTCTGCGCGCGCACGGTTTCGCCGACCACGATCACCAGCAACCGCGGCCGCGCTCCGGCCGGGCGCGCGGCCAGGCGCGCGTCGGTGCCGATCGGCCGGCGCCCGCGCACTTTCGCGGCCGAGTCGTCCATCGCTACCCGCGCCAGCGACACCAAGTAATTGGCCGGAGTGACCAGGTGGCGGATTTCCTTGTGGTTGCGCATCAGCGCCGAGAGGTCCTGGAACGCGCCCAGCAAGGCCGCGGCCGCCACCAACAAGGCGCCGGCCAGCAACGCCAGCCGCCGCAGCAGGGCGCGGCCCAGCGCGAGCGGACGGATGCGCAGGCGCCACAGCAGCACGCAGGGCAAGCCGCCGTAGACCAGCACGTAGGCGCCCAGGCCCGCGGTCAGCAGTTCGCCCGACTCCTTGCCGTCGGACTGCAGCACGTTGCGGACCATGCCGGTGTCCATGTAGACGCCGTACTGGCTCATGAAGTAGGCCGCCGCGGCGCTGGCCAGCAGCAATACCGTCATCAAGGGCTTGAGCGTCCAGCGGTTCAGCATCAATCCCAGCAGCCACGCGGTCAGCGCCACGATGGCCACGAACAAGCAAGCGCCGACCCATAGCCCATCGCCGCCGGCGAAGGCGCCCGCCGCCGCCGCAGCGCGCCAGAACGCGGTGTTGAGGAAGGCGGCGAAGTACACGCTGGCGCACAGCACCACCGCGTCCACGCTGGCCCAGGGCCGCGCGCCCATCCACGCCGGCCAGGCGGACTTGCGCCAAGGCGCCGAGGCGATGGCGTTCATCGCTGCGCTCCTCGCGGCAGCCCGCCTTGGCGGACGGGCCTGACGCACCGGGCGCGCATCGGCGCGGCAGCCTGCGCACTCGCGCGCGCCGCGATCGCGCTGGGTCCATGCACCACGGCGTACCACCCCAGCGCCGCGAACCAGGCGATCGCCAGCGTCCACAGGTCGTGGGAGAAGAAATGCGCGCCGCGCGCCTGCTGGGAGAAGCCGAACACCAGCCCCAGGCCGAGGCCGGCAGCCAGGCCCAGCCAGCGCCAGCGCGCACCCACCGCCAGGAAGAAGAAGTACAGCGCCACCCAGGCATAGCCGGCGCTGGCGTGGCCGGCGGGGAAGCACTGGCCGCGCCCCAGGCCCGCCGGCCGCACCTGCAACAAGCCGATGAAGGGCCGCTGGCCGCCGTAGCGCGCCAAGTCCCAGGGACAATCCATGTCGGTGACCGCCTTGAGCGCGGCCACTACCGTTACCGTGGTCGCGGTGGCCAGCAGCAAATAGGCCAACGGCCGGCGCCATCCTGCCCAGGCCGGCCGCAGCATCGCTGTCGCCCACAGTGCCAGCACCGCCAGCCAGGCCGCGGTGCTGGCATCGCGGCCGAAGCGGTGGATCACCGATTCGGTCAGGAATGCGCGCTGCAACGCCCAGCGCCCGCCCTGCCACGCATACAGGCGATCGGCCCACCAAGCATCGCCGCCCAGCCCCAGGCTCCAGCCGCTGAGCACGGCCAGGGTCACCAGCGGCCACAGCGCATGGCGGCGCAGGAACGCCCGCGCTGGAATGGCGCCGGACGAGGCGGGAGAGGGCGAGACAGCGCCGGGCGGGACCGGAGCGGGAAGCAGCGGGCGCGCGGCGCGCGGCACGATCGCGGCCGGCCCGCGGCGGTGGGCGGACAAGAGGGTCATCGGCGAGAGTGGGCAGCTCGCGATCGCCGCCGGCGGCGGGCGTATCGGAGGTCGCAGCGATCTTCCGAGCGCGGCTGTC
>CBIFVU010000135.1:0-10466 GCA_966185905.1 uncultured Lysobacter sp.
CCGACGCGCTCGCATCCGCGGCCAACATCGGCGCTCGCGCCGCGCACGACGGAGCGCTGCTGCTGGCGCTGGCCGCCTGCGGCCGCGACACCGCCCCGGGCGAGCCGGCCGCGCCGGCCCAGCCCACCGCGACGGCGCAGGCACCGGCGCGCGCTGCGCATCCGACCGCGCTGCTGCCGCGCCCGGCCAAGAGCGTGCCCGGCCAGGGCGCGTTCGACCTGGGACCGGGCACGCCGCTGCGCGTCGCCGCCGGCCAGGCCGAAGCGCGCCGCGTCGCCGAAGCCTTCGCCGCGCGGTTGCAGGCGCTGCGCGGCTTCGCCCCGGCCATCAGCGAGGGCGACGGCGCGGCCAAGGGCGCGGTGTCGCTGGCAATGGACCCGTCGCTGTCCATCGGCGATGAAGCCTATGTGCTCGACATCGGCGCCGACGGCGCGAGCATTCGCGCGCGCACCGAGGCCGGCCTGTTCTACGGCGCGATCAGCCTGTGGCAGTTGGCCACCGCCGACGGCGGCCAGGGCCCGGCGCGGATCGCCGCCCAGCGCATCGAGGACGCACCGGCCTATGCCTGGCGCGGCCTGATGTTGGACGTGGCGCGGCACTTCCGCAGCGTGGAGGAGGTCAAGGCTGTGCTCGACCAGATGGCCGCGCTCAAGCTCAACACCTTCCACTGGCACCTCACCGACGATCAGGGCTGGCGCATCGAGATCAAGAAGTACCCGCGCCTGACCGAAGCCGGCGCCTGCCGCATCCGCGCCGGCGCCAACGGCCGCGACGCCCAGGGCAAGCCCGAGCAGTACTGCGGCCACTACACCCAGGCGCAGGTGCGCGAGATCGTCGCCTACGCCGCCGCGCGCCACATCACCGTGGTGCCGGAGATCGAGATGCCCGGCCATGCCCAGGCCGCCATCGCCGCGTATCCGCAACTGGGCGTGACCGACGTGGTCCAGGGCCCGACCCGGGTCTCGCCCGACTGGGGCGTGCACACCTACCTGTTCAATCCCGACGACGGCACCTTCGCCTTTCTCGGCGATGTGCTCGACGAAGTCGCCGCGCTGTTCCCGTCCAAGTACCTCCACATCGGCGGCGACGAGGCGGCCAAGGACCAGTGGAAGGCATCGCCCAAGGTCCAGGCCAAGATCAAGCAACTCGGCCTGAAGGACGAGGCGGCGCTGCAAAGCTGGTTCGTCGGCCGCATCGGCGAGCATCTGCAAAAGCACGACCGCATCCTGCTGGGCTGGGACGAGATCCTGGAGGGCGGCAAGCTGCCGGCCAGCGCCACGGTGATGTCCTGGCGCGGCGACGAGGGCGCGCTGGAAGCCGCGCGCGAAGGCCACGACGTGATCCTCTCGCCCGACCGCAAGCTCTACCTGGACTATGTGCAGAGCGATCGCGACGACGAGCCCAGCGGCCGCTATCCGGTCAGCACCCTGCGCGCGTTCTACGAGTTCCCGATGACCCCGCCCGGGCTGGATGCGCAGCAGGCCAAGCGCGTGATCGGCGCGCAAGGCAATCTGTGGGTCGAGCACAAGCGCAGCTTCGAGCTGGTGCAGCAGGCGCTGCATCCGCGCCTGGACGCGCTGGCCGAGGTGGTGTGGTCGCCGGCCCAGGGCCGCGACTGGAACGATTTCCAGCGCCGCCTGGCGCCGCAGCTGGAGCGTTACCGCGCGCTCAAGGTCGGCTTCAGCGATGCGGCCTATGCGGTGGACATAAAAACCGAAGCGGACAAGACCGCGGCGAGCGGAGCCGGCGGCGTGCTCGTCAGCCTCGGCAACCAGGCCGGGTTCGGCCAGGTCCACTACCGCACCGACGGCGGCACGCCGGACGCGCAGTCGCCGCAGTACACCGCGCCGTTCCCGGCCAAGCTGCCGCTGGACGTGGTCGCCGCCACCTTCTTCGACGGCCGCGCGCTGTCCGCGCCGCGCCGGCTGCAAGCCCAGGTCGCCGCCGACCTGAGCGCGCGCGGCAGCGCGGCGCTCAAGCCTTGCCGCGAGGGCTACAACCTGCGCGTGGAGGACGACGCCGCGCGCGACGGCGGCCGCGATGGCGACCGCGCCGCGCTGACGGTCAACCTGATCGATCCGTGCTGGATCTACAAGGACGCCGCGCTCGACGGTGTGGGCGCGATCGAAGTGCAGGTCGGCCAGGTGCCCTACAACTTCCAGCTCTGGCACGACACCGACAAGATCGTGACCCGCCCGGCGGTGGCCGGCGGTGCGCTGGAGGTGCGCCTGGACGACTGCAAGAGCGCGCCGGTGGCGACCCTGCCGCTGGCCGAGGCCAAGCGTTCGGACGGCCTGACCACGCTGCGCGCGGACCTGCGCGGGGTCAGCGGCCGCCACGACCTGTGCTTCGTGTTCGCCAGCGGCGCGCACGATCCACTGTGGGCGCTGGACCGGGTGGTGCTGCGGCCGGCCGGCGGCTGAGCGCAACCGTGTCCGCGGCGAGGCCGGCGCATCCGCGCCGGGCTCAGTCGAGCAAGGCCCAGGCCGCCGCGCCCGCCAGCGCCGCGGCCAAGCCCAGGCCCGCACCGACGGCCGCGCGATGGCGGCCGAGGAAATGCGCACCGCGATAGCCCAACCCACGTCCGCGCGCGCTCACCGGCTGGCGCTGCAGCCACGCCCGCAGGTCGGCGGCGAAGGCTTCCACTGAGGCATAGCGCGCCTGCGGCCGCGCCTGCACCGCCTTGAGCGCGATCGCCGCCAGGTCGCCGTCGAGTTCGCGTTGCAACGCGCGCGCCGAAGCCTGGCCGCGGCGGCGCGCGATCGCCTCGCTGCCGGCAGCCTCGGCGGCCAGCGCCGGCAACGCGCGCGGCGCACCGCTGTCCGGCCCGCGCGGTTCGGCGTCGGCGGCCAAGCGGTACAGGATCGCGCCGAGCGCGTAGACCTCGCTGGCGGGCGAATCCACGCCGCGCTCCAGCAGCTCCGGCGCGACATAAGCCGGCGTGGTCACCACCCGCGGCCGCCCCGCGCCGGCGAGCGCAGCGATGCCGAAGTCCACCAACTGCACCTGTCCGTCGGCCTCCACCAACAGGTTGGCCGGCTTCAGGTCGCGGTGCAGCACGCCTTGCGCATGGGCATAGGCCAGCGCTTCGCAGGCCTGGACCAGCAAGGCCATGCGCGCGCGCAACGGCAGCGTGCGCGCGTCGCACCACTGGTCGATGGGTTGGCCCTGGATGAAACGCATCGCCGACCACGGCAGGCCGTCGGCATCCATGCCGCCGTCCACCAGCCCGGCGATGTGCGGGTGGCGCAGGCGCCCGAGTTGGCTGCGCTCGAGCAGGAAGGCGCCGACCCAGGTCGGCGAGATCCATTCCGCGCGCAGGCATTTGATCGCGGCTTGTTCGGCTTGTTCGGCTTGTCCGGCTCGCCCGGTCCGCTCCGCCTGCCCGTCCCCGGCGGCGCTCGCGGCCGGCGCGGCGTCGGCGTCGGCGTCGGGGTCGGCGACCGTGGCGCCGGCCGGGGCCGCGCGCTCGGCCGGGCCGAGGCCCTCGGCCACGGTGCCCTGGCCGGCAGCCGCCTTGGCCGGCGCGACCGCCTCGGCCTGGTAGATCGTGGCGATATCGGTGTCGGCCAGGGTGCGCAGGATGCGCCAACGGCCCAGGCGCGCGCCGATGCGGGCATCGGCCGGCGCCGGCGCCGCTTGCAGCGCGAGCACGGCCGCGTGCAGGGCCGGCTCGCCCGCGGCCAACGCGGCCAGGGCCTGCGCGCGCGCGGCCTCGCTCCGGCCCGCCTGCCCGGCCAGCCAGGCCTGGGCAGCGCGGCGCAGCGGTTGCGCAGGCGCGGTCGCGCCCTCGAGCCGGTCCATGTCGATACCCCACCTCCTGTCGGGCGCTGGCTGCCTCAGCGGGCCCCGCCGCGCCATGTTCCCATTGCGACATCGGTTTGCAAGCCAGCGCACTGGCCGGCCCGCCCCCTCACGAATTGACACGAAGCCGTGCGTAAAACGTGTGATCGCCGCTCGCCGCCGCAGGCCCGGCCGAAGGACTCGGACGGCGCGGCGTCCAGCCCCCAACTGACGACCTGTCTGCGCCCAGGGAAGGTGTGACGGAGTTAACATGCGCCCTCCTCAGGGGGAACCTCACATGTCATTGCGCCGTTTGATCCTGTCCACCGCGCTGGCCGCGGCCGTCCTGGCCGGCCCGGCCTCGGCCCAGAGCCTGGCCAAGCCGGTGGAGTTCTATTTCGAAGCCGACGCCCAGACGCCCAGGCCGGTGGTCGCGATCCGCGAAACCGGCGAAGCGGCGATGGCGCGCCTGGCCAAGATCCTGGAGCGCAAGCCCAACGCACCGGCCGAAGCCGCCCAGCTCGCCCACCTGGCCATGGAAGCCGGCCGCACCGACCTGGGCCGCCAGTTCTACGCCCGCGCCCTGGGCCAGATCGACAGCAGCAACAGCCATTGGCGCGCGATCCTGTGGAACTACGGCTGGGACCTGTACCGCGCCGGCGCGCCGGAAGAAGCGCTGCGCCAGTGGACGGTGCTGCACAATGCGCGCAGTGTCAGCGCTTCGTGGATGCCGCCGACCTTCGCCCTGGCCCTGTGGACGCTGGGACGCAAGGACGAAGCCGTGCAGTGGTACGCCGCCGCCGTGCGCACCGAGCCGGCGCAGTGGCGCGATGCCTCGCGCTACGCCGAGCTGCTGCCGGCCTGGCGCGACAGCGAGCGCGCGACCCTGGCCGAAATCCAGCGCGCCTGGGCCGCCAACCCGCCGGCCTGGCCCTGAGCGCAGACCTGCGCCGCGCCGGCACCGGCCCCGCCTGCGGCCGCGGCCCGATGCCGGCGTGTTACCACGGCGTTCCGGCTTTGCCGCCCGCATCCACGCCGACGACAGCGACCGGGCAGACCGCGCCCAGGTCCGGTCGGGCGCCCTTTGCGCCGAGCGGCGAAGGCCGCGCCGGTGCACGCCGGGCCGAGCCTCCGCGCTGCCAACGCCGGCAGCCTCCGCCCGGCCCGGCCGGCCCTCGCGCCTGCAGCCCGCGGCGACCGTCCGTCGCCGCTCTGGCCCACTCGCCCCGGACGCGGCTACAGTCGGCCGTTCGCGGCCGACTCGGCACATCGAGCGCCGGCCAGTGGCTGCCTTGCGGGCGGTGATCGGATGTCCATGTCGGCCTTGAGCGTCCTGGTGGTCGAAGACCACGGCTTCCAGCGCCGGATGGCGCTGCGCCTGCTCGCCGGGCTGGGCGCCGCGCGCCTGTACGAAGCCGCCGACGGCGCCAGCGCGCTGGCCTTGCTGCGTGGGCTGGCGGCGCCGCCGGACCTGGTCATGGTCGATCTGGACATGCCCGGCATGGACGGCATCGAATTCATCGATCACCTCGCCGGCGGCCATCTGGCGCGCGCGGTGCTGGTGGTCAGCGCACTGGACGCGGCCCTGCTGCACACCGTCCAGACCATGGCCGTGGCCCACGGCCTGCGGGTACTGGACGCGGTGCCCAAGCCCTTGACCCGCGACAAGCTCGCCCGCGCCCTGGCCGGCTTCGAGCAGGCCATGGCCGCCGAAGCCGACGAGGATCCCGGCCAGATCGACAGCGCCAGCGTGTGCGCAGCGCTGGAGGCCGGCCACATCCAGCCCTGGTTCCAGCCGCAGGTCGAGCTGGCCAACGGCCGCGTCACCGGGGTCGAGGCGCTGGCGCGCTGGCACCGCAACGACGGCCGGGTGGTGCTGCCGCAGCACTTCGTGCCGGTGCTGGAGGCCGAGCGCCGGATCGACGAGCTGACCGAACGGATGCTCGCCCAGGCCTGCCGCTGGAAGCAGGCCTGGGACCAGCGCGGCCTGCGCCTGACCCTGTCGGTGAACGTCTCCGCCTCGACCCTGGACGATGCCGGCGCCGCCGACCGCTACCAACGCATCGTCCAGCAGGCCGGCGCGGCCACCGGCGAGATCGTGCTGGAGCTGACCGAAAGCTCGCTGATGACCGATGCCGCGCGCGGCCTGGCGGTGCTGGCGCGGCTGCGGCTGAAAGGCTTCGGTCTGTCGATCGACGACTTCGGCACCGGCTGGTCCTCGCTGTCGCAACTCTCGCAAGTGCCGTTCACCGAGCTGAAGATCGACCAGGAGTTCATCGCCGGCGCCTGCCAGCAACCGCGCAAGCGCGCCGTGGTCGAGGCCAGCCTGGACCTGGCGCGCAAGCTCGGGCTCAAGTCGGTGGCCGAGGGCGTGGAGACGGTGGAGGATTGGCAGATGCTGGCCGAGCTGGGCTGCGACCTGGCCCAGGGCCGGCTGATCGGCGAGGCGGTGCCGGGCGAAGACCTGCCGGCGGCGCTGGGCCGTTGGCGCCGGCCCGAGCACTGAGGCCGCATGTTCGCCCGGCTGGACCGTCTCAGCATCCGCCGCCAGCTGTGGGGCCTGTTCGCCTTGTTCCTGCTGTCCGGCTCCAGCGTGCTGCTGCTGGACGAGCTGGAGCAGTATCGCGCCCGCCGCACCCTGCACACCTTGCAGGACGACGCCCTGCTCGGCCTGCGCCTGCTCAAGAGCGTCTCCGATGCCTACGGCCTGGACGTGGTCGACACCACCTTCCGCGTGCGCCACGGCCTGGTCGGCTGGGACGAGGGCGTGCAGCGGGTGGACCGCGCCCGCCTGCGCATCGACGATACCTGGGCGCGATTGCAGGCGCTGCCGCGCAGTGCGGAAGAACAAGTGCAGCTCGACGCGGCCTCGCGCGCGCGCCGCACCGCCGACCAGGCCGTGCTGGAACTGCGCGCGATCCTGCTGCGCCGGGATCCCGCCGCGCTGGACCTGTTCGCCCGCACCCGCTTGTACCCCGCCATCGATCCGCTGACCCAGCAGATGAAGTCGCTCTCGGACCTGCAATTGGTGCAGACCGCGGCGGTGGTGGACGCCGACATCGTGCGCAGCCAGTGGACCAGCGCACTGCGGGTGGCGGTCTCGCTGCTGGCGCTGGCGATCGCCGCGCTGGTCGGCCAGCGGGTGCTGCGCAATGCCTCGCGCGGGATCGAGCGGCTGACCTGGCTGGCCCAGCGCATGCGCGAGCACGATTACACGGCCGAGCCTGGGGAGCCGCCGCCCGGCGAACTGGGCGCGGTGATGCAGGCGTTCGTGGAAATGCGCCGCGACGTGCTGGGCTTCGAGACCGAATTGACCGGCCAGTTGATCCGCAACGAACGCACCCGCGCCGAACTGGAGCGGCGCGAGCGCTTCCAGGCCTCGCTGCTGGACGCGGCCCAGACCGCGATCCTGGCGGTGGACGGCGAGGGCCGCTTCACCCTGGTCAATCCCTTCGCCGAGCGTTTGCTGGGCATCCGCGAAGCCGACGTGGTCGGGCGCGAGCGCCTGCACCACGTATTCGAGACGCGCGCGCTGGCGGCGCTGGCGGCCGAACTGAGCGCGCAGTCGGGCCGCCCGGTGGCGGCCGACTGGACCGCGCTGCGCGAACTGGCGCGCACCCAGGGCGAGCCGCGCGAGACCCGCCTGCGCCACCGCAACGGCACCTGGGTGCCGGCGCTGGTGGCGGTGTCGGACACGCTGGAGCCCGGCCAGGCGCCGGGGCTGCTGCTGATCGCCGCCGACCTGAGCGCGCTCAAGCGGCTGGAACGCGAACTGCGCGCCAGCGAGGCGCGCGCGCAGGACGCCAGCCGGGCCAAGTCTTCGTTCCTGGCGGCGATGAGCCACGAGATCCGCACGCCGATGATCGGCGTGACCGGCATGATCGAAGTGCTCGCGCACTCGCGCCTGGACCCGGAGCAACGGCGCGCGCTGGACGTTATCCAGCAGTCCTCGCAATCCTTGCTGCAGATCATCGGCGACATCCTGGACTTCTCCAAGATCGAGGCCGGGCGGCTGGAGCTGGCGCCGGCGCCGGTGGCACTGCCGGCGCTGGTGCGGGCGACCGCGGCCGGCTTCCTCGGCGCGGCCTCCAGCCGCGGCGTGCAGTTGGCCTGCACGGTCGATGCGCGGATCGCGCCGGCGCATCGCGCCGACGCGCTGCGCTTGCGCCAGATCCTGGGCAACTTCCTGTCCAACGCGGTCAAGTTCACCGAGCGCGGCCGGATCGACGTGGCGCTGGCGCTGGAGGACAGCCGCACCGACGCCGACGGCCAGGTGCGCGATGGCCTGTGCCTGCGCGTGAGCGATACCGGCATCGGCATCGAGCCCGCACAGCAACGCCGCCTGTTCGAGCCCTTCGCCCAGGCCGGCGGCGACACCGCGCGGCGCTATGGCGGCACCGGCCTGGGGTTGGCGATCTGCCGCCGTCTGGCGGCGCTGATGGGCGGCGAGATCACGATGGACAGCGAGCCCGGCGTCGGCACCACCCTGCGCCTGCGCCTGTGGCTGCCGCGCGCGCCCGAATCCGAACTGTCCGAGCCGGCGCCCGCGCCGGCGTTGCCGCTGCCGGCGCCGCCGCCGGATCCCGAGCAGGCCGCGCGCGCGGGCCGGCTGGTGCTGCTGATCGACGATCATCCGACCAATCGCCTGGTGATCCCGCGGCAACTGGCCCTGGCCGGCTATGCCTGCGAGACCGCCGACCACGGCGAGGACGGCCTGCGCCGCTGGCGCAGCGGCCGCTACGCCCTGCTGCTCTCGGACGTGCACATGCCCGGCCTGGACGGCTATGCGCTGGCGCGCGCGGTGCGCGCGGAGGAGGCGCGCGACGGCAAGCCGCGCACGCCGATCGTGGCGCTGACCGCCTCGGCGCTGAAAGGCGAGGCCGAGGCCTGCGCGGCCGCCGGCATGGACGAGTGCCTGATCAAGCCGGTGCCGGCCGCGCGCCTGGCGGCGACGCTGCAACGCTGGCTGCCGCCGGCCGCCGCGGGCGACGGCCCGGCTGCCGCGTCGGCCGCCCACGCCGGCGCCGATGCCCCTGCTTATTCCGCTGCCGATGCCGCCCGGGTGCTCGACCGCGAGGTATTGCGCCGGCTGGTCGAAGACGACGGCGACACCGCCGCCGTGCTGGCCGACTTCCTCGACACCAGCGCCCACGACCTGGCTGCGCTGCGCCTGGCCCAGGCCGGCGAGGACACGACCGCCATGCAGCGCCAGGCCCACCGCATCAAGGGTGCGGCGCAACTGGTCGGCGCGCACGAGTTGGGCGAAACCGCGCAAGCCCTGGAGCAGGCCGCCGAGAACGGCGAGACCGCGCTGGCGGCGGCCCTGCTCGAAGACCTGGACGCGGCGCTGGCGCGGCTGCGCCGGCTGCCGGACTGAGCGCGGCCGCGCGCAGGGCGCGGCCTCACTCGGCCGGCGCGCCCTCCGCGCCCGGCTGCGCGGCCATTTCCGGGCTGATCTTCTCGATGGTGTGGCGCAGTTCGCGGCCGAGGATGACCTTGGCGTCCTTGGCCCAGGTGTCCAGGCGCTGGTCGAAGGCCAGCTTGCTCTGGCTGTCCGGCCACACCAGCCTGAGCTCGCGCAGCTTCTGGATGAAGCCGCGGAACAGGGTCTTGTCGAAGAACTCCGGCGCGGCCGGCGCGTACAGCAGCGACAGGCGCTGCGCGGCGAGCTGGCACAGGCTTTCCAGCTCGGCCGCCGACAACGTGCCCGGGCCGTTCTTCACCAGCACCGAGATGGCGATGTAGTAGCGCTCGAAGGCCTGCTGCAGCGAATGGCCGATGGCGCGCAGGCGGAACACCTCGTCGGTCTGGCCGGCATTGCGCGCCAGGATCCCGCCGTCGTCCTCGCTGACCCGCTCCAGCAAGCCTTCGCGCACGAACACATCGACCGTGCGCGAGAGCCGCTCGGCGAATTCGTCCTCGCTCCAGGGCAGGAACAGCTCGGCCTGCAGGAACGGGTAGACGCTGCGCCCCAGCCGCTGCACCCCGGCCAGGCTCATGCGCCGGTTGTGCTGGAAGCAGCAGGCGATCCACGAGGCGGCGGTGAACAGGTGCAGGGCGTTGTTGCGGAAATAGCTCAACAGCACCGCCTTGTCCTCGTCCACCCCGAGCACGTCGCCCAGCGGATGGGCGATGCGTTCGAGCACGTTGATCTCCTCGCCGTGGGCGACGATCTCCTGCGGCGTGTGCGGGGTGACGGTGACGCGGTCCGAATACGGCAACTCGGCCAGCAAGGTCTTGCTCAGCGCGATCTGCGCCAGCAGGTCGGCCTCGCCCATGGCGTGCTTGGGCGTGGACAGCAGCGCCAGCGCCAGCAGGTTGATCGGATTCACGTCGGCGGCACGGTTGACGTTGACCTGGATGCGCTGGGCCAACGCCTCGACCGTGTTGGACAACCACTGCGGCTTGTCTTCTTCCGCAACCGGCTGGCCGTCCCACTGCGGAGCGTGCTCGGCGAGCATGTCGTTGAGCTTGATCGGCTCGCCGAAGTTGACCACCACCTGGCCGTAGTTGGAGCGCAGCACCTTGGGGATGCCCCACAGCAACTGCCAGATCGATTCTTTCTCCTTGGGCTTGCCGGAGAGCTCGTCGAGGTAGCTGTTGCCCTCCATCAGCTTCTCGTAGCCGATGTAGACCGGCTGGAACAGCACCGGCCGGGTCGGCTGGCGCAGGAAGCCGCGCAC
>CBIFVU010000136.1:0-10404 GCA_966185905.1 uncultured Lysobacter sp.
ATTATAGCCTGTGTGCCGAGTTTGGCTGCGCGGGCCGCCGGGCCGCGCCTGTGTGACAGAGGCGATGCGGGCCCCGATACGCGAGTTCTGAATCCGTGCGCGTGCGGGCCGGCGACGGACGCGCTGCCTCCCTTGCTGAGTCGGCTGCCGCGATGAACGGCGCCGAGGCGAGCGGGCGCGCCGGGCAACGCAGGGGTATGCTCGGCCCTGTCCGCGGCGGATCGCCGCAATCCGCTCGTCTTGGCCCCGGGCTGCGACCGGTCAGGGAGGAGGCGCTGGATGAAACACGGATGCTGGCTGTGCGCTGCGATGCTTGCGATGGCGGCCGCCCCGATCGGTTCGGCGGCAGCGCAGGCAAAAGGCCAAGGCCACCCGCAGACGCCGTCCCAGGCACGGCCCGGCTGCGCCCAGCCGGCCGCAGCCGGGCTGGCCCCGGCCGGACTGCGCGCCTGCCTGCCCGCCGCGCCGGTCTCGCCGCCGGCGCCGGTGCGCGATTTCGCCGAGGCGCCGCCGCCGGTCGATCTCTACAAACCCCAGGCCGCCGTCCAGCGCCTGGCCGATGCGCCGCCCAGCTTCGAGTTCGCGCCCGCCGGCGTGCCGTTGAGCTTCGGGCCGGAAGACCCGGCCGCCGCCTCCGGCCGCTGCCACGACGCCTATGGCAAGGCCCTGCGCGCCAGCCGCAAGGGCGCGGGCGACCAGCGCAAGCAGTTCAACCGCATGCGCGATGCCTGCGAAGGCTCGGCCCAGTTCCAGCCCCGGCTCGCGCCGGGCGCCTGAGCGCTGCGCCGTAGCGCGGCTTGCCGATCGCATAGCTCTCGGCTCTGCCGCCATCAATCGGAGCCTGGATCAGTGCGCCATGCGCTGGACCTGCGCATTCTGCTCCTGCTGACGTTGCTGCGCATGCTCTCGTTCCTGGGCCAGTTGCTGGTCGCGCTGCTGGTTGAACGCTTGGGTCTCGCGCACGGTGTCCTGCATCGGCGGGGCGGGGGCGGTCGCAGAAACCCCGGTGTGGAACCCCGGTATTTGCGCGCCTACCCAGAGCTTGCCGTTGGCGACGCCCACCGGCCCGATGCTCTCCGCGTCGTGGATGCCGTTGCGCTTGGCGTCCAGCATCAGTTTGGCCACGGTCTCGTCCGGGATGTCGGCCGGCGTGCCGGCGCGCAGCTTCGCGAACATTGCTTGGTCCGCTGGGCGGAACTGCGACACGTCGAACGCCGACACCTGCGCTGGCGCCGGATCGGTGTCGCGCATGTGCCGAACGTGTCCTCCGGCCACTTCGGCTGCGGTCGATTCCCGAACCGGCGGCCGCTCGGCGTCCAGCGATGGCCCCAGCTTCGCGTCTCGGGCTGGGGTCGGGACTGTGGGCGGCGTGCCGGCCTCGGCGGTCGGTCCGGGCGGCCGCTCCTGCCCCGGCAGGGGCGCGGTCGTAGCCGGGCCCGCCTCTGGAGCGCGTGGCAGCGACGCGGCCACCGGCACTGCGGACGGCGCATCGGGCGCCCCCGCCAAGGCCTCCCGCTGCGCGCTGGGCGCATTGGGCACGAGTGGCGCGGGCGTAGGCGGCGCTTGGACGGCCTCGGCCTGGGGCGCGCGCTCGGGCGGCGCCTGGGACGGCGCCTCCGGGCGCTCGGCTTCGCGGGCGCCCTGGCGCGCCTGCTGCGCCACGGACAACGCCTGCACGGTCTCGGGCGTGACGGTGCCGGTCTCAGCCAAGCCCCGGTCGCGCTGGAACTGGCGCACCGCCTGCTCGGTCGCGCCGTCGTAGTGGCCGTGTTGCGGGAGCGGCGTCCCGGCCGGGTCGCGGTAGCCGATGCGGTCCAGGCGGTATTGCAGCAGTTCTACGTCCTGGCCTTGGCGGCCGGGCCGCAGGGTCTCGTCGGTAGGCGCCACCTGGACCGCGGGCACCGCTTCGCGCGTCTGCGGCGTTTCCGCTGCCCGCTCGGGCGATGGCGCCGTCTGGACCTGGACGGGCTCCTGCGGCGCTTGGATGCGCTCGGGCGCCACGGCAGGCGCCGGCTCGGGATCGGGCGCTCGTTGGAGGGCCGGCGTCCCCTCGGCATTGCGGGCCCATTCGGCTTCGGAGAACTTCACCACAATCTCGGGCTCGCGCTCGGCGGACGCGGCCACCGCAACGGCTGCCTGGAGGGCAACCGCCTGGGCCTGATCGTTGGACAGGCCTAGGCGGTTGACCTCGCGCATCGCTTGCTCGTGGACCTCGCGTTGCTGCGGCGACAACGCCGCGATGCGCAGCTCCGGCGGCTCCGGCACCGGCGCGGTGGGCGCGCGCAAGTCGGCCAAGGCACGATCGATCTCGGCCGGCGTGGTCTCGGCCGCGATGCGGGGCACTCGATCCGCGTAGCCGTAAATGTGCGAAATGGGGCTGTTTACGTCATAACGGCCTTCGGCGTTCGGCTCCAACTGGATCGACGTAGCGCCGGGCGGAAGGCCGTTCGCGATGCGCGTGCGTTCGATGGCGAGCATGGTCGCCTCCATGCGCGCCGGCGCCGGCTCGATGCCGTGCTGCCGATACACGCCTGCCACCATTTCCCGGTCCAGCTCGGCCGCGGTAGGAGGCCGCCACGCCGGCAGCGCCGCGACGTAAGCCTCGTGCTGCGCTCGCTGCGGTTGCAGCACCGAGTGCGTGCGCTCCAGTTCCAGGGCCACGTTGCCCCGCGCCGGCTCGCCCTGGCCGTCGGACAGCCATTGCCCGGCCGAATCGCGCCGGCACAGCGCGCCGTCGCTGGCCTGCAAGGCGCCCTCCACGCCCGCCGTTCGCACGGCGGGCGGAATCGCATTGAACGAATCGAACCCTTGCAGCCGCGAGGCGATCTCGTAGCGCGCGGCAATCGGCGCAGGCCCCGTTGCGATGTTCTCGGCGATGGTCAGCTCTGCGGCGCGCTCCAACTCGGCGGCGCGCTCCGGCGTCGCCGCGTGGCGCACGGTCTGCTGCTGGCCGACGCCTACGTAAGCCGTCACCACGTCCCGCGACCATGCGCCGGTCTGCGCATCGCGCGTCCAGGCCGCCGGGCTCAGGCTCGGTGCGTCGCCGGGTGCCTGGGGTTGGGTGAATGGGTCGCGCGGTTTCTGCGTCTCGCCCAGGGCCAGTTCCGTGGCCGCGTTGGTGGCCTTGAAATTGAGATAGCGCGCCGTCTCCGGCAAGGCGGAAAAGGTCGTATTCACCGGGCCGGGCGAAGCGCCGCGGCTCAGGTCGGCCGGCCGCTCGCTCACCCACTGCCGGCCGTTGAACGTCCAGGCCGCGCCCTCGCGGTCGGTCTGGTTGTAGATCTTGCGGTTGTCCCACCACGTGGCCAACTTGTCGCCGACCTCGCTGCCGGAGAGCGCGCCCAGGCCGACGAAAGCGATGGCGCCCGGGCCGGTGCCCCAGCCCACCGCCAGACCGGCGGCCGCTCCGCCGAGTGCGCCGCCCAGGCCTTTGCCGGCGTAGTGGTTGAACTGCGATTGCGCGGCCAGGGGATTGTCGCGGGCCAGCGAAAGCGCCACGCGCTCGCCGGCCTCGGCGGCTTCGGGTAGCGCGGCGGCGAGGCTCAGGCCGCCGATGGTGGCGCCTGTTACTGCGCGGGCGCTGGTGTGGCCGGGGATGGGGATGCGTGCCTGAGTCCGTTCTCCCAACGTTAGCGCCGCAGCGTCATGCCGTGCGTAGACCGCGCGGAGATTTTCGACGGTATCGCCCGAGAGTTGCAGGCGTTCTCCCGACAGAGCGTCATTGATAGCTTTTCGGAGCTCCGCATGCCCCTTAGCGGCATCACCGCCAGCCGGTTTCCGGCCAGGCTCGTTGACGGTTTGGACGGTGGCGATGACAGTCTTCTCGGACTGCACGGCAGGGGACCATTTCGCTTCCTCCGCTGCCAGGGCCGCCATCGTTTCGAGTTGGTATACATGACGTGCGCCATACTCTGCAAAGCTATGATCCATCTTTACATTAGTGGCATTCGCTTGCTCAACGGAAATTGTTGGGGGCGGATTAGTGAAAAGGTCGCCATTAAGGATGGCAATCTTCAGTGTGTCCTCTATCCGGTGAACTCTTTCTATTAGGCGGCTGGCCGCTCTCTGCGCCTGTGGGTCATCAACATCTCGACTGAAGACGACCGCCGCATCCTTAGAGTCCTCCAGCCTGTTGAGTTGTTCCATTACTACTTTTGAGTAACTTTCTAGCGGAGCCCCTCTGTGATGGGATACGCCCAGCTCGGATGCAAGTTGTTCCTCTCTAGGCAAATACAACGTATTTCGGGGGCTATGAATGTCGTATCCATACTCTATGAGCGCTTGTAACAGTTGGCTGCGGCCTACAGCTTTATTTTGCTCAATGAGATGATGCAGTTCAAAAGTATGCTTTCCGTCCGATGCCATGCCAGCCGTCCTTGGATTAGAAATTCAGAAATCGGCAGCGTCCGAAAATAAAAGGCCTGTGAATCTTTCGGCGACTATTGCATCCCGTAGGGCTTGGTCGCAAAAGACATAAGGGGAATAGGGCGTGTAAAAGATGTGGGCTCGTGCTTGCTCGACAATTGAATGCTTGAACACAAGCCGAGCTCCGGGGCCGATCCCGTAGTGTTTCCCGTTGACAAAGTCAGCATCAATTTCTATACGAACAACCGACCTTTCTTCATCCAGCGCGTCCAGAGTTCGGATGAAGTCGCACAAATAGTAGTACGGTCCAGCAGTTCCGTTCGCGAGGCGGAAATCGCAAGGGTGGAATGAAACACCGGCAGGATCTATCGCTTCCAAAGCAGATTTCAATCGCTCGGAAACCAGGCGGTATCCGCTTATTCCCGACTCAAAATCCCGCGGCAAGGTTCCCTTTTCTGGATTATGTACCAGCATGGGCAGTTCTGGCAGCTTCCTAAATCCCCCTCGCAAAGGACGCAGGATGGCCCGGCCCGCAAGAAGCTTGCTTTTGTTGACAAAATCTAGCCCGTAGAAGGGGCCGTCGCCCTGATAGTCGGCTTCAAGGATGTAGAAGCTGCCAGCCTCGGAACCGGCTTCAGAATCCGCTGGGGCGCTTGTGGGCGCGTCGTTCATCATGGCAGATAAATGCAATATTGGGCTCGCCCGTAGAGCTACACGGGAAGCATCGTGAGGTCAATGCCGAAAATACCGCGAATGGGCGAGCTCATTGGTGCTGCCAATGCTGCAATCAAGCCAGCCTTAGCTTGCAAGCAGAAATTCTTGAACATCGCGGGGGCTTTGCCCGGCCGAGTCGCGCCGGTACAGCGCGCCGTCGTTGGCATGCAAGATGCCTCGCGCTCGCCGTTCGCACAGCGGGCAGAATCGCATTGAACGAATCGAACCCTTGCAGCCGGGAGGCGATCTCGTAGCGACAATCGGCGCAGGCCCCGTTGCGATGTTCCCGGCGATGGTCTGCTCGGCGGCGCGCTCCACCTCGGTGGCGCGCTCCGGCGTCGCCGCGTGGCGCACGGTCTGCTGCTGGCCGACGCCTACGTAAGCCGTCACCACGTCCCGCGACCATGCGCCGGTCTGCGCTTCGCGCGTCGAGGGCGCCGGGCTCAGGCTCGGTGCGTCGCCGGTGCCTGGGGCTGGGTGAATGGATCGCGCGGTTTCCGCGTCTCGCCCAGGGCCAGTTCCGTGGCCGCGTTGGTGGCCTTGAAGTTCAGATAGCGCGCCGTCGCCGGTAAGGCGGAAAAGGTCGTATCCACCGGGCCGGGCGAAGCGCCGCGGCTCAGGTCGGCCGGCCGCTCGCTCACCCATTGCCGGCCGTTGAGCGTCCAGTGCGCGCCTTCGCGGTCGGTCCGGTTGTAGATCTTGGGGTTGTTCCGCTACGTGGCCAGCTTGTTCCTCGTCTCGCTGCCGAGTACGCCGCCCATGCTCTTCCCAGCACGGTGATTGAGCGACGATTGCGCGGCCAAGCGAGCGGCCGCAGGCACTGCTGGCGCGGGCGGGTTCGGCGGGTTCCACGCCCCTTCAGTGCAGGCCGCCGATCCAGCTGTCCTGCACCACCAACGCCTCGTCCAGCGCGACCAGGTCGGCGCGATAGCCCGGCGCGATCCGCCCCAACTCCTGGCCCAGGCCGAGGAACTCGGCCGGATACGTCGAGGCCATGCGGCAGGCCTCGGCCAGCGGCAGGCCCAGGCGGCGCACGCAGTTGCGCACGGCGGTGGCCATGTCCAGGCCGGAACCGGCCAGGGCGCCTTCGGCGGTGGTGCAACGGCCGTCGCGGCAGGTCATGGGCTGGCCGTAGAGGCTGAAGTCCTCGCGCTCGCCGCCGACCGGCGGCATCGCGTCGGTGACCAGCATGATCTTGCCGCGCGGCTTGGCGGCGATGGCGATGCGCAGCGAAGCGTCGTGCACATGCTCGCCGTCGGCGATCACACCGCACCAGCTGTCCGGATCGTCGATGCAGGCGCCCACGCCGCCGGGCTCGCGGCTGCCCAGCGGCAGCATCGCGTTGAACAGGTGGGTGACGCCGCGCACGCCGTTGGCGAAGGCCGAGCGCAGCCGATCGTAGTCGGCGGCGGTATGGCCGGCGCTGAGCAACACGCCGCGCGCGGCCAGCGCACGCAAGGTGGCGTCCTCGAAGCGTTCCGGCGCCAGGGTCAGCAGGGTCTTGCCGTTGTCCAGCGAGGCGATGCGGTCCAGCTCGTCCTCGTTGGGGGTGTGGAACTTGCCGGGGTCGTGCACGCCCTTGCGCGCCGGCGCCAGGTACGGGCCTTCCAGGTGGATGCCGAGGATGCCCGGCACCCCCGCGGCGATGGCTTCGCGCACCGCGGCGATCGCGCGCAGCATCACCGGCACCTCGTCGCTGATCAGCGTCGGCAGCAGGCCGGTGGTGCCGAAGCGGCGGTGCGCCCGAGCGATCGCGCGCAGGCCCTCGATCGTGGGGGCATCGTTGAACAGCACGTCGCCGCCGCCGTTGACCTGGGTGTCGATGAAGCCCGGGGCGAGGTAGCGCCCTTGCAGGTCCACCTGCTGCGCGCCTTCCGGCGCCGGGCCGGGCAACACGGCGACGATGTGGCCGTCCTCGACGATCACGCACAGGTCCGGCTCGAACCCGCGCTCGCTGAGCACGCGGCCGTTGACGAAGGCAGTGGCGGACATGGCGGCGGCCTCAGACGGTTTCGGTGACTTTGTTCAAGTGCGGCGGCAGGTCGGGATTGAACCCGCGCGCCACCGCCAGCGCATTGACCGCCGGATAGAAACTGGCCACGGTCAACAGTGGGGTCATGGCCGGATGCAGCGACGGCGCCAGCGGCAGGCTGCCCGGGCCGCTGGCGCCGGGAGCGGCCAGCCACACCGGGGCGCCGCGCGCATGGAACTCGCGCGCCACCGCCGCGGTGCCGTCGCCGGTGACATCGTCCTGGGCGAAGGCCAGCACCGGAAACCCGGGCCCGACCAGGGCCATCGGGCCATGCTTGACCTCGGCGCTGCTGAACGCTTCGGCGTGCAGGCCGCAGGTTTCCTTGAACTTGAGCGCTGCCTCCTGCGCCCCGCCCAGGCCGAGGCCGCGGCCGAGCACGAACAGATTGCGCGCGCCGGCCAGGCCCTCCACCAGCGGCGACCAGTCTTGGCGCACCGCCGCGCGCAAGGCATCGGGCAGGCGGTGCACGGCCTCGGTCAGGGGCGCTGCGCTGCTCCAGCGCGCAGTCAGTTGCAGCATCGCCGCCAGCGAGCACAGATAGCTCTTGGTCGCCGCCACGCTGGTCTCCGGCCCGGCGTGCAGCGGCAGCACGGTGTCGGCCAGCTGTGCCAGCGGCGAATCGGCCACGTTGACCAGGGCCAGCACATGCGCGCCGGCGCGCTTGGCGATCTCGGCGTTGCGCAGCAGGTCCGGGCTCTTGCCGGACTGCGACACCGCCACGAACAAGGCGCCGTCCAGCCTGGGCTGCACCGCATACACCGAGCCTACCGACGGCGACGCCGAAGCGGTGACCAGGCCGAGCTGGGTCTCGAACAAGTATTTGCCGTAGGTCGCGGCATGGTCGGAGCTGCCGCGCGCGCAGGTGACGATGAAGCGCGGCGGCTGCGCACGCAGGCGCTCGGCCAGGTCGTCGACGATGTCGGCGTTGGCGGCGAACTGGCGCGCGACCGCGTCGCCGGCTTCCAGCGCCTCGGCGTGCATGCGCGTGGTGGTGGGGTCGAGCAAGGGGTCGGCGCTCACGGATTGGGCTCGCTCTGCAGTTCGGCGACGAAGTCGTAGGCGTCGCCGCGATAGAAGGATCGGGTGAACTCGACTACGCGGCCGTCGTCGAGGAAGGTGCGGCGCTCGATGAACAACCCCGGAGCGCCCTCGGGCAGGTTCATCAGCCGCGCCTGCTCGGCGTCGAAGGCGATCGCGCGCAGCCGCTGCAGCGCGCGCGCCGGGCGGATGCCGAGCCGGGCGAAGGCTTCGTAGAGCGAGTTCTCCACGTGGTCGGGATCGCCGATCACGCTGGCCGGGACCACGGTGCGTTCCAGCGCCAGGGCCACGCCGTCGGCGGTGCGCAGGCGGTAGTAGCGGATCACCGCCGCGCCCGGCGACAGGTTCAGCGCCATCGCCTCCTCCGGCGTGACCTCGCCCAGGCCGCGTTCGAGGAAGGTCGAACGTGGGTCCAGCCCGCGCGCGCGCAGGTCGTCGGTGAAGCTGGTCAGGCGCGAGAAAGACTTGACGATGCGCTCGGCGACGAAGGTGCCGGCGCCCTGGCGCTGCACCAGCAGGCCGTCGGCGACCAGGCCGGCGATGGCCTTGCGCACCGTCACTCGCGACAGGTCCAGGCGCTTGCCCAGTTCGCGTTCGCCGGGCAGGGCCTGGCCGGCGGTCAGCTCGCCGTTCTCGATGGCGTGTTGCAGGGTCCGGCGCAGGTGCTGGTAGGCCGGCGCGCGGCGCGCCTCGGCTTGGCGGCGGAACTCGCTTTGGAGGTAGTCCTGCATGGCGAAAAAGATACCAGTGGCAGACCATTGGCCGCAACATGGCTGCGCAAAATTCGGTCAAGTTATTGATTTTGCTTGTAAGAAATGGATCTTTGCCGAACTGGTATCTTACTGGTATCTTTGCTGGTATGGTTTCGACCAGACCAGTCCGGACCCGTCCATGAGCGTCTACTCCGTGCCGACTTCCTCTCCCGCACCGCATTCGGCGCCGCTGGCCCCGTTCGACCTGGTGATTTTCGGCGGCACCGGCGATCTGGCCCTGCGCAAGCTGCTGCCGGCCTTGTTCCACCGCTACGCCGACGGCCAGATCGTGGCCGGGGCGCGCATCGTCGGCATCGCCCGCGACGAACGCAGCGACGAGGCCTACCGCGACAAGGTGCGCCAAGCGCTGGCCGATTTCGCCGGCGAGCAAGCCGCCGACGGCGCTGCGGTCGATGGGTTCCTCGCCCTGCTGTCCTACCGCCGCCTCGACCTGGGCTCGGACTCCGGCTGGCCGCAGTTCGCCGCCGAGTTCACCGATGCCGAGCGGGTGCGCGTGTTCTATCTCGCCGTCGGTCCGGACCTGTTCGGCGTGGTCGCCGACCGGCTGCAGTCGCACGGCCTGGTCAATCCGCGCACCCGGGTGGTGGTGGAAAAGCCGCTCGGCAAGGACGGCGCCAGCGCCGAGGCGATCAACGACGCGCTCGCGCGGGTGTTCGCCGAAACCCAAATCTTCCGTATCGATCATTACCTGGGCAAGGAGACGGTGCAGAACCTGACCGCGCTGCGCTTCGGCAATGCGCTGTTCGAGCCGCTGTGGAAGGCCGAGCACATCGACCATGTGCAGATCAGCGTGGCCGAGACGGTCGGGGTGGAGGCGCGCGCGCCCTACTACGACAAGTCCGGCGCGCTGCGCGACATGGTCCAGAACCACCTGCTGCAACTGCTGTGCCTGGTCGCGATGGAGCCGCCGTCCTCGCTGGCCGCCGACGCGATCCGCGACGAGAAGCTCAAGGTGCTGCGCGCGCTGCGCCCGATCGAGAACGGCAACGCCGCCCAGCTGACCGTGCGCGGCCAGTACAAGGCCGGCGCGGTCGAGGGCCGCGCGGTGCCGGGCTATGCGCAGGAACTGGGCGCGCAATCGCTGACCGAGACCTTCGTCGCGCTCAAGGCCGAGGTCAAGAACTGGCGCTGGGCCGGCGTGCCCTTCTACCTGCGCACCGGCAAGCGCCTGGCCGAGCGCGTGTCCGAGATCGTGGTGACCTTCCGCCAGGTGCCGCACTCGATCTTCGAATCGCTGACCGACCAGGATCCGTCCAGCCGCCTGCAGCCCAACAAGCTGGTCATCCGCCTGCAGCCCGACGAGGGCGTGAAACTGTGGCTGATGAACAAAGTGCCCGGCCCCGGCGGCCTGCGCCTGCGCCACGTGCCGCTGGACATGAGCTTCGCCGCGGCCTTCGGCGGCCGCCAGGCCGACGCTTACGAACGCTTGCTGATGGACGTGGTGCGCGGCAACCCGATGTTGTTCATGCGCCGCGACGAAGT
>CBIFVU010000137.1:0-10347 GCA_966185905.1 uncultured Lysobacter sp.
CGATCCTGCCGCTGGGTTCGTCGGTGATCGCGCTGACCCCGATCGCCGCGTTCCGTCCGCGGCGCTGGCGCGGCGCGCTGCTCAAGGCCGACACCGAGGTGCGCTTCCGCGTGCTCGATCCTTACAAGCGCCCGGTCAGCGCCACCGCCGATTCGCACGAGGTGCGCGACGTGGTCGAGGTGACCATCCGCGAATCGCGCGATCGCACCGTGACCCTGCTGTTCGATCCGGAGCACAACCTGGAAGAACGCATGCTGATCGAGCAGTTCACCAGCGGCTGAGCCCGGCGCGCAGGCCGGCCGGGCGCGGGCCGTCGTTGGCCGGCGCGCGGGCGGGAACCTGCACGCGGCGCCGGGCCGCGGCCTCGTCCATTGCGCCTGGGTCGGCTCCGGCGCACCGATCGCCCCTGCATGGCCCAGGCTTGGAGCGGTTTCGCTCCTGATCGATCGATCATGACGGCCCCTGGTTGGGGCCGGCCATGTCCACAGCGATCCCGCGCCGTGCGCGGCGTTCAGCCCAGCCGCATCAGCAACGCCGCCAAGCGCGGGTCGGCCAGTTCTTCCAGCGCTGCGGCCTCGGCCGGCGCGAACCAGCCCAGGCGCTGGTGCTCGTCGCCGCAGGCGCGGACCTCGCCGCGCCACGTCTCGACCCGATACACGCGCAAGCGCTGGCCGCCCAGGTCGAACTCGTCCAGCGGTCGGGGCTCGGCGGGCTCGGCCGCGGCGGGGTCGCCGGCGGCGCTGGGGCCGTTTCCTGCGGGCCCCGGCTCGATCTCGATGCCGGCCTCTTCGTGCAGTTCGCGCCGCAGCGCCTGCCACGGCGTTTCCCCAGCCTCGACATGGCCCCCGAGCATGTCCCAGCGCCCCGGCGCCCAGGCCTTGTGCAAGGCGCGCAGGCCGAGCAACACCCGGCCGTCGCGCAGCAGCAACGCTCCGACCAAGTCGATGCGCGGTTGCGCGTCGCGAACCGCAGCTTCGGCGTAGCCGGCATCGGCGGTGGCCCGCATGCTCGCAGGGGACGCGGCGAGCGCGCCGGCTTCGGCCGGAGCCGCCTCGGCCGCAGGCACGCCGGCCGGGGCGGGGCGGTCAGGACCGGGGCCGGAGGCGTGCATGGCGGGCGGAAACCGGGGAGCGGCCGCTCAACGCGCCCGCATCCGCCGCGCGACCTCGCTGATCGCGGCGATGCACAACGTCAGCGCCGCGGTGGACAGCAATTGCACGCGCGGCCCTTCGGTCATCAGCGCCAGCACGAACACCAGCGCGAGGATGCCCAGGCCCAGCCAAGTGACATAGGGGAAGGCCCACATCTTGAACGGCAGCACGGTGCCGGCACGGTCGGCGCGGCGGCGCAGGATCAACTGCGCCACCAGCGACAAGGTCCACACCAGCAGGCAGGTCGAGCCGACCACGTTGAGCAGCGCCGGCAGCACCTTGTCCGGGTAGCGCAGCTCCAGCGCGGTGGCGACGAAGCCGAAGGCGACGCTGGCCAGCACCGCCGCCACCGGCACCTGGCTGGCGCTGAGCCGGGCCAGGAAGCCCGGCGCTTCGCGCCGCTGCGCCAGCGAGTAGATCATGCGCGAGGCGCCATAGAGGTTGGCGTTGAGCGCCGACAGCAGCGCGACCACCGCCACCAGGGTGATCGCGGTGGCCGCACCGGGGATGCGCGCGGCCTCCAGCACGGCGGCGAAGGGCGACTTGAGCGCCTCGCTGGTCCAGGGCACCACCGCGATGATCACCGCCAGCGAGCCGATGTAGAACACCAGGATGCGCCAGGCCACAGTGCGGATGGCGCGGGTGATGCTGCGCTCGGGGTCCTGGGTCTCGGCCGCGGCGACGGCCACGATCTCGGTGCCGCCGAAGGCGAACACCACCACCAGCAAGGCCGCGCCGACCCCGGCCCAGCCCTTGGGCGCGAAGCCGCCGTGGGCGGTGAAGTTGGCCAGGCCGGGCGAAGGCGCGTTCGGCAGCAGGCCCAGCAGCAGCGCCGCGCCGAGGGCGATGAACACCAGGATCGCCACGACCTTGAGGATCGCGAACCAGAACTCGAACTCGCCGAAGTTGCGCACGCCCAGCAGGTTGACCGCGGTGAACACGGTCATGAAGGCCAGCGACAGCGCCGGCACCGGCAATTGCGGCCAGACCGTGGCCAGCAGGCCGGCCGCGCCGACCGACTCGGCCGCGATCACGATCACCAACTGGATCCACCACAGCCAGCCCAGGGTGGCGCCGGCGGTCGGACCCATGGCGTCGGCGGCGTAGACCGAGAACGCGCCGCTGGTCGGGCGCAGCGCCGCCATCTCGCCCAGCGCGCGCATGACGATGATCACCAGCGTGCCGGCGATCAGGTACGACAGCAGCACCGCCGGCCCGGCCGCCTGCACGCCCACGCCCGAGCCGAGGAACAGGCCGGCGCCGATCGCGCTGCCCAGGCCCATCATGACCAGTTGGCGCGATTTCAGCGCATGGCCGAGGCGCGCATCGGCTGCGGGATCGGGGCTGGCGGGCTTGGGCGGGGTCCGGCGGGCGTTGGCGCCTAGTCTAAGGGCAGCGGCGAGCCAGGAGCGGACCGGCGCGAACGGGGCAGGGCGTTCTCACCCGTTGCGACCGGCTCCATTACAATCGCGCCATGCCCGACCGTGATGCCGACCCCCTGATCGTCGCGATTTCCTCGCGCACGCTGTTCGACATGGAAGAGAGCCACGCGCTGTTCGAGCGCGAAGGCATCGACGCCTACGCCGATTTCCAGCGCGCGCACGAGGACGATGTGCTGCGTCCGGGCATCGCCTTCCCGCTGGTGCGCAAGCTGCTGGCGCTCAATGCGGGCGCGCCGTCGGAGGCGCCGCGGGTGGAGGTGATCCTGATCTCGCGCAATTCGGCCGACAGCGGCCTGCGCATCTTCAACTCCATCGCCCACCACGGCCTGTCGATCAAGCGCGCGGCCTTCAGCAACGGCGCGCCGCCGTTTCCCTACATCCGTCCGTTCGGCGCCGACCTGTTCCTGTCGGCCAATGCCGAGGACGTGGGCGCGGCGCTGGCGGCCGGGGTGGCCGCGGCCACCTTGCTGCCGGCCGCGCCGAGTTCGCGGCTGGCGCCGCACTTGCCGCCGGACCAACTGCGCATCGCCTTCGACGGCGATGCGGTGATCTTCGACGACGAGGGCGAGCGGGTCTCGCGCGAGGGCGGCCTGGCGGCGTTCACCGAACACGAGCGCAACCACGCCGGCGAGCCGCTGTCCGGCGGCCCGTTCCGGGGCTTCCTGGATGCGCTGCACCGCTTGCAGGCGGCCTTCCCGGTGGGCCAGGACGCGCCGATCCGCACCGCCCTGGTGACCGCGCGCTCGATCCCCGCGCACGAGCGGGTGATCCGCACACTGCGCGACTGGGACATCCGCCTGGACGAGGCGCTGTTCCTGGGCGGGCGGTCCAAGGGGCCGTTCCTGGAAGCCTTCGGCGCGGACATCTTCTTCGACGATTCCGAGCACAACATCCTGTCCGCGCGCGATCACGTCGCCGCCGGGCACGTCCCGCACGGGGTCGCCAACCGCTGAGCAGCGGGGGAGGCGCCCAGGGAGCCGCCGGGGGCCGCCTTGCTCAGGGGCCGCATCCTCAGGGCAGCATCTGCTCCAGCGGCAGGCGCACGTCGGTGACCTTCCACGACAGGCCGTCGCGGGTCAGCACGAACACCACCGGGTCGCCGTCGGCGTTGTCGACGGTGGCGGTGAAGCGCGAGAAGGATTCGTAGCGATAGCTCAGCTGCTTGAGCGGCTCGGCCGGCGGCACCGGGTCGTAGCTGTCGCGGCGCGCGGCACTGCCGTCGAAGCGGCGCAGCAGCTTGCGGCCTTCCAGCACCGCGCCGATGCCCATCGGGGTGGCGATGGCGTCCACCGCGGTGCCGGCCACGCCGCTGGCCAGGCTCAGGCCGAAGGCGCCGAGCAGGCTGGACTGCAGTTCCGGCCCGGCGCGCCGGACCATGTAGTCGTCCACCTGTGCGCGCAGGCTCAGCCGCAGCGCGGCGAAATCCACGTGCTTGGACAGCTCGCCGGTATTGCCTTCCTTCACCGCGGTGCGGATAGCGTTCACGGTCAGGAACGGGCCGGCAGCGACATAGCCGGCCAACAGCACGGCGGCCAAGGCCAGGACGGCGATCCACTTCTTCATGGGCGGCGATCGGCGAGGGAACAGGCGCCAGAGTAGCCGGCGCCGGGCCACGGCGGCTTAAGCCGGGCTGGCTGGGGTGGCGCGCCAAGACCGGCGCCACCGCCGGCGGCACCGCCACGGTCCGGGCCGGTCGGCGCCGGCCCGATTCTTTCGGTCCCCTCCTCCGAGCCACTCCTCTGGCCCGTTGAGCCCGACCCATCGCGCCCGGTCGATCTCAGTTTGCCGAGCTCGGCCCGGCGAGCTCATCCGGCCGGCACGGAGCCTCGCCCGCCCCACGGCGGGGCGGGCGGGGCCGGAGCCGCCGGGTTTCAGCGGCCGATGCGCGCCACCCGCTGGCGACGCTCGACAGGCGCCAGCCGGCTCTGGTCGTTGAGCTCGAGCTGACGCAGCTCGAAGGGCGCGCCATAGCCCTGCGGCAGTTGGGCACGGTCGAAGCGCAGCTCGATCCGGGCCGCGCCGCCGTCCAGCCACTGCGCACTGTGCGCCACCGCCACCGGACGCAGACTGCGGTCCGGGCCGGTCGCGTACAGGGTGCCGCGCAGTTCGTAGCGCCCTGGCGAGGCCGCGCGCAGCGGCAGGCCGAAGCTCAACCGGGCCGGGTCGAAGGCGTAGGCGCCGTCCAGGCGCGCGGTCGGCTGGGCCACGGCCAGGGCGGTGCGCAGGTCGCGCTGGACTTCGCCGTCGCCGGCGAAGACCTGCACTTCCCACAGTCCCGCCGGCTCGTTGCCGGCCTCGCGCGGCAGCGCTACGTCGGCGCGCAGGCGGCCGTCGCGGCCGGGCTTGAGCGCCAGCGGCCAACTGCGGCCGGACGGCGCCACCAGCAGCGCGCCGCCCTGGGCCTTGAGCCGGGTGTCGCCGCGCAGCAGGTCCACTTCGATCTGGCGGCGGCCGCCGGCCAGGGCATGGTCGCGGTCCAGGGCGGCGCTCAGGCGCACGTCGCTGCGCGGCTCGAACACGTGCACCAAGTAGCGCCCGCTGGCCTGCGGCACTTGCACCGAGTAGCGGCCCGGCGCGGCGTCGGCAGCCAACTGCACCGCCGCCACGCCCGGGCCGACCGCCAGGCCGGCGGCCTGCAATTGCTCGGCGCCGGTGCGGCGGGCGGCGGCGACCGGGGCGCCGGCGCGGCTGAGGCGCACTGCTTCGGCCGGCACCTTGGCTGCGCCGGCCACCGGGCTGACCCGGATCAGGGCGCCGGGTGCGCTGGTGGTCACATCCAGGCCGCGCTGCAAGCTGGCGCCATCGGTTTCCTGCCAGTACTCGCGGCTTTCCAGCGCGGCCGGGCGCGGGTCGGCGGCGAGCGCCATGCGCGGGTCCAGCGCCCAGGAGAAGTACAGCGGCGCGCGCTCGGCGGCGGCCTTGGGCGCGGGCAGGACCGCCAGCGCCGCCGGCACTTGGTCGGCGGCGGTGGCCGGCAGCATCGGGCGGTCGGCGGCGGCTGCGTCGGCGACGGCGGCGAGCAAGGCCAGGGTCAATATCGTTCGCATGGTCGTCGGCCTCACGGAGTCATGTCGTTGCGCAGGAGGGTGTTCAAGGTGAAGCAGGCGCGCCGGCTCTGGTTGTGGCTGAGCGGCTCGGCCCCGGCGGTGCGCTGGATGTCGCGGAACCACACCGTGCCCGCGGCCTGTTGGCTGGAGCAATTGAGGAAGCCGTCGGAGCAACTGTCCAGCCAGTTCTGAGTGGTCTCCAGGCCCACGTTCTCGGTATAGCCGCCGCAGTAGCTGTCGCTGTCGAAGGGCGAGGAATCCACGTCGGTGCCGACCACGCTGCGGAACGGCTTGGGCAGGGCCGGGCGGCCGGCGGTGCCGTAGAGGTTGTTGGCGTTGTAGGTCGCCATCCAGCTGACCTGCTGCATCTTCACCGCATCGGACTTGTAGCCCAGCAGCCAGCCCACCGCCTGCTCGAAGCTGTTGCCGTTCATCACCGCATCGGCCAGCGGCGTGCCGGCCGAGGACGGCGCGAGCGCGTTGACCCGAACGGTCTTGGCGATGATGTTCGGATAGCGGCTGTCGTAGGTGGGGTTGGAGAGGATCCAGCGCATCACGTTGGCGCCGTTGGAATGGGTGATCACGATCAGCTGGGTGATCTGCTTGCTGGCGATGAAGTTGCTCAGTTGCCCCGCCAGGCAGCCGGCGGCGCGGCTGTCCCACATGTACTGCTCGAAGTCGCAGTTGACGACCACGTAGTTGGAAGGATTGGCCAGACCCTGGCGGACGCTGTCGACCATCGCCGGCTTCCAGTAGTCCTGGTAGGCGTCGGTCTGGGCGCCGGTGCCGTGGACGAAGGCGACGCCGGTAGTGGCCTGTGCCGCCAGCGGCGCGGCCAGTGCGGCGGCGATGGCGACGGCGATCGACGCCGCGGCAAGACGCCGCGGCGCGGTACGGATGTGCTGCATGATTCCTCCCCGTGTGGCCGGCGCAAGCGAGACCGCGGGCCTCCTGCCCGCGCGCCGGTCTGAAGGGCCGCGCGTTCCTGCGCAGCCCGGACCATGAGCATACGAAGGCGCATGTTGCTGTCATGCGGCAGCGCGGCAGTAAACGGCGGGGAACTGTGACCGCTGAGGCACAGGTGCTGGAACAGACGCACAAAGCGACGAACTGATCGAAAGTCGATCACACCCGCCGAGGCATCGCGCGAAGCTCAGGGCCATGGCGCTGGCCTTGGGGCGACACTGCGACCGCGCTCAGGCGCGGTGGGTTCGCCGGGCTGGCCGGCGGCCGGCCATGCGCCTTGCGGACGGCGGCCCGCGCGCCGCCGCTCAGAACTCCAGATCGAGCGCGGCGCAAAGGTAGTCGGTGAACGGCGCCAGCCCGGCGAGGTCTTTCTCCAGGGTCTTGAGCAGGCGCGGGCCGGTCATGGTGGCGTCGTCGAGGCTGCGCAGGGCGACGAAATTCTTGCGCCGCAGGTCCTCGGCGAACTCGAATTCGGCCGGGAAGCCGCGCGGCGCGCGGGTGAGCATTTCGCTGTCGTCCAGATCGAAGCGGCGGCGGAAGGCGGGGGCATGGGCGGCGGCTTTCCAGGCGCCGGGGTTGTCGAGGATGAAGTGGCGCAGTTTGCGCAGCGCCTCCGGCTCGGGGTGCCACAGGCCGGAGGCGATGAAACACTCGCCGCCCTGCAAGTGCAGGTAGAACGACGGCGCCGGGACTTGGCGGGCGCGCTCGTGGAACAAGCGCGCGCCCTGCCAGCTCTTGTACGGCGCCTTGTCGTTGGCGAAGCGGGTATCGCGATGGATGCGGAACAGCGAGCCGCCGACGGTCTTGGGCTCGGAGCGGTAGTGCGGGCTGATCCCGGCCAGCACCGGCTGCAGGTCGGTCAGCAGGCGCAGGAACGGGCCGCGCACGTGCTGCTCGTATGCGTCTTTGTGGGCGTGGAACCATTCGCGGTGGTTGTTGCGCGCCAGCGAGCGCAGGAACTTGAAGCTGGCCTCGGAGAAATAAGCCATGGAGCGAACGAAGGGGACTGAGTGCGGAAGGGCGATGGCGCCAGGGTAGCCCAAGCCGCCTCGGCGTGCCGCGGCGGCGCCAGCGTTCGGCGCCCTGTCCAGCGCGATGCTCTCTCGCGTGGCGGCACGCCCGTGGCGGGCGGCCGATGGCCGGCCGGATGCCAGTTCCGGCGCCTCGCGCCGGCCGGCGCGACGCGCCGCAGCGAGTCCGGGCCAGCGGCCCGGTCAGCCCGCCAGGCCCAGTTGCCGCTGCAAGCCGCGCGCCCAGTCCTCCAGGCGATCGAGCAAGGCCTGTTTGCGTCCGTCTTCGGCGGTGGCGGCGCGGGCCAGGGCCAGTTCTTCGCCGAAGCGCTGGAAGCTGAATTCCGACAGGCCCGATTCGGTGTCCAGGCGCAAGCGGCGATAGTCGTCCCAGCGCTCGCGCTCGCCCGGGTCCAGGCTGTGCGGCCAGTTGCGTGCGCGGTAACGGAACAGCAGTTCGGGCAGGCGCGGGTCGCGGAAGCCCAGGTCGCTGCGGCCCAACTGCTCCGGCGGCAGCGCGCGGACTTCGCGGAACAGGCGCTTGTCGCCGTCCCCGATGAAGCCATCGTAGAGCGAGGCATCCACGTCCGAGGGCGCGCGGGCGGCGTCGGCGGCGTACACCCGGCGCACTTTCTCCACCAGCTCCGGGCCGGCTTCGCGCAGTTGCGCGGCGCGGCGCTCGGCGCGCGCCGGGTCGATGCACAGGCGCTGGAAATCGGCCGGGCGCAGGTGGTTCCAGGCGATCAGCGCCGGACAGCGGTTGAGGTGCACTTCCTTGAGCGCGATTCGTTCCTCGCCCTCGGGCAGGTCGGCGGCCGGGGTGTAGAGGCGGTCGGCGATCTGCTCCGGCGAAAGCCGCAACAGCGCCTGCGGGTCCTGCTCCAGGTCGAACACCAGCACCCGGTTGTCGATGCGCGGGTGCCGCGCCAAAGGGATCACCGGCGCCGCGCACAAGCGCGCGGCGGGGTAGCGCGAGGACACGTGCAGGGCTGGAGTCATGGCAATGGTGTCCAGCAGGCCGGCGGCGAAGCGCTTGTCGCGCAGGCGCAGGGCGTAGTCCCACAGCCGCGGCTGGGCCTGGCGGAACTTGCGCGCGATGCCGATCAGCGCGCGCACGTCCGACAGCGCTTCGTGGGCATCGCCCTCGCGCACGCCGTTGGCCTCGGCCAAATGTTCGAGCTTGAAGGAGGTCGCGCCGTCTTCGCGCTTGGGCCAGACCAGGCCGTCCGGACGCAGGGCATGGCCCAGGCGCAGCACGTCGAGCAGGTCCCAGCGCGAATTGCCGTTGCGCCACTCGCGCTCGTAGGGGTCGTAGAAATTGCGGAACAGGCCGTGGCGGACGAATTCGTCGTCGAAGCGCAGCGAGTTGTAGCCGGCGCTGCAGGTCTGCGGCCGCGCCATCTCGTCGAAGATCAGGGCGAAGATCTCCGCCTCGGTCACGCCCTCGCGCAGCGCATCCTGCGGCGCGATGCCGGTGACCAGGGTGGCGAAGGGCGAGGGTAGCAGGTCGTCGGCGGGTTTGACGAAGACGCTGATCGGCGCTTCCACCGGGTTGAGCTCGCTGTCGGTGCGGATCGCGGCGAACTGGGCGATGCGGGTGGTGCGCGGGTCGGCGCCGTAGGTTTCCAGGTCGTAGAACAGGAAGCTGGCCGGCATGTCAGGCGTCCGCCGGCAGCGGCGACAGCCGTGCGCGCACTGCTGCGTCCACCGCGTCCCAGTCCAGGCTGTCCAGGCGCTCGTGGCCGCGGGTCAGTTCGACCAGCAGCTCGCGCTGGCGCTGGCCGCGCTCGAAGGCGACCTGGTAGGGCATGCGGTGGAAGGTGACCATGGCGTAGCGCGGCATGAAGCGGTCGGGATGGCGCTCGGCCAGCGCCTGTTCGAGCGCGCGCTGGAGCAGGTAGTCCTCATCGTCCACCCGGTCGCGCATCTCCAGGTAGTTCTCCAGCGCCATGGCCTGGATCGCGCGCGCGCTGGGCAGGCGCTGGCGCTGGAAGGCGGCGAAGGCCTCGGCGCGGTCGCCGCCGGCCAGCAGGCGCTCGGCCAGGGCCACGCAATCCTCGAACGCGCAGTTCATGCCCTGGCCGTGGAACGGGACCATGGCGTGGGCGGCATCGCCCAGCAGCACCGCGCGGTCGTCCAGGTGCCAGCGGTCCAGGTACAGCGTGGCCAGCAGGCCGGTGGGGTTGTGCTCGAAATCGCGTTCCAGCTGCGGGATCAGCGGCAGCGCGTCGGCGAAATCGCGCTCGAACAAGGCGCGCGCCTGGGCCCCGTCGCGCACGCTGGCGAAGCTGGGATCGCCTTGGTTGGGCAGGAACAAAGTGACGGTGAAGGTGCGTTCGTCGTTGGGCAGGGCGATGCACATGTAGCGGCCGCGCGGCCAGATGTGCAGCGCATTGGGCTCGATGCTGAAGCCGCCGTCCGGCGCCGGCGGGATCTCCAGTTCCTTGTAGGAGTGGCCGAGGAACTCGGTGCGTTCGCCCAAGTCGGCGACCCCGCCCATGGCCGCGCGCAGCGCCGAGCCGGCGCCGTCGGCGCCGACCAGGCTGTCGAAACCGACCTCGTGGCTGCTGCCGTCGCGGTCGTCCTCGAAGCGGGCGATGCGCGCGTCGAAATCCACCGCCGACAGGCCGCGGTGGAAATGCAGCCGCGCGCCGGCCTCCTGCGCGATCTGCAACAGGATCAGGTTGAGCTCGCCGCGGTGCACCGACCAGATCACCTCGCTGTCGTCGCG
>CBIFVU010000138.1:0-10335 GCA_966185905.1 uncultured Lysobacter sp.
CGATGGCGCCGGATTCGCGCAGGTCGGCCATCACCGGGCGCTTGTCGGCGCGCTGCTCCAGCGAACGGTTGAGCTGGGACAGGGCGATCACCGGCAGGTTCAGCTCCTTGGCTAGGTGCTTGAGCGAGCGCGAGATCTCGGAGATCTCGGTGGCGCGGTTCTCGCTGTTGCCGGGCACCGACATCAGCTGCAGGTAGTCGATCACGATCAGGCCCAGGTCGTGCTCGCGCTTGAGCCGGCGCGACTTGGCCCGCAGCACCTCCGGCGACAGGCCCGGGGTGTCGTCGATGAAGATCTTCACCTCGCGCAACTGCCGGATCGCGCCGGTCACGCGCGCCCAGTCCTCGTCCTCGAGCTGGCCCGAGCGCAGGCGCTGCGCGTTGACCCGCCCGACCGAGGAGATCAGGCGCAACGCCAGCTGGCTGGCGGACATTTCCATGGAGAACACCGCCACCGCCTTCTTGGTGCGGAAGGCGGCGTGCTCGGCGATGTTCAGGGCGAAGGTGGTCTTGCCCATCGCCGGTCGCGCGGCCAGGATCAGCAGGTCGGTGTTCTGCAGGCCGGCGGTCATCTCGTCGAATTCGGTATAGCCCGTCGGCAGGCCAGTGACTGCGCCGCCGTTGGCATAGCGCGTCTGCAACACGTCGAAGGCTTCCGACAGCGCCTTGGTCACCGGGGTGAAATCGGTGCGACCGCGCGCGCCGGCCTCGGCGATGGCGAACACCTGTTGCTCGGCCTTGGCCAGGATCTCGCTGCTGTCGCGGCCGTCGGGCTGGAAGCCGTCGTTGACGATCTCGGTGCCGACCTCGATCAGTTTGCGCATCACCGCCTTGTCGCGCACGATCTCGGCGTAGGCGGCGATATTGGCCGCCGACGGCGTGGTGCTGGCCAGCTCGATCAGGTAGGCGCCGCCGGCGACCTGCTCGCTCAGGCCCTGCGACTCGAACCACTCGCCCAGGGTCACCGCATCGAACGGCCGGCTCTTTTCGGCCAGTTCGCGGATGGCGCGATAGATCAGTTGGTGGTCGCGGCGGTAGAAGTCCTCTTCGACCAGTTGGTCGGCGACGCGGTCGTAGGCGTCGGGGGCCAGCATCAGGCCGCCGAGCACGGCCTGCTCGGCCTCCACCGACTGCGGCGGCACCCGCAACTGGTCGATGCGCTGCTCGGCGCGGGTCTCGAAACGTTTTTCGCCGCGGAATCCGGGACGTGAGCTCATCGGGTGGGCGTTCCTGGTCGATGCGGCCGCGGGTCCGGCCTGGGCGTTGCCCGGCGCTGGCCGGGACCTGGCCCCGGAGGGCCCATGCTAGCGGCCGAAGACAGCGAGCGTTGCAGATAGATCGGTTGAGAAGCTGTGGATAACGGGTGGATAGAGGTATCGCCTGGCGGGGTCTCAGGCGGTGCGACGCTGTGGCGGGGGCGAAGGAGCGGTGGAAGGCATGGAGCGCAGCGAGGAGCGGGTCGAGGGCTCTGCTGGTTTCTCGGTGCTCTCCACGGCGTCCTCAAAAACGAAGGGCGCCTCGCGGCGCCCCTCGTCCTTGCCGGTCCGTGCAGCGCGATCAGGCCGCTTCGCCGATCACGATGACCTTGACCGAGGTTTCCACGTCGGCGTGCAGGTGGATCAGCACGTCGTACTCGCCGGTGCGGCGGATCGGGCCTTCGCCCATGATCACTTCCGACTTGCCGACCTCGAAGCCGGCCTTGGTCAGGGCGTCGGCGATGTCGCGCGGGGTGACCGAGCCGTACAGCTTGCCTTCGGTGGCGGCATTGGCGGTGATGGTCACCTCCACGCCTTCCAGCTTGGCCTTGCGGCCTTCGGCGCCGTCCAGCTGGGCCTTGGCCTTGGCTTCGTACTCGGCGCGGCGCGCCTCGAACTCGGCCAGGTTGGTGGCGGTGGCCGGCACGGCCTTGCCCTGCGGCACCAGGTAGTTGCGGCCGTAGCCCGGCTTGACGTTGACCTTGTCGCCGAGCTTGCCGAGGTTGGTGACGTTCTGCAGGAGGATCAGTTGCATGGGAGTGCTCCGTATTCGTTAGCGGACCTGTAGGCCCGCAGCAGGGGTCGCTGTCCGAACTTGAACATCAGGAGCGCGCGGATACAGGAAGAGGCGGACAGGAGATGGCGAATGGCGCTATCTCCTGTCTCCTGGCGGCGAAGCCGCCCCTGTCCGCCAGCGCTCAGGCGTTGTGGTTGTCGGTGTACGGGATCAGGGCCAGGAAGCGGGCGCGCTTGACCGCGGTCGCCAGCTGGCGCTGGTACTTGGACTTGGTGCCGGTGACGCGGCTCGGCACGATCTTGCCGGTCTCGGTCAGGTACTGGCGCAGGGTGTTGAGATCCTTGTAATCGATCTCCTTCACGCCTTCGGCGGTGAACTTGCAGAACTTGCGGCGACGGAAGAACTTGGACATGGGTGCGATCCTCAGGCGGCTTCGGCGTTGTCGTCGGCGTTATCGGCCGAACCGGCGGGGGCGTCGCCCTCGTCGTCGCGGCGGCGGCGCTCGCCGCGCTCGGGCTTGTCGCCCTTCTCGTCCTTGAACTTCATGATCAGCGACTGCTCGGTGTCGGCTTCGTCGCGCTTCATGACCAGGTGACGCAGGACGGCGTCGTTGAAACGGAAACCGTCGACCAGCTCGTTCAGCACGGTCTGGGTGACTTCGATGTTCAGCAGGACGTAGTGGGCCTTGACCAGGTTCTCGATCGGGTAGGCCAACTGGCGGCGGCCCCAATCTTCCAGACGGTGGATCTTGCCCTCGCCGCCTTCGATCAGCGCCTTGTAGCGCTCGATCATGGCCGGCACCTGCTCGCTCTGGTCCGGATGGACCAGGAACACGACTTCGTAATGACGCATGGTGTGGTTCCTTGTGGATGAAGGGCCGCGTCGGCGGCCCCGTTCAGCCCCCCGGGACCCGTGGCGGGCCGCGGTGGAGCAAGGTCTCCCGGCGGCAGCGGCCGCGCGGGAGCCGGAAAGTATGGCAGTGCGGCGGGTTCGGCGCAATTCGGGGCGTCCTCCCCCGGCCCCCGGTCCCGGCCACAGCCCTGGGCCGGGGCGCTCTGCCCCGGCCGGGGCCGGGGCAGAAACGAGCGGGCTGTCGCCCTGCAGGCGCTACCGCGAATGTCTTGCGACTTTAAAAAAATGCCACAAAATATTGTTTATATTGATTTTTCCTTGGCGATCCAGGCGTCGATCCGGGCCTCCAGCACCGCGAGCGGCACCGAGCCGGTGGCCAGCACCTGGTCGTTGAAGTCGCGCAGATCGAAGCGCTCGCCCAGCGCCTGCCGCGCCCGCTCGCGCAATTCGGAGATCTTGAGCTGGCCGATCTTGTACGCCAGCGCCTGCCCCGGGTTGCCGATGTAGCGGTCGATCTCGTTGACGATGTCCTGCTCGGTCTTGGGCGCGTTGGCGGTGAAGTAATCGATCGCCTGCTGCCGGGTCCAGCCCTTGGCATGCATGCCGGTGTCCACCACCAGCCGCACCGCCCGCCACATGTCGTAGGCCAGCTGGCCCATCCGGTCGTAGGGGTCGTCGTACAGGCCCATGTCGTAGCCCAGGCGCTCGGCGTACAGGCCCCAACCCTCGCCGTAGGCGACGAAATAGCCGGTGCGGCGGAACATCGGCGCATCGGGCAGTTCCAGGCCGCGGGCGAACTGGAAGTGGTGCCCGGGCACCGCCTCGTGCAACGACAGCGGCATCATTTCCCAGGTCGGGCGCGATTCGGGCTTGTACAGGTTGACGTAGTAATAGCCTGCACGGCTGCCGTCGGCCGCACCGACCAGGTAGTAGGCGGTGGTGGTGTCGGGGGCGACGTTGTCCGGGATCGGGCGCACGCCGTAGGGCAGGCGCGGGATGAGCTTGGAGATCTTCACCAACTGCGGGTCGATGCGCTTGGAGATGGCCTGGTAGGCCTGCAGCAGTGCTTCGGGGGTCTTGTGGAAGAACTTCGGGTCGGTGCGCAGGTAATGGAAGAACTCGGCCAGGCTGCCGCCGAACCCGACCTCGGTCTTGATCTTCTCCATCTCCGCGCGGATGCGCGCGACTTCCTTCAGCCCGGTCTGGTGGATCTGCTCGGCGCTCAGGTCGGTGGTGGTGTAGTGGGCGGCCAGGAACTGGTAATAGGCCTGACCGTTGGGCAGGTCGGTGACGGCCACGCTCTGGGCGGCGTGCGGCAGGTAGTCGCGCTGGAAGAACTCGCCGAACTCGCGATACGCCGGCACCAGGGTCTGGGCGATGACCTCGCGCGCCTGCGCCTGCAGCGCCTCGCGCTCGGCCGCCGGCACGCTGTCCGGGAAGCGTTTGAAGGGCTTGTAGAACGGGCTCTGCGTCGGGTCTTGCACGACCTGCTTGGCGATCTGCCCCGGAACCCGCTGCATCAACACTCTCGGCGGCACGAGCCCGGCCTTGACCCCTTCGCGCATCAGCGCCTGGGTCTGGGCGATCAGGGTCGGCAGCGCGCGCATCCGCGCCAGCCAGTCGCGATAGTCCTTGGGCTGGGCGAAATCCAGGCCCTCGGCGAGGCCGTCGGCGGTCTGCACGCCGCCGTTCTGCCCCACCGGCATCAACTCCTCGCGGAACTGGCGGCGGGCGATGGATTTCTCCAGGTTCCAGGCGAACACGTCGTAGTTGAGCTGGTCCTCGGCCGACAGCGCGGCGCGGTCGATGGCCTTCAGTCGCTCCAGGGCGCGGCGGTCGCCGTCGGCACGAGCCTGGATCGCGGCCGGGCTGAAGTCGGTCCAGCGCTCGTTGTAGCGTTTGTCGCCGTTGAAGCTGGCCTCTTCCGGCCGCTCGCGCAGGCCGCGCTCCCATTCTTCGTCGAACAATCGATGCAGGGCCTGGGCGGCGGGGCTGCGGGTGGCGGCGGCCTGCGGCTGCGCAGCCGGTGCGGCGACAGCGCTGGGTGCGCCGGCCAGGGCGGCGGCGAGGGCCGCGGCCAGCAAGACGGGACGAAGCATCGTGATTCCCCAGGAATGGTCGGAGCCTGGAGTCTAGCGGCGACGGATCGGGCTGCCGCATGACGAAAGTTGGCGTGCCGCGCAGCACCGCGGACGCCAGGCCCACCAAATCGAACCGTCGAAGCGAACGAAGCGAACGAACCGAACCAGGAACGACGAAGGCGGGCCTGCGCCCGCCTTCGCTTTGCAGAGCGCGGCCGCCCTGCCCTCCTGGCGCTGCGCGCCTGGGTCAGATCTGCACTTGCTGGCGCTGCTTCTGGCGCAGGATGCTGATCGAAAGCACCACTGCCAACAGCAAGGTGCTGACCAGGAACACGCCCACGCCCAGAGAGCCGCCGCTGATGCCGGCCGAGCCCGGCGCCGCCTGGTTGGGCACGAACCGCGCCGCCGCCATGCCGGTGTAGTGCATGCCGCACACCGCCGCGCCCATGACCAGCGCGCTGCCGAACATCTGCCACTTGCCGCGCAGGTGGAAGGCCAGCCACAGCGCCACCACCGAAGCGCCGATGGCGATGCCCGCCGAGGCCACGACCAGGGGCAGGTCGTAGTGGGTATCGGCCGGCATGATCATCGCCGCCATGCCGGTGTAATGCATGCCGGTCACGCCCAGGCCCATGAACAATCCGGCCAACACCAGCTTGTCCCACTGGAACGCGCCGGCGCCGGCGATCGCCAGGCCGGCCATGCACGAGCCGATGGCGATGACCGCCGAAGCCAGGGTAATGGGCAGGTCGTAGGACACCTGCAAGTCCATCTTGCAGGCCAGCATGGCGATGAAGTGCATCGCCCAGATCGCGCCGCCGCCCATGGCCGCGCCGGCCCAGCCGACCGCGCTCCAGCGCTCGCCCGGCGTGCGCGCCGCCGGGATGGCGATGGCCAGTTGCAGGGCCGTGAACGAGCCCAGGACGGAGACTAAATAAGACAACACCATCAACAGCGGATCGTGCAGACACTGGATAGCGGCGTGGTCGTGCATACAGTTCCCCTCAGGCGTCGGTCACGGGCCGACCGTAAAGCAGCAGGCATCCGCGCCGGTGTTGCGGCAACGGGTTTCGGTCACGATCAAGCGGTCGGCGTCTTCCTGGCTGCCGAGCAGGCCGGTCACCATGCCGCGCAGGAAATGGCAGCACTGGCCGGGCTGGCCGCGATGGCAGAACGGGCTGTCGGCCACGTACAGCACGTCCTCGCGCAGTTCGGCCTTGACCACCTGGCGCATCGCCGGCAGCACGATGCGGCGGATGGCATGGCTCAGCGAGAGCTTGCCGCCGAGGGCGAAATCGCGCTTGTAGACCCAGGCGCCCACGCGCTGGCCGACGTAGCGCATCGTGGCCTCGTACTGCTCCGGCGCCAGGGCGCTCTCCAGCGTCCTGAGCTGGCCGGCCACGTGCGGATAAGCGCCGGCGATCTTGGCCAGCGCCACTTCGGCGCGCTCATGGTCGATGCGGGCCTCCGGCGCAGGCTGCGCCGCGGCGACGGCGGCAGGCGGCGCAGGGTTCGCCGGCGCCGCGTTGGGCGGCGCTGCGGTCGGCACCGGCGTCCGCGGCGGCAGCGCGGTGGGCGCAGACACCGCGACGACCGCAGCGGCGGGCGCCACTACGGCATCGAGCACTTCCATCTCGAAGCTGCGCACCAAAGGATGGGTGACGACGCCTTCCTGGACATGGAGCAGCTTCTCCTGGGGGCCGCGCACCCCCATCACCAGCACGGCCCCGGCGCCGCCGGGCGTCAGGCGCTGCCTGCGCATGACGAAACCATGATCGATCAGCACCTGGCCAATCGCCATCAGCAGTCCTTCGCGACGATCGCTGATCAGGCGAAATTCGGCATCCACCACCATAGACGACTCCCGTTGAGGGCAAACACGACGGCGCTGCATCGGAGGCTGGTGCAGCCTTGGGTATCGCTGGCGGAGCCGGCCCGATAGGGGCTGCGACCAACACGCCGGTCCGCCCGGCCTGCGGATGTTTCCGTTTTGGCCGGCAAGACCTGCGATATACGTCACATATTTTATCAAGTCGGCGACGTCATTCTCTGTCGAATCAATGTGTTAGCAGTGATATCAATCATCGGAAAAATAGATTGAATCGCCCGCCGACCTGCCTGCCGTGGCGAAGCGGCGGGAGGGCGCAGAAGCCGAACCAGGCCGCGCGGGCCGAAGATCGGCTCAGGCAGGGGCGAGTGCAGAAGGTGGGCCGCGGCCCGGCAAGCGCGTGGACGGCGCCGGCAGCACTGGCACAGGAAGACGTTCTTCCCCTCGCCTTGGGCTCGGGACGGACTGGGAAGAAAACGGCACGAGCCGCGCCCGCCGGTCGGCGGGTCTGCGAATGCGGGCGCGCTTCAGGCGCGGGCGGGCAGCGTCAGGCGCCAGCGTGCGCCGGTGTGCGCTGCCAGGGGCGTAGCGCCCGGAACCGGGTTCAGGCCGCGTCGGCGGCGGTGGTGAAGCTCTCGCCGCAGCCGCACTCGGCGGTGGCGTTGGGATTCTGGAACACGAACATCTCGCCCAGGCCCTGCTTGAGGAAATCGATGCGGGTGCCGTCGACCAGCGGCAGGCTGACCGGATCGACGTAGATGCGCACCCCGTCCTGCTCGAACACGGTGTCGCCTTCGCGCTGGTCGCGGGCCAGATCGGCCACGTGCTGCCAGCCCGAGCACCCGGTGCGGGTCACGCCGAAGCGCAGGCCGAGCGCTTCGGGCGCTTCGGTCAGGAAGTGCTGGACGCGGGCCAGGGCGGCGGGGGCGAGGGTCACGGACATGGTGCGGGGCTCGGTGCGGTCGGGGCGTGGGAAGGGCCGGCGGAGGCGCAAACGGCCTGGGGAATGGTAACAGGCCCTCGCCGCGCGTCCGCTACTGGATATGGCGGCTGCGCCGGCGCATTCAAGCGCGGGCGGGCCGTGGGCCTGCGGGTGCGGTGCGTCCCTGCCCGCCGGCCTTCGCCTGCGCTCGCCGTTCAGCGGCCCGCGGCGCCCGTAGCGTCTTCGCCATCGCCCCCGCCCGCGACCGCGGCGGGCGGCGCCAGCAGATAGGTGGCGAAGCTGCCCAGCCAGTGCGAACCGGCGTAATGCGCATCGCTGACCGCGGCCAGGCCCAGCCGCCGGTGTTCGGCCGCCGCTGCGCGCAGTGCCGTTGCCCGCCGGTCGCGCGCCGGCAGGCCGCCGGCGATGCCTTCCAGCATCCAGGCCCGGCTCAGGTTGAGCCCGTCCAGGTGCGCGAGCTTGCCGTCGGCCGGGTCCAGCACCACGCCCGGCGCCAGCCAGTCGGCGCGGGCGCGGCGCGGGATCTGCGGCAGGAAGTCCTTGAGCCAGCGCGCGAACGCCGGCGGCGGCAGCACCCGCCGCATCAGGTCGGCCTCGGCCAGGCAGGGCGAGAGGAAGTCCTGGCCGGAAGGCTCGTAGGCCAGCGGGCAATCGCGGTCGGCCAGGTAATAGCTGCGCGAGCGCGCCAGCAGGGCCTCGCGCAGGGCGCTGTCGCCGCTGACCGCGGTCCAGTCCAGGGCCAGCCCGAAGGCGAACGCGGTCTGGCTGTGCTCGCCCACCCGGATCGGCCGGGTCAGCTTGGGCAGCCAGCGCAGCAGGCGTCCGGCGGCCTCGCGTTCCAGCGGTTCCAGGGCGCGCGCCCATTGCCGCGCCTGCGGGTCGTCCCAGCCGCGCAACTGGGCGCCCAGTTGCAGCAGCCAGGCCAGGCCGTAGGGGCGCTCGAAGGTTTCGTCGTTGCCGCGCCGCAGTTGCGCCAGCTCGCCGGCGATATTGGCCGGGGTCAGGCTGCGCGCCAGGGCCTGGCGGGCGCGCTCGGCGAAGGGGGCCTGCGGGAAGCGCTCGGCCAGCCGCGCCAGCAGCCAGTGTCCGTGGACCGAGGAATGCCAGTCGTAGCAGCCGTAGAAGGCCGGATACAGCCGGCTGGGCGCGGCCACGTCGCCGGCGCTGTCGAGGCGGTGGGCGATCTTGTTGGGGTATTCGCGCGCCACGCAGTCCAGCGCCAGCGCGGCGAAGCGCCCCGCCCGGACAGGGTCCAGCGTGTCCGGACCGGTGCCGGCCTGGGCGTCCTGGGGTTGCGCCTGGGTTTGGGCCGGCGGCGCCGCGTCGGCGCCGAGCGTGGCGGCCACAGCGCCCGGCGCCGCGCCGACCAAGGCCGCGCACAGCAGCCAGGCACCGACCCAGCGCCCGCTGCGTCCTCGCGCCCATGCGGCCATCGCTCCACGCATCGACCGCTCTGCCGACCGCCCGCCCCTGTCCTGCGCCATGCCCGTTCTCCGCCTGAGGTCTGGGCAGTCTAAGCGCGCCGGCGCGGGCGCGCCGCGGCGGCCTCATCCGTTATCATCGCCCTCCCTCACAGTCCAAGCGCGAAGGCGGCAACACATGACGGTGGTCAGCGTCGAACAGGCGCTCGCGGGCAAGATCCCCGCGGGCGGCGAAGTCACGGTACGCGGTTGGGTGCGCACCCGGCGCGACTCCAAGGCCGGGCTGAGCTTCGTCAATGTCAGCGACGGCTCCTGCTTCGCCCCGATCCAGGTGGTCGCGCCCAGCAGCCTGCCCAATTACGACAGCCAGGTGAAGCACCTCACCGCCGGCTGCTCGGTGATCGCCACCGGCACCCTGGTGGCCTCGCAGGGCCAGGGCCAGAGCTACGAGTTGCAGGCCGCCTCGATCGAGGTCGTCGGCTGGGTCGAGGATCCGCTGACCTACCCCATGCAGCCCAAGCAACACTCGCTGGAGTACCTGCGCGAGTTCGCCCACCTGCGCCCGCGCACCAACCTGTTCGGCGCGGTCACCCGCATCCGCCATTGCCTGTCGCAGGCGGTGCACCGCTTCTTCCACGAGAACGGCTACTACTGGATCAGCACGCCGATCATCACCACCTCCGACGCCGAAGGCGCCGGGCAGATGTTCCGCGTCTCCACCCTGGACCTGGCCAACCTGCCGCGCGGCCAGGACGGCCAGGTGGACTTCTCGCGCGACTTCTTCGGCAAGGAAACCTTCCTGACCGTGTCCGGCCAGCTCAACGTGGAGGCCTATTGCCTGGCGCTGAGCAAGGTCTACACCTTCGGCCCGACCTTCCGCGCCGAGAACAGCCACACCACCCGGCACCTGGCCGAGTTCTGGATGATCGAGCCGGAGATCGCCTTCGCCGACCTGATGGAGAACGCCCAGGTCGCCGAGGATTTCCTCAAGTACCTGTTCCGCGCGGTGCTGGACGAGCGCGCCGACGACATGGCCTTCATCGCCGAGCGGGTCGAGCCGCAGGCGATCGCGCGGCTGGAGGCCTTCGTCAACTCGCCGTTCGAGCGCATCGACTACACCGATGCGATCGCGCTGCTGCAGAAGTCCGGGCAGAAGTTCGAGTTCCCGGTCGAATGGGGCCTGGACCTGCAGACCGAGCACGAGCGCTGGCTGACCGAG
>CBIFVU010000139.1:0-10244 GCA_966185905.1 uncultured Lysobacter sp.
TGGCGGGGCCGGGGCTGCGACGACGGGGCGGGCAGTATAGCGGGGAGGATGGGAGGTAGCGGACAGGAGTCGGGAGATCGCCGAAGCCCGCCGCTCTATCTCCCGGCGCCTGTCCGCTATCTCCTGCCCTTGTGCCAAACTCCCCCGATGACAATCGTTCTCATCGCCGTCGCCCTCTACCTGACCGCGGCCGGCCTGCTGGTCGCGGCCGTGCGCCAGGACCGCGGCCGCCAGGCGCGGCTGTGGCTGCTGCCGGCGGACCTGGCGGTGCTGCTGCACGGCGCCGCGCACCTGCTGGCCTGGCGCGCCGGCGGCGGCGCCGACCTGCATCTGTTCGCGGCCCTGTCCCTGGTCGGGCTGGGCATGGCGGTGCTGACCGCGGTGGTCGGCGCGACCGGACGCATGGCCGCGCTGGGGGTGCTGGTGTTCCCGCTGGCGGCGCTGATGCTGCTGGTCTACCAACTCTACGGCCACGTGCAGCACCGCGAGCCGCTGGACTGGCGTCTGCAACTGCATGCCTGGATGGCCTTGCTGGCCTACGCCACCCTGGCGGTGGCGGCCTTGTTCGCGCTGATGCTGTGGCTGCAGGAACGCGCCTTGCGCCGGCGCGAGTTCCACGGCTGGCTGCGCGCGCTGCCGCCGCTGGTGGAGCTGGAAAGCCTGCTGTTCCGCACTATCGCGGTGGGCTTCGCGCTGCTGACCGCGACCCTGCTGACCGGGGTGCTGTTCGTGGAGAACCTGCTGGCCCAGCACCTGGTGCACAAGACCGTGCTCAGCGTGCTGTCGTGGCTGGCCTTCGGCGGCTTGTTGCTGGGCCGCTGGCGCTACGGCTGGCGCGGGGTGACCGCGGTGCGCTGGACCCTGGCGGCGATGGCGCTGCTGGTGCTGGCCTTCTTCGGCACCAAGTTCGTGCTGGAAGTGTTGCTGCAACGCCAGTGAGCCCTTCCCCCCTGCGGGGGAAGGGCGGCCAGAAGCGCGATGGCACCGTTGGGAGCGACGGGGGCGGGCTCGGGCCCGGCCGGGGGGCACCGCCAGGGCGCTGGCTGTGGCTGCGCGTCGGCCTTGGTGGGCGGCCGCGCCGCTCAGGTATGCCGCTGGGCCCCGGCACCACGCTGGCCGCCGCCGGGCTGGCTCAGGCAGTGAATGGCCCCTCCTCCTGCGCCCCGGCGCCATCCGTCCCTTGGTTGCCGCCCTCCTTCTGGACGAGCCACGCGCGTGAACGGGCGGGCCCAGGCCTTTGATGAAGGAGACGGGACCGGCCCTGGCACTGCCGGAGCGCCTTCTTAGCGCCAGCCGCCAAGGACTAAGGAAAGGCGGGACGCAGCGCCGCGCCCCCACACCAAGGGAACGCCCGAATCCCCACGCACTTTCCGGCCCCAGGAAATACTAGATAAATCAGCATCTTAAACTAAGCCGCCACGGCGGGTCGCGCAACTCTGAACAGACCCTTGTCGAGACAATATTTGCATTGACAAATATTGCGTAGGCGAGCAACATGCCGCGCCATGACCGCCCCGACCTCCCCCCAGCCCTGCTCCACCTCCAACCTTGGCCTGCTGTTCCGCCAGGTTCGCGATGCGATGTGGGCGCAGATGGAACGCGAGCTGGCCCAGGCCGGCCACGACCTGACCTTCAGCCAGTTCATCACCCTCAAGGAGCTGGCGGTGGGCACCGCCGGGGTGACCGAGTTGGCCCGCGCCGCCCAGCTCAATCCCGGCGCCATGACCCGCCTGCTGGACAAGCTGGAAGGCCGCGGCCTGGTCACGCGGGTGGCCGACCCCGACGACCGCCGCGCGCTCAACATCCACCTGACCGATACGGGCCTGGCGATCTGGGAAGACATCGACCAATGCGGCCGCCGGGTGCGCGAGCGCGCCATGTCCGGCCTCAGCGACGCCGACCGCGACCAGCTCTACCGCCTGCTCGAACAAGTCCGCGACAACCTCTCCCTTTCCGGTTCCTGAGCCATGCCACGCACCGACACTCGCCCGCGCCGCGGGCTGCTCCTCGTGCTTACTCCGCTGACCGCCGCGCTGATCCTGGCCGGCTGCGCCAGCAGCCACGGCCTGCGCCCGGCCGGCCAGGCGCTCGACGCCGACCGCCTGGAGGCCGGCCGCAGTCTGGCCGCCACCGACCTGTCCCAGGCCGCCTTCCCGCAGCGCGACTGGTGGGCCGCGTTCGGCGATGGGCAACTCAACGCCTTGATCGACGAAGCCCTGGCCGGCAACCCCAGCCTGGACGCCGCCGATGCGCGGGTGCGCCAGGCGGTGGCCCAGGCCGGCCTGGCCGACGCGGCCCGCAAGCCGACCGTGGGCGCCAGCGCCCAGTACTCCGGCATCCGCCTGCCCGAGACCCTCGCCCCCGAACCGCTGGGCGGCGAGTACCAGGGCTCGACCGTGCTGATGCTCAACTTCAAGTACGGCCCGGACCTGTGGGGCGGCAAGCGCGCCCGTTGGCAGGCCGCGCTGGGTCAGTCGCGCGCCGCCGAGGTCGAGGCCCAGGCCGCGCGCCTGAGCCTGTCGTCCAACATCGCCCGCACCTATGTCGCCCTGGCCCAGGCCTTCCAGGCGCTGGACGTGGCCCAGGCCGAGAAGTCCCGCTCCGAACAATTGCTGGCACTGGGCCAGCAGCGGGTCAAGGCCGGGCTGGACAACCAACTGCAGATCCGCAACGCGCAGAGCGCCAGCGCCAGCGCCGACCAGCAAGCGCAGGCCGCGCAGCAGCAGATCGACGCCGCGCGCAACGCCCTGGCTGCGCTGCTCGGCAAAGGCCCGGACCGCGGCCTGGACATCGCCCGCCCGAGCCTGCTGGCCGCCGCCGCGCCGTCGGTGCCGGCGGTACTGCCCAGCGAACTGCTCGGCCACCGCCCCGACGTGGTCGCCGCACGCTGGCGGGTGGAAGCCAGCTCGCATGGCATCCAGGCGGCCAAGGCCGATTTCTACCCCACCGTCAATCTCAGTGCGATCGCCGGCCTGGCCAGCGGCCACCTGTCGGACTTGTTCACCGGCGATGCCGGGCTGTTGCAAGGCGGCCCGGCGATCAGCCTGCCGATCTTCGACGGCGGCCGCCTGCGCAGCCAACTGGCCCAGAGCAATGCCGACTACGATCTGGCCGTGGCCGCCTACAACCAGAGTCTGGTCGGCGCGCTGCGCGAAGTGGCCGACGCTTTGCAGGCCGCACGCTCTCTGGAAGGCCAGCTGGCCTCGGCGCAGCAAGCGCGCCAGGCCGCCGAGCAGGCCTGGCAGATCGCCACCGCGCGCTATCGCGCCGGCCTGGGCACGCAACTGGACGTGCTCGCCGCGCAACGCCCGCTGCTGCAACTGGACCAGCAACTGGCCGCGCTGCGCGCCCAGCGCCTGGCCGCGCAGATCGACCTGGACCGCGCCCTCGGCGGCGGCCTGGAACTGAGCGCGCCCGATCCGGTCGCCGCCATCGATACCTCCCCCCGCCATCCCGCCGTCGCCAAGGCCCCCACGCCATGACTTCCGAAATCAATCCCCAGGCCGCCGGCGCCGCCGCCGCGCCCAAGAACGGCAAGCGCCGCCGCGCGCTGCTGATCCTGCTGGCCGCGATCGCGATCGCCGCGATCGCCTGGACGGTCTACTACCTGACCGTACTGCGCTGGCATCAGGACACCGACGATGCCTATGTCCAGGGCAACGTGGTCAACGTCACCCCGCAGACCCAGGGCACGGTGGTCAGCATCGGCGCCGAGGAAGGCATGAAGGTGCGGGCCGGCCAGGTGCTGGTGCAGCTCGACCCCAACGATGCCCAGGTCGCCTACGAGCAGGCCATCGCCAACCTGGCCAACACCGTGCGCCAGGTGCGCGGCCTCTACAGCGCGGTCGATGCCGGCCAGGCCGACCTGTCCGCGCGCCAGGTGGCAGTGCAGAAGGCCCGCGCCGACGTCAAGCGCCGCGAAGGGCTGGTCGCCAGCGGCGCGGTCTCGGCCGAGGAGCTGGCCCACGCTCGCGACGAACTGGCCGCAGCCGAGGCGGCGCTGTCGTCCTCGCGCGGCAACCTGGCGCGCAACCGCGCCCTGGTCGATGCCACCACCGTCGCCCGCCAGCCGCAGGTCGCCGCGGCCGCCGCACAACTGCGCCAGGCCTACCTCAACCTGCAGCGCGCCGCGATCCTGGCGCCGGTCGACGGCTATGTCGGCAAGCGCAGCGTGCAGCTCGGCCAGCGCGTGCAGCCGGGCGCCACGCTGATGACGGTGATCCCGCTGGAGCAGGTCTGGGTCGAAGCCAACTTCAAGGAGACCCAGTTGGCCGACATGCGCATCGGCCAGCCGGTGGAACTGCATGCCGACTTGTACGGCGCCAAGGTTCGCTACCAGGGCAAGGTCTCCAGCCTGGGCCTGGGCACCGGCAGCGCGTTCTCGCTGCTGCCGGCGCAGAACGCCAGCGGCAACTGGATCAAGATCATCCAGCGCGTGCCGGTGCGCATCGACCTCGATCCCAGGCAACTGGCCGAGCACCCGCTGCGCCTGGGCCTGAGCATGCACGCCGATGTCAGCATCCGCGACCAGCAGGGCGCGGTGCTGGCCAGCGCGCCGCCGGCCAAGCCGGTGCTCAGCACCCAGGCCTACGCCCGCCAGTTGCACGACGCCGACGCGATGATCGACAAGATCGTGCGCGAGAACCTGCCGGGCGTGCAGCACGGTTGATCGAGTCCGGGACGGACGCAGGCGCCCGTCGCCTGCGTCCGCGTTGCGGTGACGGCGAGCGCCGGCATCGGCCGATGTTCCTCCCCCCATCGGGATCGAGCGCCGGCGCTCCACCGCACACGCAGGCTGGCCCCTCCCCCACCTCGCCTGCGTTCCCTCCCGCCGTCGTTCCGGCGCAAGCCCGGCCCGCGCTATCGGGCTTGCGCCGGGACGACGGACAGGGAACGGCCGCGCCCTCGCCCGGGCCGCGCGCCGCGCCATCGCCGCTCGCCCGCCGCGCTTGCGCGACCCGCGTCCACCGACCCGGCATCGCCGGCAGGCCCCTCATCCAAAGGCCCGTTCCATGTCCGCCACCACCGCCACCGCCGGAGCCGCCGCCCCCGCGCCGCAAGCCGGCTTCCGGCCGCCGAACATCGCCCTGACCACGCTGGGCCTGGCCTTGGCCTCGTTCATGCAGGTGCTCGACACCACCATCGCCAACGTCTCGCTGCCGACCATCTCCGGCAACCTCGGCGGCAGCGCGAACCAGGCCACCTGGGTGATCACCTCCTTTGCGGTCAGCAACGCCATCGCCCTGCCGTTGACCGGCTTCTTCACTCGCAAGTTCGGCGAGCGCAAGTTGTTCATGTGGGCGACGATGCTGTTCGTGATCGCCTCCTTCCTGTGCGGCCTGGCCAACAGCATGGGCTTGCTGGTGGCCGCGCGCGCGCTGCAGGGCTTCGTCGCCGGGCCGATGTACCCGGTCACCCAGGCGCTGCTGATCTCGATCTATCCACCGCACAAGCGCGGCCAGGCCATCGCCCTGCTGGCCATGGTCACGGTGGTGGCGCCGATCGCCGGGCCGATCCTCGGCGGCTGGATCACCGACAACTACAGTTGGGAATGGATCTTCTTCATCAACGTGCCGATCGGCATCTTCGCCAGCCTGGTGGTGGGCAACCAACTGCGCGGCCGGCCCGAGCGGCTGGACAATCCGAAGATGGACTACATCGGCCTGGCCACGCTGGTGATCGGCGTGGCCGCGCTGCAGATCATGCTCGACCTGGGCAACGACGAGGACTGGTTCAACTCCACCACCATCGTGGTGCTGACCCTGGTGGCCGTGGTGGCCTTGGCGGTGTTCGTGATCTGGGAGCTGACCGAGCGCGACCCGATCGTCAACCTGCGCCTGTTCCGCCACCGCAATTTCGCCAGCGGCACCGCCGCGATGGTGTTGGCCTATTCGGCGTTCTTCGCCATCGGCCTGCTGGTGCCGCTGTGGCTGCAGCGCAACCTGGGCTATACCTCGATCTGGGCGGGCCTGGCCACCGCGCCCATCGGCGTGCTGCCGGTGTTGCTCACACCGCTGGTGGGCCTGTACGCGGCGCGCTTCGACCTGCGCATGGTCGCCAGCGCGGCCTTCATCGTCATGGCCGCGACCAGCTTCATGCGCTCGGGCTTCAACCTGGACGTGGACTTCCAGCACGTGGCCATGGTGCAACTGCTGCAGGGCCTGGGCGTGGCGCTGTTCTTCATGCCGGTGCTGACCATCCTGCTGTCGGACCTGGAGCCGCACGAGATCGCCGCCGGCTCGGGCCTGGCGACCTTCGTGCGCACCCTGGGCGGCAGCTTCGCCGCCTCGCTGACCACCTGGGCCTGGAACCAGCGCAGCACCATCCACCACGCCCAGTTGACCGAGCACATCAGCGCGCACGATCCGCAGATCCAGCAGACCGTGGCCCAGCTCGGCAACGGCGACAGCGTGCGCGGCGCGATGACGCTGAACCAGATGATTTCCCAGCAGGCCGCGCAGATCGGCTTCAACGAGATGCTGTACCTGATCGGGATCGTGTTCCTGGCGGTCACCGCGGTGGTGTGGCTGGCCAAGCCGCCGTTCACCGCCAAGGCCGGCGGCGCGGCGGCGGCCGGCGGGCATTGAGTCTGCGGTCGCTGCGCGCTGTTGCCGGGCCTGCTGTTGCTGGGCCCGCTGCGATCGAGCCTGCTGCGATCAAGCCTGCCGTTATCGAACCTGCCGTCATCGAACCTGTCGTCATCGAACCTGTCGTTACCGGGCCCGCCGCTATCGAACCCGCCATCGCTGCCGCCGGCGCCCGCGCTGCCCGGTGCCGCCGGGTTCGCGCGCAAGGTGTAGACGGTCAGCGCAAGAAAACGGGCGACCGGCCGGGAGCGAGAGAGAGAAGCTCCCCACCGGCGCCCCACCCCTGATCTCGGCGTCCGCGCAACCGCGGGCGCCCTTGCGCAACGGCGCTAGGGCCGGGCCTCCATCGCCATCGGCCGCATCCGCCGGCCGGCGGAGGCCGGCGCCGCCGCCGGCTCGCCCGCTTCGCAGGCCGGCGCTGCGCACTTGAGCACGAAGCGCCGCCGCGCCTGGTGGTAGCTGGGGTCGCTGCCGAAGAAGTTGCGGTACATGTGCGAAAGCTCCTCGGCGGCGTAGCTTTCCAGCGGCTTGCGCGCCTCGTCCGCGGCGCGGCGGCGGCGCTTGTCGGCCACCGCCTTGCGCCAGGCCTCGGCCTGGACCGCCTGGTGGGCGCGCTGTTCGACCTCGGCGATGAAATCGGCGTGGCCGCTGCCGAACGCGGCATCGACCAGGCCCATGCGTTCGGCCGCCGCAGCGCCGACCGGGCGCAATCCTTCAGTCAGCTCGCGCGTCTTCACCGCGCCCACGCGGCGCGGCAGCAGGTAGGTCCAGTACTCCGAACCGTACAGCCCGCCCATGCCCTGGTAGTGCGGGTTCATGACCACGCCACGGCGCGCCCAGACCTGGTCGGCGGCCAGCGCCAGCACGCTGCCGCCTGCGCCGGAATTGCCCTGCATGGCCGAGAACACCAGGTGCGACTCGGTCAGCACGATTTCGCGCACCAGCGCGTTCATCGCCAGGATGTTGCGCCAGGATTCCAACGCCGGATCGTTGGCCGCCTCGATGGTGTTGAGGTGGATGCCGTTGGACCATAGGTCGGTGCCGCCCATCAGCACGATCGCCCGGGTCGGCCGCTTGCGCGCCTGCAGGAAGGCGGTGCGCAGGCGGTCGCACTGGGCCGAGGACATGGCGCCGTTGTAGAAATCGAAATGCAGATAGCCGACCGCTCCGTCCTCGCGGTAGCGGATCTGGCGATAGCCGGTATCGCGGCGCCCGGCCGGCGAGACCGGCGGCCGCAGCGAGCGCTGCGGCACCTCGTGCAGGCGCTGCTCGCCCAGCACCAGGGTCGCCGGCAGCTTGATGCCGTCCTTGCCGCGCAGGTGGCTCAACCACAGCGCGCCATCGCCGGTGCCGATGCAGACCGCGCCTTCGCGCCGCGCCAGCAGTTCGCCCGGCCGGCCGCGCAGGCCGGTTTCTTCGTGGCCGCCGAAGGCCTGGCAGCGCAGGCCGGCGATCTCGGCGCGGGCGCCGGGCGCACTGTCGGCGCTGCGCACGCGCGCCAGCAGCTCGGCGCTGCCCAGTTCCCAATCCAGGCTGCGGTCGGTGGGGCGCATCGCCGGGCGCAGGCGCCCGCGCACGCCGGGGTCGGCGTAGTCCAGCGCGCGCGGTGCGAAGCCGCCGCGCTCGAACCGGGCCACCGCCTGCAACAAGGCCGCGATCGCCGCATCAGTGACTTCATGGCGATAGAGCTGGCTCTTGGACACCGGGCGCATGGCGAAGCCTGCGCTGGCCCAGATGTCGCCAGCGTCCATCTCGGCCGCAGCCTGCAGCACGGTCACGCCCCACTCGCGCTCGCCGCCCAGGATCGCCCAGTCCAGCGACGACGGGCCGCGGTCGCCGACGATGCCCGGATGCACGATCAGGCACGTGTGGCGAGTCCAGACATCCTCGGGAATGGCCGATTTGAGCATCGGCGCGACGATCAACTGCGGCCGCTCGCGCGCCACTGCCGCGCGCATGGTGTCCGGGTCGGAGGCGACCTGCACCGAGACCCGGTGGCCGAGCTCGCCCAGTTCGGCCCACGCGCGCTGCGCCAGGCCGTTGTACGCAGTGCACAGGAACAGGATACGCAACGACATCGCACGCCCCCCCTTTGTCACGACGAAGGCCTGACTGTCGGCCAAAGCATCGTTCATAAACCTGAGCGTCGATCACAGATCGCCGCCGCCCCGCAACGCGATGGCGGAAGTTCGACGGGTTTCGCCGTTCTGCGATTGCGCCAGCTCGCGCTGGCCGCCGCCGCGCTCGGACTGCGTTTGTCGCCGCGGCCTGGCGGAATCGACCGTAGCGGCGCGGCGCCGGATCGGACGATGCTGCCGGCTCGCGGCGTGTCCGGCCCTGGGCCGAATGCGCGCTCGCGGCTGAGGCTTGGATTGCGGCTGTGGATGCACGAGCGCACTGGCACGAGCACATTGGCGCGACCGTGCTGGCGCGAATGCGCTGGCAGCCTCACCGGCACGAGCGCGCGGCGTCGCCGATGCGGTGCCGCGCATCCGGGCCATCGCGTTCGTCTGCGGCCAGCCGCTCGTTCCTGTCTGCCGCGGTGACGCGCGCGGTCATGCCGCGACGCAGCGAAAACCATGCAGCGGAACGGCACCACTGCGCAGTTTCCGCCCTGTCCGGGCGCCAGCGCTGGACGCGCGCGGCACGATTGCGGTAAGCCAGTATCCACGCCCCGCGACGGGCCTCGTCCACCAGGAGATCGACCGCAGGATTTCGCCAGGACCGTTCGCCAGGACGTTCGCCCGCCGCCGCGCGGCCTCCCTCCGCCACCGCACATCGCGCGCGCGGCCCTCGCCCGCGGCAGGCCGCGCGGCCTGCGCCGTGCGGCGCACGGCTCCACCCCCAGCGCCCGAGGGCGCACCCCGACACCCCTCCGGCCTGCCGGCCGCTCGCACACCAAGGACAAGGAATGAACGTCAAGTCGATCCTGAGCACCGTATCGATCATCGCCCTGGCGCTGGCCCTGGGCGTGGGCGCGGGCTATCTGGTCCGCAACAGCGGCCTGCTCGGCGGCGGTGGCGAGGGCGGTGTGCAGGTCGAGCAAGGCGATTACTCCTCGGTCTATGCCCAGGCCGGCGGCGATGTGGTGATGTACTCGCTGTCCACGTGTCCGTTCTGCCAGAAGGCCAAGGCCCTGATGGAGCAACGCAAGGTCCGCTTCGTCGAACGCCTGATCGACCAGGACGAAGCCGCGCGCAAGGAGGCCGACGCGCTGAAGATCCGCGGCGTGCCGGTGATCTATGTCGGCGACCAGCGCCTGCAAGGCTTCAACGAGGCCAAGCTGGTGGAGATGTTGCAGCAGCACGGCAAGCTGGCCGCACCGCCGTCGGCCTGAGCGCAGCCCCGACCCGCGCCTGCGGGCGTCGCGGGCCTCAGCGCCGGCCGGCGCCAGCGCAGCGCCGCCGGACCCCGCGCGCGCTCAGGCTGCGTCCAACGCCTCGGACAAGCGCTCCACCGCGATCACCTCCATCTCGCCCACGCGGCCGCCGCGCGGCGCATTGCCCTTGGGCACGATGGCGCGCTTGAACCCGTGAGTGGCCGCTTCCTTGAGCCGGTCCTCGCCATTGGGCACCGGCCGGATCTCGCCGGACAGGCCGACCTCGCCGAAGGCCACGGTCTGCTCGGCCAGCGGCTGGTCGCGCAGCGAGGACAGCA
>CBIFVU010000140.1:0-10243 GCA_966185905.1 uncultured Lysobacter sp.
CCGTTGATCTGACTGGCCACGTGCGAGAGGAGTTCCCCCGCCTTGACCTTGCCAGCCGCGCTTCCGTTCACTCCGGCCACCAGGGCCGCCTTACCGTCGCTGGCGCCCGCCAGCACGATCACTGTATCGCCAAGCTGCTGTTTGAGGCGGTCCACCGCCTCGCGCAGCGCCTTGGCATCGAAACCTTCCAGCCGGGTGGCCACGACCTTGACCCCGCCGACCTCGGCCGCCGCGGCGGCCAGGTCCGAGGCGGCGCCGGAGGCGGCCTTGGCCTTGATCGACTCCAGCTCGCGCTCGAGCTTCTTCTGTCGGTCCAGCAGCGCCCGCAGCTTGTCGGCCACGTCGGCCGGCTGGCCGCCGAGCAGGCGCGCGGCCTGGTCGAGATGGCGTTCTTCCTGGGCGACATAGTCCAGCGCGCCCTGCCCGGTCACCGCCTCGATCCGGCGCACACCGGCCTGGACGCCGCTTTCGGAGACGATCTTGAACAGGCCGATGTCGCCGGTCCGCGACACGTGGGTGCCGCCGCACAGCTCGGTGGAAGCCTCGCCCATGCGCAGCACCCGCACACGGTCGCCGTACTTCTCGCCGAACAGGGCCATGGCGCCGAAATCCAGCGCCTCCTGCATGCCCATGTGGCGCACCTCGGCCTCGTGGTTGCGGCGCACTTCGGCATTGACCTGGCGCTCGACCTCGGCCAGCTCGGCATCGCTGAGCGGGTTGAAGTGGGAGAAGTCGAAGCGCAGGCGGTCGGGCGCCACCAGCGAGCCCTTCTGGGTCACGTGCTCGCCCAGCAGGCGGCGCAGGGCCGCGTGCAGCAGGTGGGTGGCCGAGTGGTTGAGCACGGTCGCCGCGCGGCGCGCCGGGTCGACCGCGCCCAGCAGCCGGTCGCCCAGCTTGAGCGTGCCGGCGGTCAGCCGGCCGATATGGCCATGGAACTGGCCGGCGAATTTCTGGGTGTCCTCGACCGCAAAGCGGGTACCGGCTTCGTCCAGCTCGCCGGTATCGCCGACCTGACCGCCGCTTTCGGCGTAGAACGGGGTACGGTCGAGCAGGACCACGCCCTCGTCGCCGACCCGCAGTTGCTCGACCGGGAGGCCGTCGCGCAGCAGGGCGACGACCTGCAGGCCGCCTTCGGTCAGGCGGTCGTAGCCGAGGAATTCGGTCGGGGCCAGGCGCGCGGCCAGCTCGGCCGGCAGGCCGGTCTTGTTGCCGAAGGTGCCGGCCTCGCGGGCCTTGCGGCGCTGGGCCTCCATTTCGGCCTCGAAGCCGGCCATGTCCACCTCCAGGCCGCGCTCGCGCGCGATATCGGCGGTCAGGTCGGCCGGGAAGCCGTAGGTATCGTAGAGCTTGAACGCGTCCGCGCCGGCGATGCGGCCCTGCGAGCGCTGGGCGATCTCGTCGAAGATGCGCATGCCCGAGTCCAGGGTGGCGGCGAAGCGTTCTTCCTCGGCGGCCAGGGCGGCCTCGACGAAGTCGCGCTTGGCGGCCAGCTCGGGATAGGCTTCGCCCATCACTTCGACCAGGGCCGGCACCAGGGTGTGGAAGAACGGGCCCTTCTGGCCCAGCATCCAGCCATGGCGCAGGGCGCGGCGGATGATCCGGCGCAGCACATAGCCGCGGCCGTCGTTGGACGGCAGCACGCCGTCGACGATCAGGAACGAGCAGGCGCGGATGTGGTCGGCGATCACCCGCAGCGACTTGTTCTCCAGGTCGGCCGTGCCGGTGGCGCGGGCCGCGGCGGCGATCAGGTGGCGGAACAGGTCGATCTCGTAGTTGCCGTGCACGCCCTGCAGGATCGCGGCCAGGCGTTCCAGGCCCATGCCGGTGTCCACGCACGGCGCCGGCAACGGCAGCAGGCTGCCGTCGGGCTGGCGATCGAACTGCATGAACACCAGGTTCCAGATCTCGATGAAACGGTCGCCGTCCTCGTCCGGCGAGCCCGGGGGGCCGCCGGCGATGTGCGCGCCGTGGTCGTAGAAGATCTCGGTGCAGGGACCGCAGGGGCCGGTGTCGGCCATCTGCCAGAAATTGTCCGAGGCGAAGGGCGCGCCCTTGTTGTCGCCGATGCGGACGATGCGCTCGGCCGGCACGCCGATCTTGTCGCGCCACAGCGCGTAGGCTTCGTCGTCGGTGTGGTAGACGGTGACCAGCAGGCGCTCGGCCGGCAGGCCCCAGACGCCGGTCAGCAGCTCCCAGGCCCAGGCGATGGCATCGGCCTTGAAGTAGTCGCCGAAGGACCAGTTGCCCAGCATCTCGAAGAAGGTGTGGTGGCGGGCGGTGTAGCCGACCTGGTCCAGGTCGTTGTGCTTGCCGCCGGCGCGCAGGCAACGCTGGACGTCGGCCGCGCGCACGTAGCCGGGCTTCTCGCTGCCCAGGAAAACGTTCTTGAACTGCACCATGCCCGAGTTGGTGAACAGCAAGGTCGGGTCGTTGGCCGGCACCAGCGGCGCCGACGGCACGATGGTGTGGGCCTTGTCCCGAAAGAACTCGAGGAAATCGCGGCGGATTTCGGTGGTGGTCTTCATGCCTGGGGGTAGGTTCGCCTGGTCGGGAGCGGACCGCTCGACCGAACCCATGCCCTCAGATGGGGGCATCGACTGGAACAGGCAACCCGGAACCCGTAAAGCCGCGTAGCCTAACAGGCTGGAGGCCCCCGTGCGCAAGCGGGCCGGCAAATAAACTGGCTCGTTCAGTCCGGGTCGCGAGAACGACTCGCATTACGCACGGTCTCGGCGTCGAAGCCCCGCCGCACCAGCAGATCGGCGGCCTTGCGGCGGCGCGCCGGGTCGGTCGCGAAGCCCTCGCCGAAGCGCCGCCGGACCAGCTCGCGGGCGTTCTCCAGCCAGTCGCCCTCGTAGCCCTGCAAGGCCTCGGCAACGGCCTGGCTGTCCAGGCCGTGGGTGCCCAGTTCGGCGCGGATGTGCAGCGGGCCGTAGCCGTTGTTGGCGCGCGCGCGCACCAGGCTTTCGGCGAAGCGGGTGTCGTCCTGCCAGCCGGCCTCGGCCAGACGGCCCACGGCGGCTTCGACCTCGTCCCGGTCCAGGCCGCGGGCGGTGAGTTTGCGGGTGAGTTCCTTGCGCGAATGTTCGCGCCGGGTCAGCAGGCCCAGGGCGCGCTGGGCCGGGGTCTGCTCGCGCGCGCCCCGGCGCCGCTCGCGGCGGGCGGAGCCGTTGGTGGACTCTGATCCTGATTCGGCTCCGGGTTCGGCTCCGGGTTCGGCTTCTGGAGCGAACAGGCGGCGGGTGGGGTCGGGGTCGGTGCCCGGACCGGAAGCGCAGCCCGAGGCGCCGTCGCGGCCCGGATCGCCGTCCCAGGCGGTCGCCGGGACGGCGCTCGGAGCGAGGGAGGGCTCGCGGCCCGGCGGGCCAGCCGAGCCGGCGGCCAGGCGCATTGCCGCCGTGCGGCCAGCCCGGCCTGGTTTGGATGCAGAAGACGAGCCGGCAGGCGCGCCAGCGGCGGCCGGTGTCCACACTGGAGCCTGCGCACCGGCTTGCGCGGACTTGCTCGCGGAGCCTGCGCCGGAGCCTGCGCCGGAGCCGGAGCCCGAGCCGGGGTCGGGGCCGGAATGGGCTTCCGAGCGCCCTGCCCCCGACATCCGGGCAGCGAACTCTCCCGCCCCCCCTTGGCCGCGAGCGCCTGCAGCCTCGATCGCCCGGATCCGGGCCTGCAGGGCTTCGCGCTGGGCGGCCCGCGCTTGCGCGTCGGGCCGGGCCTCCCGGCCCTGCCCTCCGGCCTCCGGGCTGGCGCCAGGAGCCCGACGCCTCCGTGGATCGTTACCCGAGTTCAAGGCGCCGGGCCTCAGCCCTCGTCGTCCTCGCCGCGCGGCGCCTCGCTGGGCACGAATTTCTCGCGCAGCTGGGCCTCCAGGCGGGCGGCGACTTCGGGATTCTCCTTGAGGTACTGGCGCGCGTTTTCCTTGCCCTGGCCGATGCGCTCGTCGCCGCAGCTGTACCAAGCGCCGGACTTCTCGACCAGCTTGGCGTCCACGCCCATGTCGATCAGCTCGCCCTCGCGGCTGATGCCCTCGCCGTAGAGGATCTCGGTGACGATCTGCTTGAACGGCGGCGCGAGCTTGTTCTTGACCACCTTGATCTTGGTCTGGTTGCCGATGATCTCGTCGCCCTTCTTGATCGCGCCGATGCGGCGAATGTCCAGGCGCACGGAGGCGTAGAACTTCAGCGCATTGCCGCCGGTGGTGGTTTCCGGGCTCTGGCCGGGCATCATCACGCCGATCTTCATGCGCAGTTGGTTGATGAAGATCACCAGCACGTTGGAGCGCTTGATGTTGCCGGTGAGCTTGCGCAGGGCCTGCGACATCAGGCGGGCCTGCAGGCCGGGCAGCTGGTCGCCCATCTCGCCCTCGATTTCGGCCTTCGGGGTGAGCGCGGCGACCGAGTCGACCACCACCATGTCCACGGCCGCCGAGCGCACCAGCATATCGGCGATTTCCAGGGCCTGCTCGCCGGTGTCGGGCTGGGAGACCAGCAGGTCGTCGATGTTGACGCCGAGCTTGGCGGCGTAGATCGGGTCGAGCGCGTGCTCGGCGTCGATGAAGGCAGCGGTGCCGCCATTCTTCTGGCACTGGGCGATGGCCTGCAGGGTCAGGGTGGTCTTGCCCGAGGATTCCGGACCGTAGATCTCGACCACGCGGCCCTTGGGCAGGCCGCCGATGCCGAGTGCGATGTCGAGCATCAGCGAGCCGGTGCCGACGACCTCGGCGGCCTCGACCGCGCGGTCGCCCATGCGCATCACCGAACCCTTGCCGAACTGCTTCTCGATCTGGCTCAGGGCCGCCGAAAGGGCGCGCTTCTTGTTCTCGTCCATCGTGGTGTTCCTTGGAAGTCTGTCGTGGTGAGGGGAAGTTAGGGCAGGCGGATCGCAGAGGCTGAGATCGCTTCGCCTGGAAGCAAATTATCCTGGCCCGAGCAGGCTGGCAGTCCGTGCAAGACTGGGTCGAGGGTCGGATTTGCCTTCATCGACGGGCCGGATTCCGCTCAGCCCTGGTAGCGATCGCGGATGTGCGCATTGTAGTAGCCGCCCTTGGACGGGGCCCGCAGCAAACCTTGGAACACCGCCGCGGGAACGCCGTGGAAATCGTAGGAATGGCCTTCGACGAAACGGATGCGCAGGCGCAGCGTCTGCGGGTCGTAGCCGACGGCGGCGATGGCCTGGGAGGAAACCGGGATCATGTCCATGCGCCCGGCCTCAGCGGTTGGGCCGCACCAGGCCGCAGTACAGGCCTTCGATGGCGAAGTCCTGGTCGGGCAGGACCTCGATCGGCGCGTAGTCGGGATTGCGCGGCAGCAGGCGGATGCGGTCCTTGCCGATCTTGAGCAGCTTGACCGTGATCTCGTCGTCGATGCGCGCAACCACGATCTGCCCGGAGCGGGCGTCGCGGGTGCGATGCACGCCGATCAGGTCGCCGTCGAAGATGCCCTCCTCGCGCATCGAATCGCCCTTGACCTTGAGCAGGTAGTCCGGCGAGGGGAAGAACATGTTGCGGTCGAGCAGCACGTAGTCGTCGGCCTCGGCGCCGGCGCCGGCACCGATCGGCGCGCCGGCGGCGACCCGGCCCAGCACCGGCAGGCGCAGCGCCTCCTCGCTGGCCGGCGCGGCCAGGCCGAGCTCGCGCTGGGCCTGGGGCGGCGGCTGCAACACGCGGATGCCGCGGGCCCGGCCCGGCATGCGCTCGATCGCCCCGGCCGCCTCCAGCGCATCGAGGTGGTACTGCGCGGCGCGCACGCCCTTGAAGCCGAAGGCCTTGGCGATCTCGGTCTGCGAGGGCGGGAAGCCCTCGGCCTCGATCCGCTCGGCGATCAACGCGAGGATGGCTTGCTGGGTGTCGGTCAGGCTCATGGTTAGTAGTATTACTACTAACGACCGATAGGGGCAAGCCCGTTCGTCGGCCCGGCGGAGCCTGACCCGGCCCCACGCCTGGCCTTGCGTGGCCTTATTGCGCCTGGGCTCGAACCGCCCCGCGCCCTGCCCGCCCGGCAGCCGGCCACGCCCGCCGCCGGATCTTGCCGGGGAAACCGACCAGAGCGGCCGACCGCATCGCCCACCGCGGCCCCACGCTTTCGGCCCACGCTTTCGGCCCGCGCTTTCGGCCCGCGCTTTCGGCCCGCGCTTTCGGCCCACGCTTTCGGCCCACCGCTTTCGGCCCGCGCTGTCGGCCCGCACCACGGCCTGCGCTCACACGGCCGCTCGCCCCGTACCCTGCGCTACCGCGCCAGAACCAACATGCCCTGCAAGGCCGCGGCCACGGTCTGCCGCCGCACCGCCTCGCGGTCGCCGTCGAACTGGTAGCGGCGCGCATCGGGGTAGCCGTTGCGGCGCTTCCAGGCGATCCAGACCGTGCCGACCGGCTTGTCCTCGGTGCCGCCGCCCGGCCCGGCGATGCCGGTGACCGCCACCGCCAAGGTCGCGCCGGTGTTGGCCAGCGCGCCGGAGACCATTTCGATCACCGTCTCGCGGCTGACCGCGCCGAACTGCTCCAGGGTCTGCGGGCGCACGCTCAGCAGGGCCTGCTTGGCCTCGTAGCTGTAGGCGGCCATGCCGCACTCGAACCAGGCCGAGGAGCCGGCGATGTCGGTCAGGGTCTTGGCGATCCAGCCGCCGGTGCAGCTTTCGGCGGTGACCAGCATGTGCCGCTGCAGGCGCGCGGCCTCGCCGAGTTCGGCGGCCAGGCGCTGCAGGGCGGCATCGGAAGTATCGGGGGTGTCTGCGCTCATGGGCGCCACTATAGCCGGCGCGGACGGGCGCACTTTGCCCGGGCGGGCGCTTGGCCGTGCGCCCGCCCGGACAGCGCCACCGCCCGCCCCGGCTCGCTCCTCACTCCTGCCCGCTCACGCCTGGCTCAATACATCACCCGGAAGGTCATGCCGTAGGTGCGCGGCGCGCCCAGGAAGGCGTTCCACGAGCCGGTCTGCAAGGGCGCATCGAAGCCGACCTGCTTGTATTCCTCGTCGAACAGGTTCATCGCCCAGGCTTCCACCGACCAGCGCCGGTCGCGCGCGCCGATGCCGACCCGCGCATTGACCACGGTGTAGGCGTCCTGGCCTTTCTCCGGGTCCAGGTCCGAGCCGCTGTTGTAGTCGGAGGAGTACTTGGCGCCGAGGTTGAAGCGCGCAACCAGGTCGGCGCCGAAGTCCCATTGGTAGGTCACCGAGGCCGAGGCCGACCACAGCGGGGCGAAGCTGGCGCGCGCGCCCGGCAGCTTGGCCAGGTCGGCATCGGGCAGCGGGTCGTCGCCGTAGCGGGTATCGGCGTACATCACCCCGCCCTGCAGCATCAGGCCCTGGATCCCGGTCTGCCACAGCACTTCGGTGTCGATGCCCTGCGACACCACTTCGGGGATGGAGCGCACCACGAAGCTGGTGCCGAGGAAGCTGTTGAGCTGGAAATCGCTGTAGGTCTGGTGGAACAAGGTGGCGTTGAGCAACAGATTGCCGCCGGCCCAGGTGGTCTTGGCGCCGAGTTCGTAGCTGTCGACGAACTCGCCGGGGAACGAGGTGTCGTCCACCGGGGCGATGCCGGCGGTGCCGGAGGAGAGGCCGTTGGAGGACTGCACGCGGTCGAGGTTGAAACCGCCGGCCTTGTAGCCGCGCGCGGCCGAGGCATAGCCCATGACGTGCTCGTTCCAGCGGTAGGCGGCCTTGAGCGTGCCCGACCATTCCTTCTCGTCGCGCTCTTGCTGGGTGGCGCGGCCGTTGTGCAGGGTGTTGGCCCAGGGCAGGCACATGAAGCCGACCACCTGCGGCACCAACGCGCCCACCGCCGCCAGCGGCACGCCGCGCGCGGCCAGCGCCTGGCCGACCCGCGCCGGGTTGGCCAGGGCCGCGCCGCAGCCCAACCCGCCGTTGGGGTTGGAATAGACCGAGTCCAGCTCCTTGTTCTCCTTGGTGTAGCGCAGGCCCAGGGTGAGGTCGAGGCGGTCGGTGGCGTGCCAGGTGTTGTTGCTGAACAAGGCCACGCTGGTGCTGTTCTGCTGGTAGCGGTCGAGCGCGCCCAGGCCGCCGAAGCCGGTGCCGAAGGGGCGGCCGCTGGCTTGGGCGAGGAAGCCCGCTGGGTTGGCGGTGTTGACCACGCCGGCGGGGAAGCGCGCGGCGATCTGGCTCAGCACGGCGGTGGCCAGGTAGGGCTCGTAGTGCGCGCCGAGGCGGTAGGAATCGTTGCGCTTGAGGTCTTCATCCGCATAGAACAGCCCGACCATCCAGTCCAGCCGGTCGGTGGCGCCGGTCAGGCGCAGTTCCTGGCTGAACTGCTTGAAGCCGGTGAAGGACTCGTTCGGGTCGGGCGCACGGTAGATCATGTCGGCGGTGGTGAAATCGAAGTCCAGGCCGTTGATCGCCTTCCAGTCGCGCGCGGCGGTGATCGAGGTCAGGGTGGCGCCGCCGAACCACGGCGTGTCCCAGTTGATCTCGGCCGAGACGCCCTTGTCCTTGATGTCCTGCGTGGTGGGCCGGTTGCTCCAGGCGCGGCGCGCGTAAGGGTCGGCGACCGGGGCCACGCCGACGCCGCCGACCAGGGCGTTGATGATCGCCGCAGTCGGCCCGCGCACCGTGGTCAGGCCGACGCAGCAGTTCTCCTCGCGGCTGGCGTAGTCGGCGATCAGGTTGATGTCGAGGGTGTCGGTCGGCTCCAGCAGCAGTTGTCCGCGCAGGGTGTGGAAATTCTGGTCGCCGTCCTCGCGTTCGGCGCGCGGGCCGCGCCCGGTCTCCACGTCGGTGAAGCCGTCGCGCTTGCGCTTGGCCGCGTACACTCGCACCGCCGCGCGCTCGCCCAGGGCGGTGTTGAGCGAACCGGCGGCGCCGAGCGCGCCGTAGTTGCCGACCGTCAGTTCGCCCTCGACGGTGGTGTCGTAGCCGGGACGGCGGGTGATGACGTTGATCACGCCGGCCGAGGTGTTCTTGCCGAACACCGTGCCTTGCGGGCCCTTGAGCACTTCGATGCGCTCGATCTCGCCCAGGTCGCCGAAGCCCACGCCGTTGCGCGGGCGGTAGACGCCATCGATGACCACGCCGACCGAGGACTCCAGGCCGGCGTTGTCGCCGACCGTGCCGATGCCGCGGATGCGCGCGACGGTCTGCACCTCGCTCTGAGTGCTGCTGACGGTCAGGCCCGGCACCAGCAACTGCACGTCCTTGACGTCGCGCACGCCGGTGTCCTGCAGCAGGCGCTCGGGCAAGGCGGTGATCGAGATCGGCACGTCCTGCATCGCCTCCTCGCGCTTCTGCGCGGTGACGGTGAGGCCGGCCAGGGTCTTGGCCTCCTCTTCGGCGGCGGCGGCCGGCGCGGACTGCTGCGCGCGCGCATCGGCGGCGAGCGCGGCCGCGCCCAGTGCGACGGCCAAGGACAAGCAAGTGCGGCCCGGCAGGCGAGCGATCATCTGGTTTTCCCCCAAGTTTGTGGACTGCGGACCGGCGTCGTGCGGCCAGCGCGCGCGATGCCGGGCGCGATGGCGGTTCGATCTCGGGCGGCATCCTGAGGGGATACGCAATCGGCGGCGACGAGCGGCCTGCGCCGCATTGGGGGAATCCGTCGATGCCCGGACCGGCGCAAAGTAGCCAGCCCGCCGGCGGGGGTCACGCGGCGACGCAACACATTCGGCAAAACCCGAACGAACGTTCGGGCGGAAGCGAAACAGGCCCGCCGTCGTTCCGCGCGCGCGGCCACCGGTGGGCCCCGGCCCAGGCGGACCCGCACTCGCTCGCAGCCACATGCGGACGAGTGCGCTGGGCACGCGCTCCGGCGTTACTGCCCTGCGCCAGGGCGCCCCTCCCGCCGGCCCAGGCTTACAGCGCTCCGAACACGCTGCAGGCGAACACCAAGGTGACGGTGCCGCCGCTGGGCAGCTCGCCGAGCACGATGCCGCCTCCGGTCAAGTCGGAGACTTGGTAAGGCCCGTCGCAGGCCCCAGCGGGGTTGGACGTGCACTCCACCACCGTGGAAGCGCCTTCGGCCGGGCAGTCCAGGCCCGCGCCAGGCTGGTCGGCCACCCGCGCTCCGGTGACCGGATCGGGCCCATTGTTGCCGACGGTGATGGTGTACCGGGTGGTGCTGCCGTCGAGCACTTGGTCGGTGTTGTTGGTCTTGGCGATGGTCAGGTCGGCCTGCGGCTTGCGGGTGTTGACGAAGACGCAAGTGATGTCGTCGCCGGGCTGCGGGGTCAGGGTGAAGTCGCTGCCGTTGCCGCTGCTGCCCGGAGTGCCGCCGGAGGTGGCGTTGGTGCAGGTGTAGGTGC